>CBDTVL010000058.1:0-17235 GCA_965363755.1 uncultured Sulfitobacter sp.
ACCTTGCTTCGCCGTCGGCTGATCGGTTTCTGGCCAAACTAGCAGCCAAGCATCAAATACCCGTTGGTGTTTCTACTGTCGCCTCCACCTCTCTTGAAGATATGATTACTATGTCCGAGGGTAATGCCTGGTTTCAGCTCTATATCAGTGGCGAGTTCGAGGGATCAGATCGCCTGTTGAATCGCGCAGATGCTGCCGGATACGAGACACTTGTGTTGACCGTTGATGTACCTGAAGTCGGCAGACGACCCCGCGAACTTCGGCGTGGCTTTAAGATGCCGTTCAAGATCGGTCCACGACAGTTTTTTGATTTTGCCTGCCACCCCAGTTGGTCCTTGTCACAGCTCGTCCGAGGAAAGCCCGAGCTTGCAAATTTAGGCGGCTACTTTGGAGAGTTTGACCGTACCAGCAGCCGAGCAGGTGCCAATTGGGATCTATTGGCAAGGATTTGGGAAAAGTGGAAAGGTAACCTTGTCGTCAAAGGTGTGGTCAGCTCAGAGGACGCTCTGAAATTGCAATCTGTTGGCGTGGATGCCATTCAAGTGTCATGCCATGACGGGCGCCAACTCGACGGGGCGCTTCCTCCAATCCTCGCATTGAGGAGAATTCGAGAGGCGGTCGGGCCAGACATGTCGCTCTTTTTTGACAGCGGCATTCGAAGCGGCGAAGACATAGTCAAAGCATACGCGATGGGGTCGGATTTCGTTTTCCTTGGCCGGCCATTTTCATTCGCCATTGCAGCCGGTGGCGATCGAGGGCTGCAGGAAATGACAAACCTTTTGGCTGAAGAGATCAGTATAACTTTGGCGCAACTCGGGTTGCGTGATATTCGTGACGTAAATTCAGAAGTTTTTGAAGACGCGGCGAATTCCCAGACTTAGATTCATCAGCAGATGAAAGACTGGCTTGGGAAGCTGCATCGCAGCGCTAGGAGGTCTAGTGAATGGCTGCAAGAGGCCATTGGTGGGGGTCCTGTCCATTGAAGCCAAGGTCGGTTTTGTCCCGCATAGCAGATCTTGATTTATCGCCGCAGCGAATGGCAGCTTGCTTTCATTGTAGGCCCTGATCCTAGCCGCCTTGTGCCAAGTTATCAGACCAGCAACGCCTATCTCTGACCTTCGCGCAGCCATGCACCAACAATCAAAGCGGATGCCAATAGCAACACCAGCCATGCTGGCAGGATAGAGGTCTGTGTGACGTCGCGGGTTTCATAGGCACCGCGCGGGGTGATCCCGATCCAGCCGCGCCCCGATGCTGGTCGCCCCTCGCGAATTGTGCGCACTCGCGGGATGCCGTCTTCAAGCCGAAGAATACCGCCGCGCAAAGATGCGATAACGGGCTCTAGGATAGAGCCGGTCGAGATTGTCTGCTCGAATTCCCGCGGTGCAGCCGGACCAAGTCCGATCACGGCCTCGTGGGAGCCATCATTCAAGCGGTAAAGTCCGATGGTTGGGCCGTCATACTGGGCTTCAAACCGCCCTGGTGCTACCTCTATCAACGGCAACTCGATATCAGGTCCGTCTGGCGGCGTGACGATCACCGGCGCGGCGCTGTCCTCCAGCGTTCGGCGAATGATCCGCATGGTTTGACCGGTGGCTTCGGCCCAAAGCGCATCTTCTTCCAGTTCGGGCTCTTTCATCATCCAATGCGCCAGGCGACGGAGGAGTTCCAACTGAGGCCCCCCGCCTTCATAGCCCCGGCTCCAGAGCCACGCATGGTCCGAGGCCAGCAAGGCAACACGTCCTTCACCGACGCGGTCCAGCACCAGCAAAGGACGCTCATCAACCCCGGTCATCAACACGTCGCCCGACTGCGGTGCCACATCAATCTGGCGTAACCAGCGCCCCCAATCCCCGGCATCAGGCAAATCGGCCGAGACCGGATGACGTTTGCCAAGATCTGTCACGGTCGGCGTGAACCCCTCGTCATATACTCGCGCACTGGGTTGTGCCGGCAAAATGCGGGCGAGAGGTGAGCGATAAATACTGTCAGCACCGGCAAAGTCGGGACCGGCAGCGACAAGGACGGCACCGCCCTGTTCGACATAGTTGGCCACGTTGTCCAGATAGATTGCAGGCAAAATGCCACGTCGTTTGTAGCGGTCAAAAATAATCAGATCGAAGTCGTTGATTTTTTCCAAGAACAGCTCTCTGGTTGGAAACGCAATCAAAGATAATTCCCCCACCGGAACCCCATCCTGCTTTTCAGGCGGACGTAGGATGGTGAAATGGACAAGATCGACAGAACTGTCCGATTTCAACAAGTTGCGCCATGTCCGACCACCGGCATGCGGTTCACCTGACACCAACAAAACACGAAGCCGGTCGCGCACGCCATTAATCTGGATCAGGGCTGTGTTGTTGCGATTTGTCAACTCGCCTTCGGCCATGGGCACCGAAAACTGGATCACGTTACGGCCGCTGTGCGGCAACGTCACGGGCAGATCAATGCTCTCTCCAATCGGTACTTTGAAGGTTTGTGGCGGGGCGCCGTCGACTGAAATATCAAGGGGTGCAAAGGCTTCGCCTTGCGGAACCGCACCACTGTCTTCAATGCGCAGCGTCAACGTTACAGGTTCGCCAATAATGGCAAATGCAGGTGCGTTTCGCACGATCAGCCTGCGATCCCAATCGGGCTGACGTCCGGAGAGAAGCAGGTGCATCGGTGCCGGTAGATCCGGCGCACGAGTGATATCGTGGACCTGACCATCACTGAGCGCAATGATCCCTGCGATCCGGGCGCGGGGTTGTTCGGCCAGCGTATCGTTTAGAGCGGTCATCAGTGCCGTACCGCTGTCCCCGTCTCCGTCTGGTACGATCACACGTCGCAATTCTGTGTTTTGGCGGGCCGCAATTGCGCTGATCAGGGCTGTCGCGGCTTCTTCGGTCTGAGTGCGCCGGTCGGAAAGAGATTGGCTGGCGCTTTTATCTTCCAGCAATACGACGATATCTGTCAGCGGGTTGCGGTCTTCCTGCTGAACGGCCGGGCCTGCAAGGGCGCCCAAGAGCACCACTCCGGCAAGAAACCGAAGCGCCCAACCCGAAAGCCCCCGCCAAAGCGCCAGCCCGACGCCCAAAATCATCACCGCTGCAACGGCGGCCAGTGCAGGCCAAGGGATCAACGGATCAAAGACAATAAACTGGGTCATTGGCCCAGCCTGTCGAGCAGCGCGGGAACATGTACCTGATCTGATTTGTAGTTGCCGGTCAGCACATGCATGACCAGATTGACGCCAAAACGATAGGCCAGCTCGCGTTGCCGCTCACCAGAAAATCCGCGCCCGATCGGGAACGCCGCTACGCCGCGGTCATTGATTGCCCAGGCTGCGGCCCAATCGTTTCCGCCTATGACAACCGGCGTGACACCGTCGTTCAGGTTGCGGAACGGCATCCCTTCGATCTGCTCGGCATCGGGGGGGGCGGCCTCGACCCAAACCTCGCGGCTGGTGTGACGTCCGGGAAAATCCTGAAGCAGGTAAAACGTGCGTGTCAGCACATGGTCTGACGGAAGAGGCTCAAGCGGAGGAATATCCAAGGGCCGCGCAAGATCCTGTAGTTTGCGCCCATTGGGGCTGGCTGACCCGAAGCGGGCAATATCGGCATCACGGGTGTCAAACAGGATCATCCCGCCTGATCGCAGGTATTCGTTCAATTTTGCATAGGCATCGCTCGAAGGTGTTGGCTGATCAGGTGTGATGGGCCAGTAAAGGATCGGAAAGAACGCAAGTTCATCTGTTTCCAGATTGATGCTTGCTGGTACGGCAGGCTCGACCGAGGTTCGGAAAAACAAGGTTTCAGACAAGCCAACAAGACCCGCGCGGGCGGTGTTATCAACGGCCCGATTGCCTGTTATAACATGGGCGAGAACCAATTCGGCGGTCGCTACAAGGGCAAAGCTGTCGCCGCTTTGGGCACTAGCGGGTGGTGTGCCAAATGGAAGTAAAAATAACGCCAGCATCGCCGAGACTGCCCGCACGCCACGCAGGCGGCCCGAGAGCGCGAGCGACGCGATCACGTCTAACAAGAGCAACCCGATGGCCAGACTCAGCAAGATGCCACCCACAGGAAGTTCGGCCTGAACGGTCAATCCGATCACCGGAATTCGAGCAGGCCAACTTGCGGGTATAAGCGCTGTTTCAGACCCGACCACGTTTCGCGCAATGCGGCGATCACCTGAGGTATAAAGGCCCGGTTGCAGGTCTGGCCCCAACGGAGACTCCGCCAGATCGGTGCCATCGATGCCCGATAAATTGCCCGCATCCGACAAAGCACCGAATCCGTCGAGTATTTGAATTGGTGTCCACGTCGTGCCTTCCAGTTCAACAGCACTGGGCGTCTTGGCACTCGAGGACACGGCCAGCCGCTCTAGCATTTCTACAAACAGGCCGGACAGCGGCAGGGTTGACCATTCCGCATTGGCGGTCACATGGAACAGGACAATCTGTCCCTGGCCAAGAGTTTTTTGCGTTACCAACGGCGTCCCGTCCGTCAGCGCGGCAATGACCCGCGCCGCGAGGCTGGGATCAGGTTGCGCCATGACCTGCGCTGTGACCCGAACATCCTCTGGAATCTCAAGGCCGAAGAACGGTGAGGTTTCTGAGAACGGGGCCAACGCTTTTGGTTCTCCCCAACTCATTGCGCCGCCTACAGTGCGGCCACCGGCGCGCAATCGCACTGGCATTAGCGGATGTTCGTCGGCTCGACTGACATCACTTGCCGCCAGTCGAGGTCCAGCAAAGCGCAACAACATGCCTCCACCGTCTACCCACTCCAGCAACTCCGCCTCTTCTGCCGTGGATAGGGTTGCAACGTCAGCCATTGCAATCACATCGGGGTTTGCAGGCAGTAAATCCATCAATGCGCCATTCAACAAGTCGGCGGTCGGCACCAGAGCCTGTTCCAGATAATGCAGGGGAGACAGTAGCTCTAAACCTTCGCGATCCTCGCGCCCGGCAATCAAAGCAACTTCGCGTCGCCGTAAACTGTCATCAGATAGGGTTATCGCACCGGCCGAACGCTGGCCTTTTATCTCAAATTTGGTCAGACGGGCACGCAGTTCGGCAGGCAAGGAGAGCGCCACCTGCGCGTCCAACGCCCCAGCTTCGAACCGCGCAGGAACACTGGCCAATACACGCGCATTTCCGGCAGGATCGCGGCCATGCGCCAGCAGTGTCACATCGCGCGCTTCTCCAGCGGCCGAGCGCCGGGCCGTCAGCTGGACTGCACCGTCTTCAAACGTGGCTGGCGCCAGCGCCAAAACGGCACTTGCGCTTTGAAAAATACGCACTGGCCCTCGATCTTCGAGCGCTTCCAGTAAGGTGTCTCGGTCCTCATACATCAAACCATCTGACATCCAGTAAGTTTCAAACTTATTGCTGCCCAGCATGTCGACAGCTTGCGAAATCATGGTCGCATCAGATGTCCATGGCCTTGGTCGCAGCCCGGGGAGACGGTCGGCCCAGACATCCGCTGCCTGAAACACAAGCGGCTCCGGCGCAGTCAGGTGTAACATCGCCACCGTGCGGCCCGCGCGTCCGGCCTCTGACAATTGCGCCTCGATCACGTCCAGCTTGACCGGCCAGCGCGTCGCACCGGCCCAGCTTCCATCGAGAACGAAAAGCAACGGCCCACTGCCGGGGCGGTCCTGCGATGGGTTCAACACCGGACCGGCCAAACCGAGGATGATTGCTGCAACAGCCAACATACGTAGCAATAAGAGCCACCAAGGGGTGCGGTCCGATACGCTTTCATCATCTTTGAGACCCAGCAGCAGCGCCACGCCCGGGAATCGTCGTCGGATGGGTGCCGGAGGCACTGCCCGCAGGATCAACCAAAGGATAGGCAGCGCCATCAGGCCCAGCAAAAGCCAGGGTGCAGTAAAGCCAATGCCGCCTAAAACGGTCATACCTGCCCCCTGTCCAGTGCGCGATACAACCACAAAAGTGCGGTTTGCGCGGAGCTACTTGTATGGTGCACACTGTATCGCCAACCCGTCACAACAGCGAGCGACTGCAACTCAGCTTTGCGGGCAGCCAGGCGCTCCAAATAGCGCAATTTCAGCTCACCTGCTTTGAGCGTCTCATGGGCCAGCGTTCCGCCCATGCTCTCAAATATGGTGCGACCCTGATAAGGAAACGCCTCTTCGGCGGGGTCGAGCACATGTAATAGAACACCACGTACACCGCGGTCTGCAGCCTTGGTCAATGCCAGACGTGCGCCTGCGATATCGCCCATGAAATCAGAGATAAAAACGGCCCGGGCATGCGGAATCATTGCCCGCGATTCCGGTACGGCATAGTCCGCATCGGCGTCTTCGGAAAAGGCTTCTGCCAGCCGCAATATCTGAGTGTTTCCGCGCCGGGGTGGCAGTGACGTTCCGGTCAGACCCACCCGCTCTCCGCCGCGCACCAATAAGATCGCAATGGCCAACCCAATCAGCCGCGCCCGGTCGGCTTTGTCCGGCAAATCTGTCGTCGACGCAAACCGCATGGACGCGCTTTGGTCCACCCACAACATGACCGACTGCGCAATCTGCCATTCGCGTTCGCGCACAAATTGTGTGTCCCCACGGGCAGACCGGCGGTGATCAATCATCCGACGGCTGTCGCCCAACTGCGCCGGGCGGTACTGCCAGAAATCATCCCCTAGCCCGGACTTGCGCCGACCGTGGTCGCCCAGCAGAACGGTCCCGGCCAGATGCTCTGCGCGCGCCAGCAATGGCGGAAGGCGTGCGGCCTGATCCTCGGCTCGTTCGCGCAGGGAAAACGGCTGAATCACGCGGCTGCACGGGTCTGGGCCAGCGACGCCGCTGTTGTTTCGATCAGATCAGACAAACTGTCACCGCGCGCACGCGCGGCAAAGTTCAGCGCCATTCGGTGCGACAGCACCGGGCGTGCCATATCGATGACGTCCTCTGCAGATGGTGCCAGACGCCCTTGCAATAACGCGCTGGCGCGTACGGTCATCATCAGGGCCTGAGCTGCCCGCGGGCCGGGGCCCCACGCCACAGTTTCACGCACCCGGTCCGACGCACCCGGTTCGTCCGGGCGAAAGGCGCGAACCAAATCAAGAATCATCTCAACAACGCTTTCTCCGACGGGCATGCGCCGCAGCAGTCTTTGCGCGGCCAATAACTCGCCAGTGGTGAAGACCTCGGTTGATACGTCCTCTGTCGCCCCAGTTGTTGCGATTAGAATGTCCCTTTCGGTTTCGCGCGAGGGATAATCTACGTCAATCTGCACGAGAAAGCGATCCAGCTGCGCCTCGGGCAGGGGATAGGTGCCCTCCTGTTCAATCGGGTTCTGTGTGGCCAGAACATGAAACGGCTGACCAAGCGGGCGATCTTCTCCCGCGACAGTCACAGTCTGCTCCTGCATCGCCTGCAACAAAGCCGACTGAGTACGCGGGCTGGCCCGGTTAATCTCATCCGCCATCAGCAACTGGCAAAAAATCGGACCCGGTACAAACCGGAATCTACGGGTACCATCGTCTGCCGTATCAAGTACTTCGGACCCAAGTATATCCGCAGGCATCAGATCCGGCGTGAACTGAATCCGTTTGCCATCCAGGCCCATCACGGTCGACAGGGTTTCAACCAGACGAGTCTTGCCCAGTCCCGGCAGCCCGATCAGCAATCCATGTCCACCACACAAAAGCGCAGTCAACGTCAGGTCTACAACCCGTTCCTGCCCGATAAACCTGCGTGTGATCGACGCCTTGGCTGCCGCCAGCTTTTCTTCCAGCGCTTCGATCTGTGGCACGAGGTCTGCTTGATCGGTCATAGCTATCTGTCTCCTGACGATTATATACCTTAGATAGGAGTGTATCGCGCGAAACGGAAATGGCAAAAGCAATGAGTGGACAAATAAATGTGACTCCAACCGCAGAAGGCCTCATCGCCTCTGTTAAAGCCACCAAAACGCGCGGTTTGCCGCCCGTTCATCTGTGGAATCCGCCGTTTTGCGGTGATTTGGACATTCGGATCGCGCGCGACGGGACCTGGTTTTATCTGGGGACGCCGTTCGGGCGGCTCGAATTGGTCAAATTGTTCTCTTCGATACTTAAACTGGAAGATGGCAAGTATTTTCTAGTCACTCCAGTGGAAAAGGTCGGAATATCAGTTGATGACGCGCCTTTTGTTGCCGTGGATTTTGAAATGTCGGGGACTGGGTCAGAGCAGGTTTTGACATTTGAGACGCATGTCGGTGATTTTGCCGTGGCAGGTCCGGAACATGCAATCCGCGTCGTGCGTGATCCCAAAACCGGTGAGCCATCGCCCTACATCATGATGCGTGCCGGGCTTGAGGCGCTGATTGACCGCAAGAGTTTCTATCGGCTGGTTGATATCGGCGGTCATCATGAGGGTTGGTTCGGTCTGTGGTCGTCGGGACAGTTTTTTCCGGTGATTCCGTCGGACGAACTGCCCGATTGAGGGCGCCTTCGCAGGTTGAAAGGCCTTACCCTATGCAGTGGAATCACTAGGATCATTATCATGCCACGTTTCGCCGCCAACCTGACCCTTTTGTTTGACGAACTGCCTTATCTGGATCGGTTTGATGCCGCCGCCGCCGCAGGATTTGAAGCCGTGGAAATCCTGTCTCCGTACGAGTTCGCTGCCAAAGACACCAGCCGCGCCTTGATTGCAAACGGCCTTGAACTTGTGCTGATCAACGCACCACCTCCCAATTACACAGGTGGCGAACGTGGATTTGCCGCAGTTCCCGGCGGTCAGCAGCGGTTTCAGCACGATATCCGTCGGGTTTCGCGCTATGCCGATGTGCTCAAGCCCGAACTCATCCATGTCATGGCAGGCGTTGCCGCAGGATCAGACGCCAAAACGACATTCATTGAAAACTTGCGGTGGGCGGCGGATAGCGCGCCCAAGCAGCGATTTACGATTGAACCGCTCAATCCCGTCGATCAGCCGGGGTACTTTCTGAATGACTATGATCTTGCGGTTGACGTTCTGAACGCAGTGAACAGACCCAATGTCGGATTGCAATATGACAGCTATCACGCTCAGATGATCACTGGCGACGCGATGGCTGTCTGGCGCGCGATGGGCGACAAAGCTGTCCACGTGCAGATCGGCAGCGCACCGGGGCGGCACGAACCGGGTGTGGGTGAGATGGACTTCCCCGCACTATTCGCAGCCTTTGACGCTGATGGCTACGCGGGCTGGGTCAGCGCTGAATATCATTCCACGGACCTGACAGAAAATTGCTTTGGCTGGATGCAGCAGGCCTGATTGCCAGCACAGCGGAGATTTCGCGGCGCTTCTGACGTTTACAGTAAAAACTGACCAAGGAAATCCCTAACTTTTGCACCATGTCATCCCAGCTTGGTATTGTCTGAGCAAGAGTGGTTCGACGCATCACCACGCAATTGAGCCGCGGCCAATCCGCGCTAAGGATCACGCTTTTGCAGCGCCGGATTTTTCGGCCAGTTCACCGGTCGACCAGGACATCACAGAGCGATAGGCAATGAAGAGAATCAGCGGCGTTCCAAGTGTCAAACCGGCGTAGGTCCCAAAGACGGCCAGCGCACCCGCTCCTTTTGCAATCGCCATAACCTGAACGTTCAAAAATGTTGCGGTTGGAAAGGTGAAGGCTCCCCAGATCGGGGTCCAGCCGCCTTTGATCATCCAAGGGGTCAGCAATACCAAGACCAGGACTGCACTATTTGCGATCCAGTAGAATACATAAAACGCCCAATCAATCTCGAGCAGCCCAAAGCCCAGCGCAAACAGACAGTTGGGGGCAAGAAATATCGTTAGGGAAGGGCGAAGTGGTATCGGAGGTCGCGTGCGCATCAGCCGATTCCCATTCCCAACGCTGATGATTATGTGAGCGACCAGCGCCGCGAGGATGAGCCAGATACTCTCCCTCACATAACCCAACGGTATGCCGGCAATAGGCCCTGCAACCGGTCCAACAAATGTGAGGTATTGAAAGGGGGTGAATTGTCTTTGTTTTGGCGGATCTTGCCAAATTGCATAACACACAATTGCGCTCGCTGCGATTTGCATAATCACACCTGTCCACCAGACTTGGGGCACGGATAAACCCAGCGGCAATAGCGCAGCCGCCAACAGCATCATGGACATGGCTGCAGCAGCAACCCCCGCGCGTGCGCCTGAATTCTTCATGTCTTCGAAGAGGACCGCTGGGCGAGCGGTTATCTTGCGTAAATAAAATGCTAGAAAGAAGAGGAAAAACGCCGAACTAAATCCAAGGAGCAAGTCGCCGATTTCGTGCGCAATAGGCAAGATATCGGCTGCATTGCGCCACCCCAGACCCAACCCTATCAGGCCTAGGCAAACCGGAAAAATTGCGGGCGGGGTTCTTCGCCATAATGGGCTCTTTAGCAACATAGACTTGGCCATCTTTTGGGGCACTGTTGCAGGGAAAGTAGATCGCACGATCGAGCAAGTCTATTGTTACGGTGTCGCAACTGTTGTCCGCCGACCCGCAAGATTGTGATCATTTGAGAGAACTGTGGTTTGACAGTGCCAATTGGTCGAAAAAGCCTCGGCCAAGTCGTTGAGCGTTGGTTTCGCCCAAGGCTCTCGACTGATCGGTATCCAGCAAGATTTCCAGCACATATCGCTTGCAGGCAGGATATCAAAGTCAGGCCCTAATGAGCCTCAGCCCAGTTCATACCTCGACCTGCATCCACCGTCAGCGGCACATCCAGTTTCACCGACGGATCGCTAGCGTTTTCCATGACACCTTTGGCAACGGCGATGACATCGTCCACCGCTGACTCATCAACTTCGAACAGCAATTCATCGTGTACCTGCAGCAGCATCTTCGCAGGCATTCCCTCAATCGCATCCGGCATTCGGATCATCGCCCGCCGGATCACGTCTGCTGCGGTCCCTTGAATTGGCGCATTGATCGCTGCGCGCTGGGCGAATCCGGCATGCGGACCTTTGGCATTGATTTCAGGCGTATGAATTTTGCGACCAAACAACGTCTGCACATAGCCATGTTCTTTGGCGAAGGCTTTGGTGTCATCCATATAGGTACGGATGCCGGGAAATCGTTCGAAATAGCGGTCAATGAACCCCTGCGCCTCGGATCTTGGGATGCGCAGATTGCGTGCCAGACCGAAGCCGGAAATCCCGTAGATGACGCCAAAGTTGATCGCTTTGGCGCGGCGTCGCACGTCTGGTGTCATCTCGTCCAGCGGTACATCAAACATCTCGGACGCCGTCATCGCATGAATGTCCAGGCCATCGGCAAACGCCTGTTTCAACGCCGGAATTTTCGCGATATGGGCCAGGATACGCAACTCGATTTGGCTATAATCAAGCGAGATCAGAACTTTGCCTTTTTCCGCAATAAACGCCTCGCGGATACGCCGCCCTTCTTCAGTACGGATCGGAATATTCTGCAGGTTTGGATCTTTCGATGCCAGACGTCCAGTATTGGCCCCCGCAATTAAATAAGAAGTGTGCACACGACCGGTCTCTGAGTTTATGTGTTCTTGTAGCGCGTCCGTATAAGTTGATTTCAGCTTGCTCAGTTGCCGCCAGTCCAGAACACGGCCGGGCAATTCATGCTCGGTCGCCAAATCTTCCAACACGTCAACGCCGGTGGCATAGGCGCCGGTTTTGCCCTTTTTGCCGCCCTCGATGCCCATCTCATCAAACAGAATTTCGCCCAGTTGTTTGGGCGAGCCCACATTGAAACTACGCCCGGCCATTTCGTGAATTTCGGCTTCCAGCCCGGCCATCTTCTGCGCAAAGGCGTTCGACATCCGGCTCAGCGTATCGCGATCCACTTTGATCCCGGACATTTCCATGCACGCCAGCACAGACACCAAGGGGCGTTCCAGCGTTTCATAAACCGTGGTGACCTGTTTGGCATGCAATCCCGGCTTTAAATGTTGCCACAGCCGCAACGTGATATCAGCGTCTTCAGCGGCATACCTCGTGGCTTCATCCAAGGGCACCTTGTCAAAAGTGATGGCTGACTTTCCGCTGCCCAACAAAGGTTTGATCGGGATGGGGGTATGACCCAAATAGCGTTCTGACAGCGTGTCCATGCCATGATTATGCTCGCCCGCGTGCTGGGCGTAAGACATCAGCATGGTGTCATCGATCGGGGAAATATCTACGCCGTTGCGCGCAAATATCTTGGCGTCATACTTCATGTTCTGGCCGATTTTAAGGATCGACGGGTCCTCTAGCATCGCTTTCAGCGCATCAAGTACCTGATCCAGTCCCAGTTGACCTTCGGCCAGCTTGTCTGAACCAAACAGGTCGTCGGCAGCATGTTCTTTGTGGATCAGCGGGATGTAACAGGCCTGCCCCGCCTCGACACAAAGCGAAATTCCAACCAGATCGGCACGCATCTCATTTAACCCGGTGGTTTCAGTGTCCACCGCCACCCAGCCAACCTGATAAATTCGGTCGAGCCAGACTTGCAGTGCGCCCATATCCATAACGCATTCATACTTGGCGGCATCAAAGGGAACTTCTTCCTTGTCAGCCTGCGCGGCTGGTGCAACATCAACAATTTCAGGCGGCTCAACGCCCAGTTGGTTTGCGATCCGTTTGGACAATGTGCGAAATTCCATTTCGGCCAGAAACGCCATCAGAACTTCAGTATCGGGCTGGCGCACCTCGAGATCGTCCAGCCCGAAATCCAGCGCGACATCGCAGTCCAGTTGCACCAGAGTGCGCGACAGCCTGATCTGATCCACATTGTCGATTAGCGTTTGTCGCCGCTTGGGTTGCGTGATTTCACCAGCCCGCTCCAACAGCGTGTCCAAATCACCATACTCATTGATCAACAACGCAGCGGTCTTGATCCCAATCCCCGGTGCGCCGGGTACATTATCGACGCTGTCCCCGGCCAAGGCCTGAACATCGACAACACGATCCGGTTTCACACCAAATTTCTCAATCACACCATCTACATCAATGGTCTTGTTCTTCATCGCATCCAGCATTTCCACACCGTCGCCGACCAGCTGCATCATGTCCTTGTCCGAAGAGATGATGGTACAGCGGCCGCCAGCCTCGCGGGCCTGTACGGCGAGCGTGGCAATAAGATCGTCGGCCTCGAATCCCTCTAGTTCTTTGCAGGCGATGTTGAAGGCAATTGTAGCCTCGCGGGTCAGGGGCATCTGCGGGCGCAAATCCTCGGGCATTGCCTCACGGTTGGCTTTGTAGAGGTCATAAAGGTCATTGCGGAAAGTATGTGAACCTTTGTCGAAAATCACCGCGACATGGGTCGGCGCATTCGGGCCATGATTGCCCTCAACGTAACGCTGCAACATATTGCAGAAGCCCGCCACAGCCCCAATTGGCAACCCATCTGACTTGCGGGTCAGAGGTGGCAGGGCATGATACGCACGAAAGATAAAAGCCGATCCGTCAATCAGATGCAAATGGCATCCTTTTCCAAACGATTCTGACATGTGGCCCCCTGTTTGATTGCTTGCCCTGTTTTTACACGTGTTGTCGCGGGCGACCAGTTCTGTGGCACACGAATGGTTTGGTCTATCGGTTTAATGCTTTGCCCGCCAAGGGCGATAACGCGCACATTATTAAACCGGTATCAGGCCTTATTCTCGGCGTCCTGGTGCACAAATCTGCAGTCACAGTAGCCACATTCTACCCAGCCTTTGTCCGCGGGAATCTGAAGCCACACGCGCGGGTGGCCCAATGGGCCTTCACCGCCATCACAGGCAATCCGGTGGCTATCCACGATTTTGATTTCCGGGGCTTCGATTGTCATGAGCGGTTGATCCTTTTGGTGGTCGTCGACTAGGTGCTTTTATGAGCCATGCTAAATGCGGGGGCAAGGCCCGCTATTGTTGACCCTCCGCATGCGTGAAAAAGAGCGATCTGGTATGTCTCCAGCATTCAAATCCAACCAGCTGCACGCATCGCCTTTTCAAATGTCCGACCAACCGGAATTTCTGTTCCATCGCGCGTGACAATAACCTTCCTGCGGCTCTGGTTGCGGATTTCTTTTACACTCCCGTGTGAAACCCACCATGATTTGTGAACCTGCATTCCGTCGGACGCAGACAAATCTTCCACCGCATCGCTCATCCGATGCAGCGCCAGACCACTGCCTTCATTGGTCGCCACGCGAAGATAGTGATCCTCCATGTGCATGTAACGGATGACACCGTTCAATCCGTCCGGTCTGCGGCGCAACATGCCGACATAAGGGGCAGATGCATTGCTAGTTTCTGCGGCGCTCTCTGGCTCCGGTTCAACTTTTTTGTCATCACCGCTCACCTGAAACAGAGGCCAGCGTTCGATCATCAGGAACTGAATCAGCGAGAAGACGATGTTGATGACGCAAATATTAGGATAGGTCACCTACGGGGCCGAAAGACTCTGCTGAGGCGCAACGATGGCTTCAACCAGCCAACGAACCTGAAAGGTCAACGGGATCGCTCCGATCAAGGCTGAGGCGATCAGCAAGGCCCAGCCGGGATGGTTGTCTGCGCCAAAAGTCACGCGAATACCGCGGGTAATCAGGATCATTTGCAGCCATCCGACCGTGACTGGACCGAACCAGAATAGGGCAAGGTTCCGAAACTCGGAGCCTACACGTTCCGCATCGCCAGACTGCCAGATCATCAATGCTGATGTGGCGAGGATCGCGAGCAAATATCGCAGTGGGATGCTGTCTGTTATCCTGTGCATGCCGGGTCTTCGATTGGGTCGCGTTTTCTTACGTTTCGCATCCACATCACATGACACCAGAGGTGATTGCGTCTCGGAGTTGGTTCATCATTCATACGCTTTTTGCGCTGTCGTTGGTGCTTGGGCTTGTCAGCACAACGGCTCTTTACACGGCGACAGCAATGCGCCGTGGTTGGAGCGGGTTGATCGGGTTCTCGACCCTCTTTGTTGGCATGATGATGATATTTGGGCTGGATTATTACGAAGTCTTCATCGCGCCATATCTGGCAGTGCACTACCCGCAAGTAATCATCGACCATGGCGCTGGCGACGCAATGGGTCTGGTTGCGATCGCCTTTCCGGCGGCAGGCACCCTGACTGTTACTGGATATGCCGTATTGGCGTTTGCCTGGATGCGCGCCCGGGTGCTGCCGCGTTCCGTTGCACTTGCTATGATCATCACGGCGATTGCCTTTGGCATTGGTCTGAGCCCAGCGGGTAGCTTGATGATAGCGCGCGTAACAGCCGCAGCTTTTGGTATGTCGTTAATCGCAATTGGCCTCACCGCTTTGCAGCGCAGTCGCAACAAGACCGGCACCGTTTGGGTACGATAATGTCATCCGGCACGGTTTTCGGCGGGCAGACTTAACGGTGACGCTTTGAACGAGAGCGCCCTCTGCGAAAATCCCCGCACGGCTTTCGGGCGGGGATTTATTGTTCAGTCGTTTGGACCCAAAGCGGACAGACCAGTGAGAATGTCGATGGCATAGGCCAGCTGGTAATCCTCAATGCGCAGGTCTGCAGCAGCCTGCGCCTTCTCCCGATCCGCTTCGATCTGTTTGCGCTCGTCTTCGGTCAGGCTGTCGTTGTTCAAGCTGCCGCGAAGATCTGCTTCGGTTCGGCTGAAGCGATTTGTGTCGGGTTCTTCTTCTTCCTCGTCAGGACGGCGGCGTGGTTGTTCGACAATGATGTCAGGAGACACACCTAGTGCCTGAATGGATCGGCCAGACGGTGTGTAGTACCGCGCTGTTGTCAGCCGCATCGCGCCTTCACCGCGCAATGGCATCACGGTTTGAACCGACCCTTTGCCAAAGCTCTTGGTGCCGACAACAACCGCACGACGATGGTCCTGAAGGGCGCCAGCTACAATTTCGGAAGCCGAGGCAGAACCACCATTGATCAGCACCACAATCGGTTTGCCTTGTGCCAGATCGCCAGCCCGTGCGTTGAAGCGGTCACCATCTTCCGGCGATCGCCCGCGTGTGCTGACAATCTCACCGGATTCCAAAAAGGCATCAGAGACTGAAATGGCTTCGTTCAACAGGCCGCCTGGGTTGTTACGCAAATCCAGAACGATACCGTCGATTTTGTCCATGCCGCCGGCTGCTTCGACCTGTTCAGCCAGACCAGCCTCGAGATTTGGCGTTGTCTGGTCATTGAATGTTGTGATTCGCAAAATAACAGTGTTGCCCTGAATCCGACTGCGCACGGCAACAAGCTTGATTGTGTCACGTATGATCGAAACATCGAATGGCTCAGACTCGCCTTCGCGCACGACAGTAATCAGAATTTCCGAGCCGACCGGCCCACGCATCATATCCACCGTTTCATCCAGCGTCAGACCCAGAACGCTTTCGCTGTCTACATGGGTGATGAAATCGCCAGACTCGATGCCAGCGGCTGCCGCAGGTGTGCCATCAATCGGCGAGACAACTTTAACAAAGCCCTCTTCCTGCGTCACTTCAATGCCAAGGCCGCCAAATTCGCCACGAGTCTGCACCTGCATGGCTTGGGCGTCTTCGGGTGACAAATAGCTTGAATGCGGATCAAGAGACGTCAACATTCCGTCGATCGCCGCCTCAATCAGATCGCCGGCATCTACCTCTTCGACATATTGCGCGCGGATGCGTTCAAAAATGTCGCCAAACAGATCAAGCTGTTGATAGACGTTTGCGTTCTTGGCGGCTTCTTGTGCCACCAGCGGACCTGCAATCTGAGTGGTTGCCACCACCCCTGCCAATGTACCGCCCAGTGCGGCCATGACGAATTTCTTCATCTTGATCATCCATCCTTTTGGGTTTGGAACCACGTTTCGGGATCCACGGGCTTATTGCCCTCTCTTAGTTCTATATAGAGCGTTTCTGAACGTTCAGTTCCAGTGCCTTCACTGCTTAGTGACAAGTTTGCGTCAATATCTGGCGTTTCTCCTCCCATCAAGCCCACCGGAGCACCCTCTGGAATGACTTGCCCGGTCTCGCCAAAGACCTGATCGAGCCCCGCCAACACAATTAGCAGATCTGACTGCGGCTCCAAAATCACTACGTTGCCCAGATCGAGCAGCGGCCCGAGATAACGAATCGTCGCGGCAGACGGGCTGGTGACAAGCGCGCGCGGGCGGGTTGCCAGGATTATGCCAGGTCTGGTGATTCCCGCAGCGTCTGACTGGCCTGCGCGATGCAGCAGGCGGCCACGGACCGGCAATGGCAGAGCACCTTTTCGGATCGAGATGTCCACGTCGGTCTGACCGACCGGATCAGCGGAGATCTGCGACAGGCCGCTGGCAAAGCCATCCAGCGTTTC
>CBDTVL010000059.1:0-17144 GCA_965363755.1 uncultured Sulfitobacter sp.
CAGTTGTCCGAAATGCAGGACAGCCGGATTTCGGCAACCCTGAATGAAGATGGGTCATTTAGTGCCAAAGAGGAAGAAACCTATCAGACGCTACGTTCTGAAATTGTGCTGCTGGTGAATGAACTGCACTTGCATAACAACCGGATCGAAGCGCTGATTGATCAGCTATACGGTATCAACCGCCGGATCATGGCGATTGATGGCTCGATGGTAAAACTTGCGGATCAGGCGCGGATTAACCGTCGTGAATTCATCGACGAATATCGTGGCCGCGAACTGGACCCCAACTGGTTGGCCGAAATGGCAAGAAAACCCGGTCGTGGCTGGCAGATGTTCATCGAACGCTCAACCACCAAGGTTGAAGATCTGCGCGCCGAGATGGCCCAGGTTGGGCAATATGTTGGCCTCGATATTCCGGAATTCCGCCGTATCGTTCAGCAGGTTCAAAAGGGCGAGAAAGAAGCCCGTCAGGCCAAAAAAGAAATGGTCGAGGCGAACCTGCGTCTGGTTATTTCGATTGCCAAAAAGTACACAAACCGCGGATTGCAATTCCTTGATCTTATTCAGGAAGGCAACATTGGCCTGATGAAGGCGGTCGACAAGTTTGAATACCGTCGTGGCTATAAATTCAGCACTTATGCGACGTGGTGGATCCGTCAGGCGATCACGCGCTCCATTGCGGATCAGGCACGGACCATTCGTATTCCGGTGCACATGATCGAAACCATCAACAAGCTGGTGCGGACCAGCCGCCAGATGCTCCACGAGATTGGCCGCGAGCCGACCCCGGAAGAGTTGGCTGAAAAACTGCAAATGCCGCTGGAGAAGGTTCGCAAGGTGATGAAAATCGCCAAGGAACCGATCTCGCTTGAGACACCGATTGGCGACGAAGAAGATAGCCAACTTGGCGATTTCATCGAAGACAAGAATGCGGTTTTGCCGCTGGACAGCGCCATTCAGGAAAACCTGAAAGAGACCACAACCCGGGTTCTTGCCTCGCTGACACCGCGCGAAGAACGGGTTTTGCGGATGCGGTTTGGCATTGGCATGAACACGGATCATACTTTGGAAGAAGTGGGCCAGCAGTTTAGCGTCACCCGCGAACGCATTCGCCAGATCGAGGCGAAGGCACTGCGCAAACTCAAACATCCGTCACGCAGCCGCAAACTCCGTTCATTCCTGGATCAGTAAATCGCAGCAATTATGTGCATTTGAGACAAGGCCGCTTCGGATCGAAGCGGCCTTTTTCGTCCTCAGCAGATAGTCGCCTGAATCATTGGTACCCGTTGTTTTGGCAAAGGCCTTGATCGCGACAGCAACAGCAATACTTTTGATGGACATAATAGATTTGGGAGCATGAGACATGAAAGTGATCGTCATCGGGTGCGCGGCCTTCGCGTTATTGATCGGAACACTCCCGGCGAGCGCTAATTCGTTTCGGGCACGCAATACACTGACTGTGAACCCGATTACTGCGACCGAATTTGAAGTAGTTAAAAAGGCGTCATCAAGCCCGCGTGCGATGTGGTGTGCGGCGTCGGATTTTAGTGGACGGGGTTTGGGTAGGTATAAGAAAACAGATCTGATTATTAAGACTCCGATCGGGCCTAGCGTCACACAGCCGGGACGCATCGGTGTGGTGTTTACAATCGATCCTGATAAATCAGATGTTCCGCCCTCCAAATCAGGCTCCGTAACGGTTAAGACCGCTGGCGCGAGTTTGAGCGTCGGGCATGCCCAGACGTTTTGTGGTGATTCCATTTCCCCGTTTGGCCGCCGCTGACTCCTTGGTTTTTGACCTGTCGACCGTGAACCTCGATCTCTGACCTCTGACGTGGCAAACTGAGCGAGAGTGGGGATTCATCCGCACAATTGGACTGCATCAAAGCATGAGGGAGTATCCGAAATGAAAGCCATCATCAGCGCAATCTCAGCCTTGTTGATCAGCGGGTTTCCCGCCAGTGCCGATTCGTTCAAGTCAATGAACAGACTTGACGTTAATCCTTTAACAGCGACTGAATTTGAAGTGGTTCAGGGCCGGAGATCTAGCCCGAAAAAGATTTGGTGCGCTGCGTCCGACTATTCGCAGCGCGCATTGGGCCAGTCTTCAAAAACCGACATCACCATTAATACGCCGAGCGGACCTAGCGTGACCGAGCCTGGCCGAAAGGGCGTGGGTTTTACCATCGACCCAAATCAAATGGCTCCGGTCAAATCATCTACGGTGACCATCAAGACCGTTGGTGCGAGTTTGTCCGCGTCCCATGCATCAACCTTCTGCCGCGATGCCAGGTTTCCGACAGGGAGCAAGAGGTAAGGGGCCATCTTAGGGTGTGTCTCGCCACGTGCTGACGGACCTAAGAGGTCGGGTACCGATAAATCCTCTATGTTGCGACGCCATTTCCCCTCTACCCAAAGTGTAGCGGGTGTCCTATAGTTGTGGATAAGTGGGCCAATAGTCCCACAATGAGGCGGAAAAAGATAAAAGGGGGACGGCCATGCGCTGCCCGTTTTGCGGAAATATCGACACGCAAGTGAAAGACAGCCGGCCGGCAGAGGATCATGTTTCGATCCGTCGTCGACGGTTTTGCCCGGCATGTGGTGGTCGGTTTACCACCTATGAGCGCGTGCAATTGCGGGATCTGGTTGTGATCAAATCCAGTGGCAAACGTGAAGATTTCGATCGTACCAAGCTGGAGCGCTCTATCCGCATTTCGATGCAAAAGCGTCCCATTGATCCTGAGCGTATCGATCAGATGATTTCTGGCATCGTGCGACGATTGGAAAGCATGGGCGAGACTGATATCGGGTCCAAACAGATCGGGGAGATCGTGATGGAGGCGCTCGCACGGATCGATACCGTAGCCTATGTGCGGTTTGCGTCCGTTTATAAGAACTTCCAGGCGGCCGACGATTTTGACAAGTTTGTCAGCGAGTTACGCCCGGATGCGCCTCCAGAAGACGCGTGAGCGCGCAAGACATCCGCTACATGGCGCTGGCCCTTTCACTGGGGCGGCGCGGACAAGGGGCTGTTTGGCCTAATCCGGCTGTTGGTTGTGTGATTGTGAAAGAGGGTCGCGTTGTTGGCAGGGGCTGGACGCAACCGGGCGGGCGGCCTCATGCCGAGACTGTGGCCTTAGCGCAGGCCGGAGAGGCGGCGCGCGGTGCCGATGTTTATGTCAGCCTTGAACCTTGCGCACATACTGGACAAACACCGCCCTGCGCCCAGGCCCTGATTGACGCGGGAGTTGCCCGGGTCATTTGCGCGATTGAAGACGTTGACACCCGTGTTGCAGGGCGCGGTTTTGCGATGCTTGGCACCGCCGGCATTGAGGTCACAAGAGATGTTCTCGCTGACGAGGCCGCAGAAGACCACGCCGGGTTCTTTTTGAAAACCGAACTTGGCCGCCCGTTTGTGACCCTCAAACTTGGCAATAGTTTTGATGGCCGTATTGCAACCGCGGCTGGTGAAAGTAAGTGGATCACAGGACCCAACGCGCGTCGTGTCGTCCATGCAATGCGGGCGCGCCATGATGCAGTTCTGGTTGGTGCAGGAACCGCGCGCAGCGATGATCCGGCCTTGACAGTGCGAGATATGGGGGCAGTGCACCAACCGGTCCGTGTGGTGACCTCGCGCCGCCTTGATCTGCCGCTGATGGGGCAATTGGCACGCAGCGCCAAAGATGTTCCGCTTTGGCTGTGTCATGGCACCGACGCTGACTCAAATCTTGTTTCAGCATGGCGGGGATTGGGCGCAGTACTGCTGCCTTGTGCGGCGCGGGGTGGACAGTTGGAACCAGTGGACGTTTTGCGCCAGTTGGCAAATGCTGGCCTGACAAGGGTTTTTTGTGAAGGCGGCAGCTCCTTGGCCGCGTCTTTGCTATGCGCCGATCTGGTGG
The DNA here is from genome assembly GCA_965363755.1 of uncultured Sulfitobacter sp. Lineage (GTDB taxonomy): Bacteria > Pseudomonadota > Alphaproteobacteria > Rhodobacterales > Rhodobacteraceae > JL08. Next base: position 3,900 of record CBDTVL010000059.1, read on the forward strand.
ATGAGCTGGTAGGCTTTGACGCCGGTCTGGTGATCGGTGCAGAAGGACTGCCTGCAATTGGTGCAATGGGGGTCAGCGCTTTGTCTGATGCGCCACGGTTCTCATTGATTGAAACCCATGCCGTCGGTGGCGACGTAATGCACCGCTGGGCTCGCGTGACCCGGTAGGCCTATCTCCACAGATGCGATTGGCTGGCAAATAGACCCTGCAGTTTTGACAGAATGCGGTTGGCAGAACCGGGGCGAATAATGTGACCGTTCGCCAGTCTCTCTAGGATGACTTCCGGCGGGCAGGCGGTTTTGGTCACGGGATCAAAATAGCGCGGATAGTCTATCAACGCAGCGTGGGCCAACCCTTCCAAGGTCAAAGTTGCTTTCCGTCGGGGAGGAACCGCGCCGCGATCTTCCGTCAGCCCCCAGCCAGCGTAAAACGGCACGCCGAGAGTGACAACTGGCACCGCGCGCAACAACGCCTCGAACCCCAATAGTGACGTCATTGTCCATACTTCGCTGACCTGTGCCAGCAAGGCCAGCGGGTCCGCGTTATGCGCCACGACATCTGCGAACTGTTCTGCATCTACAGACCCGCTGCGAAGCCCCGCTTCGACATCGGGGTGGGGTTTGTAGATAATCACCGCCTCTGGCCGTGCAGCGCGCACGGCACCTAGAAGGTCGCGATTTGTGCGAATTGCGTCGGTGCCCATGATGATCGAGGCATCGTCTTCGACCTGACCCGGCACAAGGATACGGTGGCCTTCGGGCAAATCAGGCAACCCGCCGCCCAGATTGTATTTGCTGATGTGCTTGTCACTCAGAGACCGGATCAGTTCTTGTGCGCGCGCGGCCTGATCAGGGCGCAATTCCGCGCGGGCAGCAATCAGGTGTTCAAGGCGGCTGGGTTTGGTTGGATCATAGTAGATGCCCAAATCGTCGGCGATGAGCGAGAGCGCAGGCACGAGTTCAGCTCCCAAGCCACGCGAGCGCAAGAAACCATCCTCGATCCGATGCGCGCCCTCATGGTCTGGCCCGGCTTTACCGGCCCAGACCATCCATTTGCGCCCTGAGGTCCCGGCCAGATCAAGCGCTTTGTTCGCATCATTTTGAAAAATAAGCCCTTTTGAAGTGCCAAACACATTTTGAAAGTGGCTGCGTTTCCACAACCGGATTTCACTGGCAACCCACCCCATCCGGTCAGCACGCCAGGCGGCAGTTCGTGCCTCAAGTGTGCTGAGAACGTCTTCAAGTTCGCACAGTTGATCCCTGTAAGGATCATACCATGTCGGATATGTGATCATTGCAGCAGCAAAAAGTTGTGCCCGGGTCAGCTTGCGTTCGCGCCGCGGCACAGGATATTCGTCAACAGTCAGACCCCAGCCGGCGTAGAACGGCTGACCAAAAACACGCGGTTTGTGCCCGGCGTAAATTGCCTCAAATCCCATTTGCGATGACACTGTGTAGACCCCAACCGCTCCCTCAAACAGGGACCAGGGGCTGACCGCATCAGTGAGCAGTGAAATGCGGCCGTTTTCATCTTCGGGGCCAAAGTAGCCGTCCCGGTGACCGGCACGGGTCTCAGGATGAGATTTGATGATCACTCTGGCGCCGGGGTGTTCCTCTTGCGCAAATACCAGCATTTCCAGAAATTGTGCCCGCCCCGCTCCGCTGGCGGCGACAGATGCATCACCTTTTGTCTGGTCGATAACTAACACATAGCCAGGATCGGGCACGGGGGCTTGCGGATCAAACCCACTGTATTTGGACAAGTGAGCGTCTTTGATCCGTTCTACGGCACTTCGAGCTCGATCCATCAGAGCTGTATCGTCAAGGGGATGCGTCGTCAGAAGTTGTTCCAGATCAGAAGGGGCTGCAGGGTCAAAATGCACGCCCGAACTGTCCAGCAGCAGACCAAGCGGAGCTTCGCCCGCACGACCGGGATGCAATGAGCGCAAAAAAGCATCCTCGACGCGCAGAAGGTCAACACTGTATTTGTTCGAGACAGAAATACCGCGATGTGACGTCGGACTTTGGCCCCAGATGCCGACCAGATCATCGGAACGGGGCAGGCCAAGGCGTATTTCATAGCCCGCCAGTTGCAATATTCGGCGCAATCGACGCTGCAGTAAAAACCCACCGTTATAAACGAAAAGCCGCCGAGGGGTTGGCCCCTCGGCGGCATTGTTTCCAGTGTCGGCCAACATATTAGTTGTTGGTGAACGCAGCCACGGCGCTGAGTGCGGCAAGAGAATTCGCCGTCGACGATATTGACTTGTCCCATTGTGTGAACGGCGCTTCGGTGACGTAAACGGTGTCGCCGTCGCGGATCACAAAATCACGTGCAATAAACATGCCGTTGGGTTCGGTCAGATCAAGCACGTAGATCATACGCTGCGCACCGACCAGATCATCCCGTCCCAGCAAGGGGTTGGCGACCTCGGCAGCTTCGTTGCGAAAGACAAAAACACCCGTTGGGTCAGCCGTGACCGAGGACAGTCCGCCAACTTGCGCAATGGCTTCAATCGCAGACAGGTTCTGGCTTTGAAACGCGACCTTCGCCTGGGTACCGGTAGCGCCTATCGCAGTGTAGGAACGTGTGTCTTCTTCGACCAGAATACGATCACCTGCACGCAAGGCGATGTCCAGTTCCGGGTAATTATAGAGGTCCTGGAACCATACTTTGCCGCTGGAACGTCCGCGCGTCACGGTGATTTCGGCGATCTCGGGTTGAACGGTAACACCGCCAGCGCGAGCCAGCATTGTTGACAGGGTCCGCGTCGGACGCTCAATCGGGTAAACACCCTGAGCGCCAACTGAGCCTATCAAGGATACTGTTGAGCCGTCACCGGCAAGGCGGCGCACTTGGACTTGTGGATCGGGGGTCTGTTGTTCCAGTTTTTCGGTAATGATCCGGCGGATGGCCTCGGGGCTATTGCCCGCAGCTCGGATGCGCCCAGCATAGGGCACAAAAATGAATCCGTCGCCGTCCACCTGTACCTCTTCCAGAAGGGTCGCATTTTGCTGTTCGCCAGCGAGCAGGCCGTCATCGACGTTTTCCCAGATTGTCAGCCCCAGTGTATCGCCAGCGCGAATGGTATCGGATCCCAGAATGGATGCGTTCTTGAATTCACTCGAAAACCCAAGTGTGGGCACAACTGCTGTGGCACGGGTGACTTGGTCATTGACTGCAATAACAAAGGCGTCGCCCTCTTTTTGTACTGATCCAGCATAGATTTGCTTTTTGCTCGGCCCGACCTGGGGCAGCCCGCAGGATGCCAAAACGGAAATAGCCGCAACGATAGCGATAGGTTTTACCCACCGTAATGCAAAGGGGTTCACTGCCCGGTCTCCTCGACCTATGAAATTTCTGCCTCAGACTTCGCCAGCTTTTCGTGGCGTATTTGGAATAAGTTACCGGAATCCAGAATGAAAATCTACTGCCGGAGCGAGATTTGACTATGTCTCGAGGTTCAACTGTTGCCGTGGGGCCGCGGTTCCGGATTTGAGGGCTTCATAAGGATCGTCTGGTTGAAGCATCATGTCGACTACTTGGCGCAGCAATTGTTGCCGGCCACGCGTTGAATAGAACCCCCCCGCGATCTGGCTGGTTTCTAACAAATAGCGGCGGTAATCTTTATAGGCAGCGTTATCAGGCCGAGCCGCCCCTGCAAAAAAGGCCGCAAGTAACTGTCCAGATACAAATTCAGGTTTGGCGTATACTGCTTCACCAAAGACTTTAATGGGTATGCCGCGCCACAGCGCTTGTTGTGCGGCAGTGGAATTGACAGTGACGGCACTGCGCGCCTCGTTGAGCAATTGGGCCAATTTTCCACCTCGAACAAAATGCACGCGCTTCTGAAGTCCGTGCAATTTGGCAAGTCGAGCGATTTCCAACCTGACCGGGATCCGTCCGTCCTCCAGCGGGTGCGCTTTGAAAACCAGATGATGATGTCTCAGTGCGCCCTCGGTAAATCCGGCAATCACCAGTTCCAGAAACTCAGTCATGGTCGAAAACGGCGAATGCATTTGGAAGCTGCTGTCGTGTTCCAGTTGCAACAAGACCATGTGGTAAGGGAATCCTCCCCGGCGGATACGCCGCGTCGCCCTGCGTCGCTCGATTGCGTGCAGGGGCATAAGGATAAATCTTTGAAGGTAAAGTTTAAATTCTTTTCCTACAGGCAACGCACGATGCGGTTGAAAACTGCGATAGTCCTTATTTCGAAACATCACATGCCAGTGGTAGAGCGCTCCGTAGAAAACATGTTGACGCATGTCGCCCCAATGCCCCGGAGGCAACGGCGCATCCAGGTCGGATCGCGCGAGTTCCACTTGCATCTCTGCCACGCTCATTGTCATGAGGCGCGAATTGCCGTTCGATCCGCCGCGCTCATATGTCACCCAGTAGGGGCGCAGGTAACCTTCTTCAAAAACATGAATTGTGATCCCCTTCGTCCGTGCCAGCCTGACAGCGTCGGAATGAACCGGACGGGTGTCCCCATACAGCACAATATCGGTCACAGCTTTCTCGGTCAGAAGAATGTCAAGCGTTGTGGCCCAGTCGTCAGGCAGGCCAGAGTAGGGGATGTAGCTGTCGCGATGCGACCAGAATGCCCGATCCCCGGCATTGAATCCGACACGCCAGACCTGCGCCCCAGCGTCGCGCAGCAATTTAGCCACCCCGTCAAAGAACGGACCATGCGGGCCCTGCAAAAACAGGAAAACCCGTGATGTGGGGTCATGGCTTATCATGTTGGTTTATCTAAACGTTTTAGCGTTGCAAAACCATTGCAGGTTCTGTTCAGTCACGCGATGCGAGTGCAGCCGATGCGTTCTGGTTACACTGACCCCTTGCCAGCGGGCAGGCAGGCGGCTACCTGAAAGACATACATTCTGAGGAAATCGGCCATGTTTACAGGCATTATCACGGATATCGGCACCCTGTCAGAGATCAAACAGCTTGGAGATCTTCGGGCACGTATCGCCACACATTATGATACTACTAGTGTCGATCTGGGCGCCTCCATCGCCTGCGATGGGGTTTGCCTGACCGTTGTTGGTCTGGGTGCTGACTGGTTTGACGTCGATATCAGTGCAGAAACTGTTGATAAAACCAATATCGGCCGCCAGCGCTGGGTTGCTGGTCGGCGGATCAATCTGGAACGTGCTTTGCGTGTTGGGGATGAACTGGGTGGGCATATCGTGTCGGGCCATGTCGACGGCGTGGCCGATGTAGTCGCGGTGCGTGACGAAGGAGACAGTACACGCGTGACGTTGCGTGCGCCGGTCGATCTTGCCAAGTTCATTGCCCCCAAGGGCTCGGTTGCGCTGAACGGCACGTCGTTGACGGTGAATGAGGTTGAGGGGGCTGATTTCGGAATCAATTTCATCCCGCATACCAAAGACGTAACCACTTGGGGTGACGTTCAGGTGGGGGACGCGGTCAATCTGGAAATTGATACGCTGGCGCGATATGTTGCCCGACTCGCCGAAGCATCCTGATGGCGGAGATTGGCCATAATCAGGGGCCCACACTGGCGCCAGGGCAGACCTATCGCGCATTTCAATGGCGCCAGGCGCAGCGGAATCTGATGCCCAATACCATGCCTTTGATGATCATTCGGATGCGAGTCATGCGGGCGCGTGAACTTGGAATGGATTATCGGACCTACGCGAGTGTTCGGCAGGCCTCTGGGCAGGACATTCTGGCGTTGATGTTCTCCTCCAACGCTTTGCGCGTTATTGGCCCCGGCGCAAAAATGCCGGATGCCGAGGAAAAGGCTCTGAAGGCGATCAAGGCCGCCAAGAAGCTGGCCTTGGTACATGCGCCGCAGACGCCTCCTGCGGTTTTACAGGCTAACCCGGTTTTGGACGCGACTGATGCCGCACCGCAGTTTACAGACAGTTGGTCAGAGATGCGGGAACGCCTGGCGCGGTTTGTGGATGCTCAGAAATTGCCAGCCAATCAGGTATTGATCATTGGTGACACAGCACTTGAACGCGAGTGGATGACTGCGGCCAAGGCAGGCGGTTACTTGCCAGCAGACCGGTATTTTGTGGCGCATCCCTGACTCGCGTTGGCTGGCAAGATCACCAAATGTCGCCGATTGTGTAGCCGTCGGGAAACGGGTCTGTTGGATCTCGCATGTAGTTGGCCGTGCCATAGATCCAGCCTTGGCCAGAGAGGGTCGGAACAATGGCAGAGTAGGGCCCGACAGTCGTCAATTCGTCTATCCGCCCAGTGAAGGTAGTGCCCATGGGCCCGGCATTCACAAAGTCTTGGCCAATGTCCAGTTCCCCACGTGCGTGTAGCACGGCCATCCTAGCGCAGGTTCCGGTGCCGCAAGGAGAACGATCCAACACACCCCCCAACGCGCCGGGGCGGTCAGGATCATAACCGCCGGTGGAGACGGTGACTGCATTAAGCCCTTGGAAGGCGGCATTCGGCGGTGGCGGCGCAGTAAGCTGACCGATAGTTGGCCCGACGATATGCTCATTTTCGGGATGGACTACGGGCAGTTGCAGGGCTGCCGCCGCACGCATCGCCTCGCTGGCGCGGACCATGCTGGCCCCGCTGTCCGGCGTGATATCCAACCCAAACTGGGCGGCTTCGGCGATGACATAGAACATACCGCCCCATGCGATATCGACCCGAACCCGTCCATAACCCGGCACGTCGATCAATTTGTCCAGATGCACGGCAAACGCAGGCACGTTGCGAAACGACACGCGGGTGACTTTGCCATCCGCACACGTCGCCCGCACCCTGATCAGCCCGGCGGGCGCCTCAAGCACCAGTTCAGTTACAGGTTCGAGCATCGGCAAAATGCCGGTCTCAAGCAACACAGTCACCACGCAGATGGTGTTGCTGCCCGACATCGGCGGGTATTCAGTTTGTTCCATGATGATGAACCCGGCATCCGCCGAAGGGTCGCATGGTGGTACGATGACATTGCAGCAGAGAGCCGGATACCCCCGCGGCTCGCGCAACATCATCAGGCGAATATCATCGGCATTGGCCTGCATCCATTGCATCCGCTCAAACACCGATTTTCCCGGCATATGAGGCATGCCGCCGGTTATAACACGACCGGGTTCTCCCTCGGCATGGACCTCAACCACACTGATCATTCTTGATGCGCGCATATGCGAAGCCCTCGTTTAGTTTTGCGCAGGCTAACGGGCGCGGTCACGTTGCGTCCAGCGCCGAATGTCACACGCCACCTCTGGCATTCAGGTCCGCGCTGGTCTATTTGCCACCTAACTGCTGCTGCGTAGGTGACTCCAATGAGCTTTGAAACATCCGGACCTGTCGAGACTGATTTGGCTGTGGCCATTTCGCCGATTGAAGAGATCATCGAGGCGGCCCGTCTTGGGCAAATGTTCATTCTCGTTGACCATGAGGATCGAGAGAATGAAGGCGATCTGGTGATCCCAGCTGATGCGGCAAATGCAGACGCGATCAACTTCATGGCAACTCACGGGCGCGGTCTGATCTGTCTTACAATGCCTGCGGAACGGCTGGATGCGCTAGGGTTGCCAATGATGGCAACACATAACTCGTCACGTCATGAGACCGCTTTTACCGTTTCGATCGAAGCGCGCGAGGGTGTGACGACCGGCATTTCGGCGCAGGACCGTGCATTGACCGTTGCCGTTGCAATTGATGAAAAATCGACAAGCGCGGATATAGCTACGCCGGGCCATGTGTTTCCGCTCCGTGCCCGTCGCGGTGGCGTGTTGGTTCGCGCCGGACATACCGAGGCCGCCTGCGATGTCTCACGTCTGGCAGGGCGGAATCCGTCGGGTGTCATCTGCGAGGTGATGAACCCGGACGGCACGATGGCGCGGTTGCCGGATCTTGTCGTGTTTGCACGTACCCATGGCATCAAGGTTGGCACAATCAGCGATCTGATCAGCTATCGCCTGCGATTTGATAATCTTGTCGTTGAAACGAACCAACTGTCCGTCACGTCTGAATACGGTGGTGAGTGGACAATGCGAGTCTTCACCGACCAAATTCATGACATCGAACATGTGGTTCTGACCAAAGGCGACATTACGACGCCTGAGCCGGTTTTGATGCGAACCCATGCTTTGGATGTCTCGTCGGATGTTCTTGGACTGGGACCAAAGCCTGCCGGCGAATTGCCACAGGCTATGCGGATCATCGCCAAAGAAGGGCGCGGGGCAGTTTGTCTTTTGCGCCAGCCTCGCAAGGCGCTTTCTACGCAGGAAGAGGACGGGCCCAGAACACTAAAAAGAACCGGGTTGGGTGCTCAGATATTGTCAAAGATGGGGCTCAAAGAGCTGATTTTGCTTACAGATTCTCCGGCGACGCGATACGTAGGGCTGGACGCGTACGGTTTGAATATCATCGGTACGCGCCCGCTCATGAAGGAGGGTTAGATGGCCACTGCAGAACAACACTATGTGCTGGATCGCCCGGAGTTTGACAAACCAGTCAAGCTGCTGATCGTGGTCGCGCCTTACTACAAAGATATCGCAGATAATCTTGTTGCCGGTGCTGTTGCTGAGGCCGAAGCCTGTAGGGCGACTTGGGAAAAAGTCGAAGTGCCCGGCGCATTGGAATTACCCACTGCGATCAGCATAGCGGAACGCATGTCTAATTTTGATGGCTATGTCGCCTTGGGATGTGTGATCCGGGGCGAGACAACGCATTATGACACCGTGTGCAATGACAGTTCCCGCGCACTGCAATTGATGGGGCTGCAGGGGCTTTGCATCGGAAATGCCATTCTGACAGTTGAGACACGCGCGCAGGCCGAAGTGCGCGCCGATCCTGCTGATCAGAACAAAGGCGGCGGCGCAGCTGCTGCGGCCTTGCATTTGGTGGCGCTCAGCCGTAAGTGGGGCCGCCAGACCAAGGGGGTCGGGTTCAAACCGGCGTCCGAGAACATCCTGATGGCCGGCGACAGCAACGGAAATCCGACTGCATGAGCGATACTGCACCGGCCCTTTCGGGCAATCAAAAGCGCAAGATGAAATCAGCGGCACGGCTTTATGCGGTGCAAGCGCTGTTTCAAATGGAGCATTCTGATCAGACCGCTGATCAAGTCCGCGCAGAGTTCCTCGATCATCGGTTTGGCGCCACCTATGAAGGCGATGAAATGGCCGAGGGGGATGCCGATCTGTTCGCAGCACTGCTTGATGGCGCGGTGACTGTTCAGGTGCGCATTGACCAATTGACAGACCGTGCGTTGGTCGCCAAGTGGCCGATTGCGCGGATTGACCCCACCTTGCGGGCGCTGTTTCGTGCAGCAGGCGCAGAGATGATCGCAGGCGACACGCCGCCAAAGGTCATCATCGTGGAGTTCGTTCAGGTGGCAACAGCCTTCTTCCCGGACGGCAAAGAGCCGAAATTTGTGAATGCGGTTCTGGATCACATGGCGCGCGAGGCACGGCCCGAAGCGTTTTGATCGCAGTGGACCCGGTTTTTGCGGTGGCGTCTGTTTGAACTCTAAGCAGGCTATTGAGCTGAGGATCTGGCACGTATTTCTTCGACAGAACCGCGCCGGGCGGAATTAGCTTGGTCTTATGTGCGGTGGTGTAAGCGCCCGACCGGTGACCACGCCCGCACTACGACGATTTGTCGCCCCTCTGAGCGCACGCGAGAGGTGAAATTTGTCGGTTGCTGTGGTAAAATGACTGCGAAGGAGCATTTCTCATGCCCGATCTCATCAAGCTTTATATTTGTAATGTTGCCATAGGTTTCGGCATTGCCGCGCTCTTTGTCGGCATGCTGCTGTGGTTCAATGTGATGAACCTTTGGTATTTGGTCACCCATAATGACGCTGGTCTACTGGCGGTGTTCTTGTTGTGGTTCATGAACGGAATTGTGTTTGCCGGGGTTCAGTTTGCCTATGCGGTCATGCAGATGGCGCGCGAAAGCGACGATGATCATATTGGCGGCACTGCAATCCGGGACTACAGTCCAGTAAAGCTGCCTGTGGAAAAATCAGCCCACCACCGCAGAGGTTGGGCGCAGCACTGAACCCGGTTCAGGCCGCAGAACATCGACGTTTCATTTCGTTTTCGGGGGACAGGCGTGACGGGACCACCGAACCGTTTTAGTTGTGTATTCCCGAGGACCTGAGTGTACAGGTGGGCGCCAGGTAATCGAACCAAGGCTCGAACAGAGCCAGCTCCCTCGGATTTGCGTAAGGCCACTGGAATGTAACCAGTCACGAGAAGGGCAGAACCCGTCACAGAATTGCACATAAGCGCCTGCTGCCGAACCGGCAAGGGGCTCAGCGCAGTTATTCGATGAATGGGCCGGGGGTCCGATCATTTAATTAGGCGTTCAAACTGCCATCACTGGAGTGCTGTCAGCCGCGTGTACAGATGTCAAAGCGCGCCAACTGTGCGCCTCCTCTGGCCGAACCGAACCATAACGCTCTGGCTGGTGCGCTCAGTTCGAGCGCACCAGATTTAATCAAGATCGTCCGTGGCGGCCTGCGCCGCCGCTTCCGTCGGCGCTGTAGTTTGTGTAGTGGCTGACTAGTCCATCATGTGTCCGCGTGCAGGTCCGCACGCATTCGGGACATGTGATCGTCCCAGCCTTTGTCGAGGGCGAGCGTCAGGCCGAACGCGTCTGCACCCTGTGGCAGGCCTTTGTGTTCCAGCGACAAACGAGTGCCGCCGTCAACAGCGTCCAGCGTCCATTTGACGTGGCTCACTGCATCACCCATCGGTTTGATCGTAAAGCTGTATTCCAGCAAAGAGTAGGGGGCCGCAACTGACACATCCCCCCACATCAGTTTATCACCGCTTTCAGTACCATACATGGTGTAAGGTTCCCCCTGCTTGAGAGGCGTCTTGGGTTTGTGGAACCAAATGCCAAGCTTGTCGGGATCGGTAAGGTAGGCCCAGACCTGCTCTTGTGTTGCGTTCAGGTAAATTGATTTTCGAATGGCTCGTTCAGTCATTTCAAGTCCTTTTCAATTGCAGTTTTCAAAGCATTCAGGCGATCATCCCAAAAGGCGTCAAAGTAACTCAGCCAGTCCAGAACAGGCGCCATGCCTGTGGGGTTAATGGTGTTAATGCGTTCACGACCTTTGGCCCTCACGGTGATTAAACCGCCATCTGACAGCACGTTCAGATGCTTTTTGACCGCGGCGCGGGTCATGTCAAACTGGTCGGTCAACTGCCCGATACTCATGTCCGAACCGGCTAATATTCTGACAATGTCGCGCCGGGTTGGGTCGGCCAGCGCGCGAAAGCAATTTTGCGTGGCGTCGTTCATCATTGTGACACCGGAAGAAAATCGAATGCACCGTCCTGATATAGGAAAGTTTCACACGGCGTGTCTGAGATACAAGCCGAGACATGGGCCACCCCAGCCGGGATTTTATAGAACGCGCCCGGTCCGATGGGCTGTGCGGCTTGTTCTTTTTCCCCGTGCGCAACATGGGTCATCGTGCCTTTCACCATTAGGCCGAACATAGAAGCAGTTTTGACATGGGGTGGGCTGACCGTGCCGGCAGGCAGCCGCACCATGGCCATATAGGCGGTGTCAAACCGAGCGCCGTCCAGTGCGGCAAAAGCCACGCCTTCGGGCGTTTTCTCCCATGTGAACTGATCCGACCCTACGATCGTGATTCCGGGTTCAGCGAGAGCAGCTCCCGCGACCAGCAGCGACAGGGAAAGTGATTTAAAGATGTGCTTCATCATGGCAGTTCCATAAAATGATACCAAAAGGTTTCACATTTATGAGATACTATTTGGTATCATGTCAAGCGAAAATCTGAGAGCGGGGCAGGGCTTGAAAAATGTTTATGTTTTGTTCATGCTTCAGGGGTGACCGATCTTAGTCCCTCTCTTCTGCAGCCTGGCCAACTGTTGGCCCGCGGCGTGGCACGCCATCTGGCAAGCCATGGCATTGTTTCAATTGAGGAGTTTGTGCCAGAACGCGGATTGCGCGTTGATGTCATGGGGCTGGGCCAAAAGGGTGAGATTTGGGTGATCGAATGCAAATCTTCGCGCGCGGATTTTCTGACTGACAGCAAATGGCAGGGCTATTTGGAATGGTGCGACCGGTATTTCTGGGCAGTTGATTGCGGGTTTCCAACCGACCTTTTGCCACAGGACACCGGTCTGATCATTGCAGATGCCTACGACGCCGAGATCATTCGTATGCCGCCAGTGGATAAACTGGCCCCGGCACGCCGCAAAAAACTGATCCAGAAATTTGCCACCCATGCGGCGCGGCGCCTGCAGGGGTTACGCGATCCGGGTGCGCTATGATGATCTAGCGTTTGGCGACGCGGGCCGCATTGGCTGCTGCGCGGATCTCTTCGGCAATTTCGTCAGCCTCTTCTGGATCAAAATCCATTGGGATCTCCAAACCTTGCGCTTCGATAAAGAGTCGAACCATGCCTTCATCGGTCGGTCCGATTTGCATATTTGCCTCAATGTCGCGTTCGGTGTCGATGCCCATGTCATTCTCCTGCCCTGAGGGTATGTTGTGCTAGCGTGCAAGATGTTGAAAGGCAAGCGGCGACGTGCTTTCTGTAGGGCATGACAGATGTGATCCTGCGCCCCTTTGCTGCAGCGGATAAGGCTTGGCTGGTGCACCAGCACAGTGTGCGATATGCGCAGGAGGAGGGGTTTGATGAGACATTCGGCCCCTTAGTTGACGACATTCTGTCGGACTTTCTGGCGACCCACGACCCAAAATGCGAAGCCGGATGGATCGCAGAAGAGAAGGGGCGGCCTCTGGGGAGTATTTTTTGCGTCCGACTAACCGAAACAACGGCCAAACTGCGGGTGTTCTTGTTGGTGCCAGAGGCGCGCGGCAAAGGATTGGGAAAGCGGATGCTCAAGACCTGCATGGGGTTCGCAAAATCACGCGGTTACAAAGACATGAGCCTGTGGACCCATGAAAGCCACACAGCCGCCTGCGCGCTCTACGCGTCTCACGGCTGGACTTGTGTTGCATCTGAACCAGTGCATTCCTTTGGGGTCGATCTAATCGAGCAAAGCTGGCACATTGATCTTTAACGGGCTTGCATTTACGCTCTAGCGCCGCTAAATCGCATTTCAGTGCCGCCTTAGCTCAGTTGGTTAGAGCGCCTGATTGTGGATCAGGAGGTCGCTGGTTCGAGACCAGCAGGTGGTACCATACTTTCAATGACTTAGCGGGTAGCAAGCTGCACACATCGTGCACCACGGCTCCCTCACGGCTCCGCCAGCCACAGAAAAGCCAGACATATCTTCAGGAAACGATTCTGTT
>CBDTVL010000060.1:0-16937 GCA_965363755.1 uncultured Sulfitobacter sp.
ATCGAAAACATGCTGTTCACCGTGGCCATCGCCAATGAAGTTGGTAAGAAATGTGGCAGTCTTGAGGGGCGCTGGTTGAGAGGCTATAAAATGCTATTCAAACTGCGCAGGCGCGCCAACCAACTGGGATACTCTGATGCTGAAATCCGCACCTATGTGGAGTCCGACGTCGAAAAGGACCGGATGCGGGCCAAAGGCTATCGGTATTTGGAGTCTGAAGGCGTAGTTAAGAACAATCCCGAAACCTTCTGTGCGCTTGGGCGCGCGGAAATTGCGAAATCCAGCGCGATCGGCGCGCTTTTGAAAGCGAATTAGACCATGTCTGACCTCCGCAAGATCAACATTGACGGAACCGATATTGAAGTGGACGGGGCGCTAACCCTGATTCAGGCCTGCGAAGAGGCAGGCGTGGAAATTCCGCGGTTCTGTTATCACGAGCGGCTGTCCATTGCCGGCAACTGCCGCATGTGTCTGGTCGAAGTTGTGGGGGGGCCGCCGAAACCGGCAGCATCATGTGCAATGCAGGTCAAAGATCTGCGCCCCGGGCCGGAAGGCCAGCCGCCGGTCGTCAAAACCAACTCGCCAATGGTCAAGAAGGCCCGCGAAGGCGTGATGGAGTTCTTACTGATCAATCACCCGCTTGATTGCCCGATCTGCGATCAGGGCGGCGAGTGTGATCTGCAGGATCAGGCGATGGCGTATGGCGTTGATTTCTCTCGGTATCGGGAACCCAAGCGCGCGACCGATGATCTTGATCTGGGACCGCTGGTTGAAACCCACATGACCCGCTGCATTTCCTGTACCCGTTGTGTTCGTTTCACAACGGAAGTTGCCGGAATCGAACAGATGGGTCAGACCGGACGTGGTGAGGATGCTGAGATCACGTCTTATCTGGGGGAGACGCTTGAATCGAACCTGCAGGGCAACATCATTGATCTATGCCCGGTTGGTGCGCTGGTCTCCAAACCTTACGCCTTTACAGCCCGTCCGTGGGAGTTGAGCAAGACCGAGAGCATCGACGTGATGGATGCGCTGGGATCGAACATTCGCGTCGATACCAAAGGGCGTGAAGTCATGCGGTTCCTGCCGCGCAATCATGATGGCGTCAACGAAGAGTGGATTTCCGACAAAACCCGGTTTGTCTGGGACGGGCTGCGCCGGCAGCGTCTGGACCGGCCGTATATCCGTGAAAACGGCAAGCTGCGTGCCGCGACATGGCCCGAAGCCCTGACTAAGGCGGCTGACGCCATAAAAGGTGCCAATAAGCTGGCCGGTCTCGTGGGCGATCTCGCCCCCGTCGAAGCTGTTTTTGCGCTCAAGCAACTTGTCGAGGGACAGGGTGGTGTCGTTGAGTGCCGTACTGATGGCGCGAAACTGCCTGCGGGCAACCGGTCAGGCTATGTTGGAACCGCGCGGATTGAAGACCTTGATGATGCGGCCTTTATTCAACTGGTCGGAACCAACCCGCGCATGGAAGCTCCAGTGCTGAATGCCCGTATTCGCAAGGCCTGGATCGCTGGAGCGCAGGTCGGTGTGATCGGCGCGTCCGTAGACCTGACATATGACACATTCCATATGGGCGATGATCGCGAAGCCCTGAGTACGCTGTCAAAACACGAAGGCAAAGATGTCAAAGAAAAGCCATCCGTAATGGTTGTGGGCATGGGCGCGCTGCAGGAAGCTGACGGGGCGGCGGTTCTGGGTCATGTGATGCAGGCGGCGGAGCGGACCAATGGTAAGGTGCTTGTTTTGCACTCCGCCGCAGGGCGTGTGGGTGCAATGGATGTCGGTGCCGTGACCGAAGGCGGCATAGACGCCGCCCTGAAAGATGCGGATGTCGTTTACAATCTGGGCGCGGACGAAGTTGATATCGCTGAGGGTCCTTTGGTGATTTATCAAGGTTCGCACGGCGACCGCGGCGCGCATCGTGCCGATATCATTCTGCCGGGCGCTGCCTATACAGAAGAGCAGGGGCTGTTTGTGAATACCGAAGGGCGGCCTCAACTGGCA
Source organism: uncultured Sulfitobacter sp. (assembly GCA_965363755.1). Taxonomy (GTDB): domain Bacteria; phylum Pseudomonadota; class Alphaproteobacteria; order Rhodobacterales; family Rhodobacteraceae; genus JL08. Next base: position 2,011 of record CBDTVL010000060.1, read on the forward strand.
CTACGTGCAGGGTTTGCGCCGGGCGAGGCGAAAGAAAACTGGGCGATCCTGCGGGCGCTGAGCGCTGAGATCGGGGCCCAGTTGCCGTACGATTCCCTAAGTCAGTTGCGCGCTGTTTTGGTTGCTGAAGTTCCACACCTTGGTCAAATCGATGACGTGCCAGAAAACGACTGGCAACCTCTGCCCGCTGGAAAGCTGGGCAAAGCCACTTTCCGCTATGCGGTCTCCGACTTTTACCTGACCAACCCGATCGCACGGGCCTCAGAGCTGATGGCAGAGCTTTCTGCCGGGGCAAAAGGGCGCGACACCGGAAAGATCGCAGCTGAGTGATGCGCAAAGGGTGGGGCATATCACCAGTTGCAATCCTGCTGGCAGGCGGTGTCTCGGGCTGTGAACAGCAAGAGACCATGCCGGAAGACGTGGTTTTTACGCCTGAATATCGTGGCGTTGAAACACGGCTGCTGGATGGCGAACTGGTGCGTTTTCACGTCGCGATGACCGGCGCGCGCGGCCCCGAAGATGTTTCTGACTACGCAGAATGCGCCGCGGCGCAATATACCCTGATCCGGGGATACGGATTTGCGCGTCATTTGCGCACAAATGTGCAAGAGGAGGGTGGCGTGTGGGCCGCAGATGCTGTTTACACGATCTCGCCAACACTGCCTGCCGGCAACCGGACGATTGACGCCGAAGTTGCGGCGGCTCAGTGCGCGGAAAACGGGATACCCACGGTGTGAGGACTTATGGCTGAATACTTTTCCACAACCTATACCGGGATCGGCCTGCTGATCATTGCGCAGATCTTTCTGCTGGTGATTCCGCTTTTGGTCGCATTGGCCTTTTTGATGTATGCGGATCGCAAAATCTGGGCCGCTGTGCAAATGCGGCGCGGACCCAATGTTGTTGGTGTCTTTGGCCTGCTGCAAAGCTTTGCGGATTTCCTTAAGTATATTGTCAAAGAGGTGGTATTCCCGGCCGGCGCTGACAAGGTCGTGTTCCTGCTGGCGCCGCTGGTGTCCCTTGTTATGGCACTGATCGCATGGGCTGTTATTCCATTCAACGATGGCTGGGTCATTTCAGACATCAACGTCGCGATCCTCTATGTTATGGCCGTGTCCTCCCTTGAGGTTTATGGCGTGATCATGGGCGGCTGGGCGTCGAATTCCAAATACCCGTTCCTGGGCTCATTGCGCTCGGCGGCACAGATGATTTCGTATGAGGTCAGCATTGGTCTGATCATCATCGGGGTGATTATTTCAACCGGTTCAATGAACTTTGGCGCCATTGTCGAGGCCCAAAGTGGCTCTTACGGGTTTCTGAACTGGTACTGGTTGCCGCATTTCCCGATGCTGATCCTGTTCTTTATCTCGGCGCTGGCTGAAACCAACCGCCCGCCGTTCGATCTGCCCGAAGCGGAATCAGAGCTCGTTGCCGGGTATCAGGTTGAATATTCGTCCACCCCGTTCCTGTTGTTCATGATCGGTGAATTGGTGGCTGTGGTGCTGATGTGCGCGCTTATCTCATTGTTGTTCTTTGGCGGTTGGCTGTCGCCGATCCCGGGCTTGCCGGACGGTATCTTCTGGATGATCGCAAAGATGGGCGTGGTGTTCTTCTTCTTCTCGATGGTCAAGGCGATCACACCGCGCTACCGCTACGACCAGTTGATGCGTCTGGGCTGGAAAGTCTTTCTGCCCTTCTCGCTGTTCTGGGTAGTGTTTGTTTCGTTTGCAGCCAAGTTTGACTGGTTCGGTGGTGCCTTTGCGCGCTGGACGGTTGGGGGATAAACCATGACACAGATCGACTACAGCCGCGCCGCTAAATATTTCCTGCTCTATGATTTCATCGTCGGTTTCAAGCTGGGGATGAAGTATTTCTTCCGTCCCAAGGTGACGCTGAACTATCCACATGAAAAAGGCTATCTGTCGCCGCGGTTCCGGGGCGAACACGCACTGCGCCGGTACCCGAATGGCGAAGAACGATGCATCGCCTGCAAGCTATGCGAAGCGATCTGCCCGGCGCAGGCGATCACCATTGATGCCGAACCGCGCGAAGACGGCAGCCGGCGCACCACGCGCTACGACATCGACATGACAAAATGCATTTATTGCGGTTTCTGCCAAGAGGCGTGTCCGGTTGATGCCATCGTCGAGGGGCCGAATTTCGAGTTCGCCACAGAGACCCGCGAAGAGCTGTTTTACGACAAGGATAAGCTGTTGGAAAACGGTGACCGCTGGGAATCAGAGATTGCCCATAACCTCGAACTGGATGCACCCTACCGATGACTGATCCCGTGAACCCGTTTGAAGCGATGATGAAGCAGGCGCAGGACATGGCAAAATCCATGAACCCGGCGCTCGAGTCCTTTTCGCCCAAGGGGTTTGAGGCGCTTTGGCCGACCATGCCCAAAGAGGTCATGGAAGCGATGTTCGGCAATGCAGTCAACGAAGACGGGTTGGACGCCAAAACGCGGCTGTTTCTGACGCTGGCGGGGCTGACCATGCAGGGCGCACAGGCCGAACCGGCGGTGCGCCAGACGGTGCGCCACGCGATTGAAGCCGGTGCCAAGAAACAAGAGATTGTCGATACCATTGGCCAGATGGCGATGTTCGCGGGTCTTCCTGCGATGAACCGTGCGCTTGAGATTGCGCAAGACGTGATGAAAGAGGACGACGAAACATGACCGTTTTTGCCTTTTACCTGTTTGCGATCTGCGTCATCGCGGGCGGACTGTTCACCGTGATCAGCAAAAACCCGGTCCATTCGGTGCTGTGGCTGATCCTGTCTTTCCTGTCTTCGGCTGGGTTGTTCGTTCTGTTGGGCGCTGAATTTGTCGCGATGCTGCTGATCATTGTCTATGTCGGCGCGGTGGCGGTGTTGTTCCTGTTCGTCGTCATGATGCTGGACGTGGATTTTGCGGAACTGAAGGCTGAAATGGCGCGCTATATGCCGCTTGCGTTGCTGATCGCACTAGTGTTGCTGATGCAATTTGCCATCGCGTTTGGTGCGTGGGATGCAAATGCCGCCGCAGAAGGCCTGCGTGCGCAAGTGACACCGATAGATAAGCATAACACCGAAGCCTTGGGTCTGATCCTCTATGATCAGTACTTCCTGCTGTTCCAACTCGCAGGCCTGATCCTGCTGGTGGCAATGATTGGCGCAATTGTGCTGACTCTGCGCCATCGGACTAACATCAAACGTCAGGATGTGATCGCACAGATGATGCGGGATCCGGCAGTTGCGATGGAACTGAAAGACGTGAAACCGGGGCAGGGGCTTTAGAGCTTCTTTCCGGACCAAAAAACGAAGACCAGATGGGGCCATACCCCGTCAAAGACATAAAAACCGAGGGACGACATGATCGGACTAGAACATTACCTGACAGTGGCGGCGACGCTGTTTGTCATTGGCATCTTCGGGCTTTTCCTGAACCGCAAGAATGTGATCATCTTGTTGATGAGCATCGAATTGATGCTGCTTGCGGTGAATATCAATCTGGTCGCTTTCTCAAGTTTTCTGGGTGATCTGGTCGGGCAGGTGTTTACTCTGTTTGTCCTGACCGTCGCTGCTGCCGAGGCTGCCATCGGATTGGCCATTCTGGTTTGTTTCTTCCGCAACCGTGGCAGTATCGCGGTTGAAGACGTTAATGTGATGAAGGGCTAAGAGACTTATGGAAACCATCATCCTCTTTGCCCCGCTGGTCGGTAGCCTGATCTGTGGCTTTGGCTGGAAACTCATCGGCGAAACGGCGGCGCTTTGGGTGTCGACGGGTCTGTTGTTCCTGTCCATGCTGCTCAGCTGGATCGTGTTTTTCAGCTTTGACGGCGTGACCGAGCATATCCAGATCATGCGCTGGATCGAAAGTGGTAGCCTTAGCACCGACTGGGCCATTCGTCTGGACCGTCTGACGGCGATCATGCTGATCGTGATCACAACCGTGTCCGCGCTCGTGCATTTGTACAGCTTTGGCTACATGGACAAAGACCCGCAATGGCGCGAGGGCGAAGTCTACAAGCCGCGTTTCTTTGCCTATCTGTCGTTCTTTACCTTTGCGATGCTGATGCTGGTGACGGCCAACAACCTTGTACAGATGTTCTTTGGCTGGGAGGGCGTGGGCGTCGCGTCATATCTGCTGATTGGATTCTACTATCGCAAGCCAAGCGCCAATGCTGCAGCAATCAAGGCGTTTGTGGTCAACCGGGTTGGCGATTTTGGCTTTGCTTTGGGAATATTTGCGCTGTTTTTCCTTGTCGATAGCATCAACCTTGACGACATCTTTGCGTATTCTCCGACCCTCGCTGAAACCCAGTTGTCGTTTCTGTGGGGCGAATGGAATGCGGCCAATCTGATTGCGGTGCTTCTGTTTATCGGCGCGATGGGCAAGTCGGCGCAGTTGTTCCTGCACACATGGTTGCCAGACGCGATGGAGGGCCCGACCCCGGTGTCGGCCCTGATCCACGCGGCGACCATGGTTACAGCGGGTGTGTTCCTTGTGTGCCGCATGTCGCCGCTGATGGAATTCGCGCCTGAGGCGATGATGTTTGTGACCGTGGTTGGTGCCTCGACCGCGTTCTTTGCTGCTACCGTGGGTCTGGTTCAGACCGATATCAAACGGGTGATTGCCTATTCTACCTGTTCTCAGTTGGGCTACATGTTTGTCGCTGCAGGTGTCGGCATGTATTCCGCCGCGATGTTCCACCTGCTGACCCATGCGTTCTTTAAGGCGCTGTTGTTCCTTGGGGCCGGGTCGGTCATTCACGCCATGCATCACGAGCAGGACATGACCAACTACGGTGGTCTGCGCAAGAAAATCCCTTATACCTATTGGGCGATGATGATCGGCACGCTGGCCATCACCGGCGTTGGCATTCCGCTGACTTATATCGGCTTTGCCGGATTCCTGTCCAAAGACGCGATCATCGAAAGCGCTTATGCTGGTGGGTCCGGCTATGGATTCTGGTTGCTGGTGATTGCCGCTGCGATGACCAGTTTCTACAGCTGGCGACTAATGTTTCTGACGTTCTTTGGGACACCACGTGGGGATAAGCACACCCATGATCATGCGCACGAATCGCCGATGTCTATGCTGGTGCCATTGGGCGTGCTGAGCTTTGGTGCAGTGTTCGCCGGTATGATTTGGCAATCCAGCTTTTTTGGTCCCGTCGATGAGGTCGCAAAGTTTTATGGTATTCCACTGCAAGGTGAAGAACATGCCGAGATGCAGGACGGCGAGGACCATACTGACGAGACCCAAGCCGAGCATGTGGCAGATGACACGGCAGAGCAGCTTAACGGAGAGGCAAAAGCCGACGACCACGTCGAGGACAACGCCGCTGTCGCGGATGGCGAAGCGCATCATGCGGCATTTGGCGGCCAACCGGGCGATGGTGGGATATATTTTGGCAAAGACAATACTGTGCTGGAGGATGCCCATGCCGCGCCAAAATGGGTCAAGGTTAGCCCGTTTATCGCAATGGCGGGCGGGTTCCTCATGGCAATGTGGTTTTATATCTGGAACCCCAGCCTGCCGGGCCGTCTGGCCGAAAGCCAACGACCGCTTTACCTGTTCCTCAAGAACAAATGGTATTTTGACGAGCTTTACGAAATCATCTTTGTTGGCATGGCAAAATCCATTGGGCGGCTGTTGTGGAAACGCGGCGATGGCAATGTCATCGATGGCACGCTGAACGGTGTGGCGATGGGTATTATCCCGTTCTTCACCCGCCTCGCCGGTCGGGCCCAGTCTGGATACATCTTCACCTATGCTTTTGCGATGGTCATCGGAATCGCTGTGCTGGTCACGTGGATGTCACTCGGCGGGGGAGCAAATTAATGGATAATCTGCTTTCTATTGTCACGTTCATTCCGGCTGTTTCGGCATTGATCCTTGCCGTTTTCTTGCGCGGCGACGATGAGGCCGCAAACCGCAATGCAAAATGGCTGGCTCTGATTGCGACCAGCGCAACGTTCCTGATCAGCCTTGGAATATTGTCACAGTTCGACCCCGGTAATACTGGATTTCAGTTTGTTGAGCAGGCGGATTGGCTGCTAGGGCTGCAATACAAAATGGGCGTGGACGGCATTTCGGTGCTGTTTGTGATGCTGACAACATTCATCATGCCGCTGACGATCGCGGCATCGTGGAATGTCGAAACTCGCGTCAAGGAATACATGATTGCGTTCCTATTGCTGGAAACGCTGATGCTGGGCGTGTTTATGGCGCTTGATCTGGTGCTGTTCTACTTGTTTTTTGAGGCGGGTCTGATCCCGATGTTCCTGATCATTGGTATCTGGGGCGGAAAAGAACGTATCTACGCGAGCTTTAAGTTCTTTCTCTACACTTTCCTTGGCTCGGTCCTGATGCTGGTTGCGATGGTTGGAATGTTTTCCGATGCGGGCACGACGGATATTGAACAACTGCTGATCCATCAGTTTTCCTTTGCCGACATAGACGTGCTGGGCATTCATGTGGTCGGCGGCTTGCAATCGCTTATGTTCCTGGCGTTCTTTGCGTCATTCGCTGTGAAAATGCCGATGTGGCCGGTGCATACTTGGTTGCCCGATGCGCACGTGCAGGCCCCAACTGCAGGGTCGGTGGTTCTGGCGGCGATCCTGTTGAAAATGGGCGGCTATGGTTTCTTGCGCTTCAGCCTGCCGATGTTCCCGGTCGGCTCTGAGATCTGGACGCCTTTGGTGCTGTGGCTGTCAGCGATTGCGATTGTCTATACGTCACTGGTCGCCCTTGTTCAGGAAGACATGAAAAAGCTGATTGCCTATTCTTCGGTTGCCCATATGGGGTTTGTGACCATGGGGATATTTGCGGCCAATCAGCAGGGTGTCGATGGTGCGATTTTCCAGATGATCAGCCACGGCTTCATCTCCGGCGCGCTTTTCCTATGCGTTGGGGTGATTTATGACCGGATGCACACGCGCGACATTGACGCTTACGGCGGTCTTGTGAACCGGATGCCCGCCTATGCGCTGATTTTCATGCTGTTCACGATGGCCAATGTTGGCCTGCCGGGCACCTCCGGATTTGTTGGCGAATTTCTAACCTTGATGGGGGTCTTCCAGGTCAACACCTGGGTTGCCGCCGTGGCCACCACAGGTGTGATATTTTCAGCGGGTTACGCGCTCTGGCTCTATCGCCGGGTGATGATGGGCGATCTGATCAAAGAAAGCCTGAAAACCATCACCGACATGACCCGTCGCGAGAAAGCGATTTTTGCGCCGCTTGTTGTGATGACCATTCTGCTTGGCGTCTATCCGGCGCTGGTCCTTGATATCACCGGTCCCTCGGTAGAGGCACTGGTTTCCCATTACGACACTGCTCTGGCTGCGGCTGATGCCGCCAGTCAGATCGCGTCGAACTAAAGAGAGAAGGCTGGCCGATGCTTGCTGCTGATCTGAACGTCATTCTGCCAGAGATCATTCTGGCTGTGTTTGCGATGCTGGCCCTGCTGGCGGCGGTCTATTCTTCCAAGGACGATATGGCCCCCACACTGGTCTGGTTGACGGCTGCTGTAATGGCCGGTCTAGCAATCTGGATCGGGATGACGGGGGCGGGCACCAACGTGGCCTTTAACGGCATGTTTGTGGATGACGGGTTTGGTCGTTTTGCAAAGGTCACCCTGCTTTTGTCTGCAGCGGCTGTATTGGTGATGAGCCAGGAATATATGCAGCGCCGGGGTTTGCTGCGCTTTGAGTACCCGTTGCTGGTTGCGCTGAGCGCCGTGGGCATGATGATGATGGTCAGTTCCGGCGATCTGATGGCGCTTTATATGGGGCTGGAACTGCAATCGCTTGCGCTTTACGTGGTGGCGTCTTTGCGCCGGGACTCGATCAAATCCACCGAGGCCGGTCTGAAGTACTTTGTGCTCGGTGCGTTGTCTTCGGGTATCCTGCTCTATGGCGCATCGCTAATCTATGGCTATGCTGGCACAACGTTGTTCAGCGGGATCATACAGACAGCGGTCCATGGCGAAGTGTCACTGGGCCTGCTGTTCGGTCTCGTGTTCCTGATTTCAGGCCTGGCGTTTAAGGTGTCGGCTGTGCCTTTCCACATGTGGACACCGGATGTCTACGAGGGCTCGCCCACGCCGGTGACAGCGTTTTTTGCGACCGCACCAAAAGTTGCCGCGATGGGTCTTTTTGCGCGAGTTTTACATGATGCATTCGGCGCGGCCGTCGCTGACTGGAGCCAGGTGATTGCGCTTCTATCTGTCCTGTCAATGTTCCTCGGGGCCGTCGCTGCTATTGGACAGACCAATATCAAACGGCTGATGGCGTATTCGTCAATTGCGCATATGGGCTATGCGCTGATGGGGCTGGCCGCAGGTACCGTCCTGGGTGTTCAGGCGATGCTGATCTATATGGCGATCTATGTGACAATGAATGTTGGCACATTTGCGTTTATCCTGATGATGCAGAAAGACGGTGCGCCAGTAACGGATATCTCGTCACTGAACATGTACGCCAAGCGCGAGCCTGGCAAAGCGCTTGCTTTGCTGGTCTTGCTGTTTTCACTGGCGGGGGTTCCGCCAATGCTGGGGTTCTTTGGCAAATTTTACGTTCTGCGCGCCGCTTACGAGGCGGACCTGGCATGGCTGGCGATTGCGGGTGTTGTTGCCTCCGTCATTGGCGCGTTTTATTATCTGCGCATCGTGTTCTACATGTATTTCGGCGAAGAGGGTGGCGACGAGCTTGACCAGGGGTCGTCTCCGATTCTGTGGGGATTTCTCATGGCCTCTGCCGCAATTATGGTTCTGGGCATCATAAACATGTTCGGAGTCGAGAGCGCGGCCGCCGCCGCTGCGGCCACGCTTGTCAACTAAAGCAAGCCAGTGGCCCTCGGGATACGGGCTGCACAAACGCGCTGAAGTTGACAGTACTCTGAATGAGGCCGCACGGATTGCGCCCGCACTAAGCATACCCACTTGGATATTGGCAGACCACCAAACCGCCGCGCGCGGGCGACGTGGGCGGGCGTGGATCAATCCAAAAGGCAATCTGGCAGCAACACTTATAATGCGTCCCGAGGGCCCGGTAAATCAGATTGCATTGAGATCTTTTGTTGCCGCTCTGGCGCTCTATGATGCGTTGGTGGCCGTGACCGGGCGCGCTGAAGGGCTGGCGCTGAAATGGCCCAATGACGTGTTGCTGAATGGCGGGAAGCTGGCTGGTATCTTATTGGAAAGTGCTGGACAGGGCGGCACAGCCGCGTATCTCGCCATTGGGATTGGGGTCAATCTGGCGCGCGCACCCGAGGCAGATGAGGTCGAAGAGGGCGCGGTACGTCCGGTCTCTTTGCTGTCCGAAACAGGTATTGCTATTGGGACGGGTGATTTTCTGACTGAACTGGCATCGGCTTTTGCCCTGCAAGAAGATCGTTTTGTGACCTATGGGTTTGATCCTATTCGCACTGCCTGGCTGGACCGCGCGGCGCGATTGGGTGAGGTCATCACCGCCCGCACCGGACACTGCGAGACAACAGGAACCTTTGAAACTGTGGATGGGGCCGGTAGTCTGGTTTTGCGTACGGCAAAGAACCGGGTTTCGATCCCGGCGGCAGAGATCTTTTTCTAAACAAGGGACGGCCCAATGCTTTTGGCTATCGACTGTGGAAATACCAATACCGTGTTTTCAATCTGGGACGGCAAAGCCTTTGTCGGAACCTGGCGTGCCTCGACGGAATGGCAACGCACGGCGGACCAGTATTATGTCTGGCTAATGACGCTGATGCGATTGCATGACATCGACGTGCCGATCACGGATATGATTATTTCGTCAACAGTGCCGCGCGTGGTTTTCAACTTGCGGGTTCTGGCAGACAGATACTTTAACACCCGACCGTTTGTTGTGGGCAAGGCGGATTGCCTGTTGCCCGTTGATGTGCGGGTAGATGAAGGTACCCAAGTGGGCCCCGACCGGTTGGTCAATACTGTGGCGGGTTTTGACCTTTATGGCGGCGACCTGATCATGGTTGATTTTGGCACCGCCACAACTTTTGATGTGGTCGACAGCGATGGCGCCTATATTGGCGGTGTCATTGCGCCGGGCGTAAACCTCAGCCTTGAAGCATTGCATCAGGCGGCGGCAGCGTTGCCTCATGTCGATATATCAAAACCGCAAAAAGTCGTCGGTACCAACACGGTGGCCTGTATGCAGTCTGGTGTGTTTTGGGGTTACGTTGGACTGGTCCGTGAGATATGTGCCCGCATTAAGGCGGAACGCGCCCGCGAAATGCGCGTCATCTCAACAGGCGGTCTAGCCCCCCTGTTTCAGCAATCCGAGGCCCTTTTTGACGCCTTTCAGGATGATCTGACCATGCATGGGCTGACCGTTATACACAAGTATAACAAGGATAATTCTTAAAATATGAGCAGTGAACGTTTGATTTACCTTCCCCTGGGCGGGGCGGGTGAAATTGGTATGAACGCCTATGTCTATGGCTATGGCAAACCGGGTAAAGAACGCTTGATTCTGGTCGATCTAGGCGTCACTTTTCCCGATATGGACGGCACACCGGGGGTCGATCTGATCCTGCCGGACATGACATGGCTGAAACAAAATGCCGCCCGGCTAGAGGCAATTTTCATCACCCACGCCCACGAAGACCATGTCGGAGCAGTAGCGCACTACTACGAAGCGCTGGATGCGCCGATCTATGCCCGTGCCTTTACCGCAAACATTGCGCGGCGCAAGATGGATGAACATGGTCATCCTAAAGAGGCGGTGCAGGTTGTTTCGGCATGGCCACAACAGACTGTCGCAGGGCCATTTAAGGTTGGCTTTTTGCCAATCTCGCATTCCATTCCTGAAAGCTCTGGATTGGTCATCGACAGCCCGGATGGGCGTGTGATCCACACTGGTGATTTCAAACTGGATAAGACTCCGATTGTGGGAGAAGCATACGATCCCGACCTTTGGGCCGAAGTTGCCAAACCGGGGGTGAAAGCGCTGGTCTGTGACAGTACCAATGTGTTCTCCCGCGATGCCGGCCGTTCGGAAGTGTCCGTAGGTCCGGAGATCGAGGAACTGGTCAGCGCCGCCAAGGGTATGGTGGTGGCCACAACTTTTGCCTCTAACGTTGCGCGGGTGAAAACGCTGGCCGAGGCCGGTGAGCGGGCAGGGCGGTCCATCGTTCTGCTGGGCCGTGCGATGAACCGCATGATCGAAGCGTCGGTGCAGACCGGGGTATTGACCGGTTTCCCACAGGTCGTCAGCCCCGAGGAAGCCCGTGGAATTCCTCGGGAAAACCTGATGCTGCTGGTCACCGGATCACAGGGTGAGCGGCGTGCAGCAAGTGCGCAGCTTGCCCGCGGCAAATATCAAGGCATCGAGATGCAGGAAGGTGATCTGTTTCTGTTCTCGTCAAAAACGATTCCTGGCAACGAACGGGGCGTGATCCGCATTATCAATGCTTTTTCCGAAAAAGGTGTTGATGTGGTTGATGAAAGCGCCGGCGGACATTATCACGTGTCCGGTCACGCCAACCGTCCCGATCTCGAGGCGATGCATGACCTGATCAAGCCGCAGATGCTGATCCCGATGCACGGCGAACACCGGCATTTGCGCGAACATGTCAAAATCGCCGCGGCCAAAGGTCTGCAAGGCGTTGTTGCGGTTAACGGCATGATGATTGACCTGAGCGGCAATGCCCCCACTGTGGCCGAATATATCGAGACTGGTCGCACCTATCTGGACGGCACTGTGCAGGTTGGCGCGCTTGATGGCGTGGTCCGCGACCGTATTCGGATGGCACTGAACGGGCACGTGTTGGTCACGGTGATCGTGGATGATGATGGCGAGCCGCTGGGGGATCCGTGGTGTGAACTCATGGGGCTTGCCGAAACCGGGCGCAGCCGTGCACCTTTGGTGGATGTATTGGAAGAGGACCTGAGCCAGTTTCTGAATCGCGCCAAGCCCAAAACGCTGGCTGATGATGCTAAGCTGGAAGAAGAGTTGCGCCGGATCGTTCGCAACACAAGCCAGAACGAAATTGGCAAGAAACCTGAAGTCACGATTGTGATCAGTCGGCTGAGCTGACGATTGAAACCTGCAACGCTGCGCCTCACAAAGAGGCTGGCAGCGTTGCAGTCAAATTCTTAGGAAGAACCGCTTTCTGTGCGCTCTTCAAAACTCATCGAGATGAAGCCCGGCAAGTCGCTGCCCAGACCGACAGGGGTACTGTTGTCGCGATCTGATCCACGGCCCCGACCACCCCGGCTGCGCGGCGGATGTTTTGGTTCTTCGGCCGCTGCAACTGGTTCAGCCGAAACAGCGGGTGTGGCCTCGACTTCTGAAACCGACGGGGCCGCGGGGCTGGCGACATCAGCTTTTGCCGGTCTGCGGCTGCGGCTCCGTTTTTTCGGTTCCGGCGCCGTGGTGTCTTGAGGAGTTTCGGTCACGGCAGCAGGGGCCGTATCACCGCGCGGGTCCGCTAGGCGCGGAATTTCTTTTTGGACCAAACGTTCGATATCGCCAAGGTTGCGCTCATCGCGCGGAATGCAGATCATCACTGCTTTGCCATCGCGTCCGGCCCGGCCGGTGCGGCCAATGCGGTGAACGTAGTCTTCGGCATGGCTGGGGACGTCGAAATTGAACACATGGCTGACGGCTGGAACGTCAAGGCCACGTGCGGCCACATCCGATGCTACCAGAAAACGCAAGGTGCCAGCGCGAAAGCCGTCCAGCGTGCGTGTTCGTTGCGACTGATCCAGATCACCATGGATCGGGGCCGCGTCATAGCCATATTTTGCAAGTGACTTGGCGACAATGTCGACGTCAACTTTGCGGTTACAAAAGATTATTGCATTGGTGCACTTATCACCTTCGGCATCAATCAATGTACGCAGCATATCGCGTTTTTCTTTTGCTTCCCGATCCTTGCGGCTGCCTTTGAACATCAGAACACCTTGTTCGATGTTCTCGGCCGTGGTCGCTTGGCGTGCCACTTCGATACGTTCTGGCGCGCTGAGGAAGGTGTTGGTAATCCGTTCAATTTCAGGCGCCATCGTGGCCGAGAAGAACAGGGTCTGGCGGGTAAACGGCGTCAGACTGAAAATGCGTTCGATATCAGGGATGAACCCCATGTCGAGCATCCGGTCAGCCTCGTCCACCACCATGATCTGAACACCAGTCAGCAGCAGCTTGCCGCGCTCAAAATGATCCAGCAAACGACCGGGGGTAGCAATCAGAACATCAACGCCGCGATCAATCAGCAGATCCTGCTCCTTGAACGAGACGCCGCCAATCAGAAGAGCTTTGGTCAGTTTCAGGTATTTGGTGTAGGTATCAAAGTTTTCCGCCACCTGTGCCGCCAGTTCACGTGTCGGGCACAGAACCAGCGAGCGGGGCATGCGCGCGCGCGCGCGGCCACGGGCCAGAAGCGTGATCATCGGCAACACAAACCCGGCGGTCTTGCCGGTGCCGGTCTGGGCGATGCCCAAAACGTCACGGCCTTCCAGCGCGGGGGGAATCGCTCCGGCTTGAATGGGGGTCGGGGTTTCATACCCGGCTTCGACGACGGCCTTTAAAACCTTAGGATTCAGGTTCAGATCAGAGAATTTAGTCATGTGTATCCGCATATTGCGGACACTGATTTGGCCCGCGCATCTGTTTGGAACCGGACCCGTACGGCCCTGTGGTTATTCACATTTCTGGTTCCCTGCGCAGCGCTTAACAAAAAGGTGGAGCGGGGTCAAACATATGCGGCACGCTCGGCTGAATTTTGATCGTGCGCAATCAGCCCATCAGGTGCGCGGAAAGTGCGCAAATCTTTTGCTGTCAAGATCCAGATCATAGAGGCGCAACAGGTCCTGCGCCTCCAGTCGCGCACGCAGATTCGGGCTGTCGGCGGCGACCTCGTCAAAAAAGGCGCGCAAGGCGACTTGCCCCCCCGCCGCTTCCAACGCGTTTAACAACTCGTGCAGGGTCATCCCGCTGGCATGAGCCGGTGTCAGATCAGCGCGGTAAGCACCTTTGCTCAGGCGATAGCGATAGGCTGTGATCCACGCGTTCCAGCTTGTTGCATGGCAATGGCACAGCTCGATCTGCGGCAATAGTGCCTCGCCGGGGTTCATCAGATCACCTTGAAACACGTTGTGAATTCGGAACGAGATGTTGGCCAATCCGGTACGCACAAACAGTTTTCCGGCAACATGGCTTAGAAAGCCGCCTTTGAGATAGGTGCCGTAGGTGGGGTAGAGGTGCTCAACCAAACCAGCGCGTCCGGGGCCATTGGGGATGTACCCTTTGAAGGCGTGGGTGCCGTCGGCCAGTAATTCAATCGGGTGCAGACGGGCGCACAAAGTTTCAGCTGGCAGGTCTGTCAGAATGCCCCCGATATCCGTGGCAGGCCAGAGAAACTCATCAACATCAATATGGGCCAGCCAGTCCACTTCGGCCTTGCGTCGGTAGGCATGCGTGGCATTGCGGGTCTGGCGCACCTGATGTTTCACCGGGCGTTTGCCACCCTGTTTTTGCCAATAGGCATCATCGCAGGTTGTGACGCGAATTTTCGGATGCGCCTTTAGGGCATCGAAGGTGTCTGGCGCCGGTTCATCGAGATAGATGTAAAGCCGGTGTGCGCCCTGATCGAGATGGTAGGCGGCAAAGTTCAGCACGTCGATATGTGCGGCCTTGATCGTCGCGACGATGCCCCATTTCGTCATTTGGTGCCCTCCCTAGGCCATCATGGCTTTGGTCGCGGTCAGCTTAATGTCGGGATAATCCCGCTCAACCCGGTCGATATCCCACTGCAACCGAGTGAGGTAGACCGTATCACCGTCGTTATCATGGGCGATGTGTTGTTTGTTCGCTTGGGTAAATTTATCAATGGCTTGCGTGGTGCCGCTCACCCAGCGTGCGCTGGTGAACTGGCTTTGATCAAAGCGCACAGGCAGGCCGTATTCCAACTCGATCCGGCT
>CBDTVL010000061.1:0-16622 GCA_965363755.1 uncultured Sulfitobacter sp.
ACCGTCATCGTCAGCTAGCGGCTGATCTGGACGTTTGGGCGAACGCCAACCTGAGCGGAATCAATCACCGCGATACCGACAATGCTTGCCGCACATTAGTAGCAACACTTGGCAAAGACGGCTGGCTCAAACATTCCGCCATCGCCCCCCAAAGTGGCGACAAACTTGACGTTCGCGCCCTGTGCTTGATCCGTGAAACGCTCGCCCGTCATGACGGATTGGCTGATTTTTCCTTTGCAATGCAGGGGCTGGGAACCGGAGCGCTGTCCCTCTTTGGGTCGCCGGCGCAACAAAAGGAATGGCTCCCGCTGACCCGCAAGGGGCAGGCCCTATCTGCCTTTGCACTGACCGAGCCGCAGTCAGGCTCTGATGTCGCCAACAGCACTATGACTGCCACACTTGACGGCAGCAGCTATATCTTGAATGGCGAAAAAACGTGGATTTCCAACGGTGGCATAGCAGACGTCTATACACTTTTTGCGCGTACCGGCGAGGCAGTCGGCGCGCGCGGGTTATCAGCTTTTGTTGTTCCTGCTGATACACCGGGGCTTGAGATCGTCGAGCGGCTCGACACCCTTGCGCCTCACCCTCTTGCCCACCTGCGGTTCACTGATTGCCGTATTCCAGCCAGCGCGTTGATCGGACAAAGCGGCGCCGGCTTCAAGATCGCCATGTCTGTATTGGACGTTTTCCGCCCGACCGTGGCCGCCGCCGCCCTTGGGTTTGCCCGTCGAGCCCTAGACGAAACCGTGAAGCGCGTCACCGACCGCCACGTGCAGGGCGCCCCACTCGCCGATCTGCAAATGGTACAAGGGCACATTGCCGACATGGCCGTTGATGTCGATGCCAGCGCTTTGCTTATCTACCGTGCAGCATGGACCAAAGACAGTGGTGCCCCCCGCATCACCCGCGAGGCAGCGATGGCCAAGCTGTTCGCAACCGATCACGCGCAAAAGGTAATTGATACAGCCGTTCAAATGCACGGCGGCGACGGCGTACGAACCGGCGAAACTGTCGAACGGCTCTATCGCGAAATCCGCGCGTTGCGCATTTATGAGGGTGCCTCAGACGTGCAAAAAGTCATCATCGCGCGCGAAACACTATCGACCTAGAATATGACCAACCAACAAGGAGACTGAACTATGACTGATCTGGCAAAAGGCATTACTGCCAACGGTGTCGGCTTTGAAGAAACTACATGGTCCATTCTTGGGCAAACCTATTTCCCCAAGGCCGTTTGCGACAGCACGTTTGCCTTTGAAACCAACAGCCAACCCGGCGAATTTGTTCCGGTGCATATTCACCCGACACAGGACGAATTCATTCTGGTGCAAGAGGGCGAACTCGATCTCAAACTAGACGGTGTCTGGAGCAAGGCCAAAGCCGGTGACATCGTTCGTATGCCCCGCGGAATCCCACACGGATATTTCAACAAGTCGGACAAACCCTGCCGTGCCCTGTTCTGGGTGTCGCCGATGGGCAAACTCAAGGACCTGTTTGAACAACTGCACGAATTGACCGATGTCGAACAAGTTGTGAAAATCTCGGCAGAACATGATGTCGACTTTCTGCCGCCCGAGGCAAACGAGTAACCAATGCTTGGGCCAAGCGCGCATATCGACACGTTCACGCGGGACAATCTGCCGTCAAAGGATCAACAACCTGATTTCCTGCTCGAAGGTTTTGAGTATCCAGAACGGTTGAATGTCGGCGTGGAACTCACCGATGCGATGGTCGCCAAGGGCTTTGGCGACCAAACCGCGCTGATCGGCAATGGACGGCGACGCACTTACAAAGAACTGTCGGACTGGACCAACCGGCTGGCATACGCACTGGTCGATAACCTTGGCGTAAAACCGGGCAACCGGGTGCTGATCCGCTCGGCCAATAACCCCGCAATGGTGGCCTGCTGGCTTGCTGCGACCAAAGTCGGCGCTGTTGTCGTCAACACAATGCCAATGCTGCGCGCGGGCGAATTGACGGCCATCGTCGACAAGGCCCAGATCAGCCACGCGCTGTGCGATACACGGTTGATGGACGAGATGGCGGTGTGCGCCAAGACCAGTGCAACCCTAAAGACGGTCGTAGGGTTTGACGGAACATCCAACCATGACGCCGAACTTGACCGCCTTGCTCTGGAAAAACCTGTGCTGTTTGATGCCATAGAAACCGGACGGGACGATGTGGCGCTGCTTGGGTTCACGTCAGGCACGACCGGAACGCCCAAGGCTACAATGCACTTTCACCGCGATCTGCTGATCATCGCAGACGGGTATGCCCGCGACGTTCTTGGCGTGACCCCAGATGATGTATTTGTTGGGTCTCCACCATTGGCCTTTACGTTCGGTCTTGGTGGGCTTGCGGTTTTTCCGTTGCGATATGGGGCGGCAGCGACTTTGCTGGAAAACGCATCTCCGCCAAACATGGTTGAAATCATCGAGAAATACAAAGCCACAGTCTGTTTTACCGCCCCCACCGCCTACCGTGCCATGCTGGCTGCAATGGATGATGGTGCTGATTTGTCCTCGCTGCGGGCTGCTGTTTCTGCAGGGGAAACGCTGCCCGCCCCGGTCTATGACGACTGGATCGCAAAGACGGGCAAACCGATGCTTGATGGTATCGGTGCAACCGAGATGCTGCACATCTTTGTCTCTAATCGGTTTGACGATCACGCCCCCGCCTGCACCGGTAAACCTGTGACGGGATACGAGGTCAAAATCATCGACCCAGACGGTGCTGAGGTGCCGCATGATACACCCGGACGCCTTGCCGTGCGTGGCCCAACTGGTTGCCGATACCTCGCAGATGATCGGCAAGTGGGATACGTACAAGATGGGTGGAACATCACCGGAGATTCGTTTTCGATGGATGATACCGGAGCGCTGCATTTTGTTGCCCGCAATGACGACATGATCGTCTCATCTGGTTACAATATCGCAGGCCCTGAAGTAGAAGCTGCTTTGCTGTCCCACCCGGCTGTTGCTGAATGTGCGGTCGTCGGCGCGCCCGACTCCAAACGTGGTTCGATCGTCGAGGCGCATGTGGTCCTGATCGAAGGCCATGACGCTACTGATGCTGTGGCCAAGGCTTTGCAGGACCATGTAAAAGCGACCATCGCCCCTTTCAAATACCCCCGCCGCGTCGTGTTTTGCGATGGATTACCCAAAACCCAGACCGGCAAAATACAGCGCTTCGTGCTGCGCGCGGACACGGCAAAATGAGCGGATTATTCAGCTTTCCGCAGAAGGTGCTGTTCAAGCACTGTGATCCTGCAGGCATCGTTTTTTATCCGCGCTACTTCGAGATGATGAACGACTGTATCGAAGCGTTTTTTAGCGACGTTCTCGACGCCCCTTGGGAAACCTTGCACATCGATGCGGCAACCCCGACGGTCGCCATCGACACCACTTTTCGCAGCCCCAGTCATCACGGCGATTACCTTGACATTGCTCTGGCAGTCTCAAGCATCGGCAACTCCAGCCTTGGCCTGCATTTGCACGCGCGATGCAGCGGACAATCGCGGTTTGAAGCCACGTCGACACTTGTTTACGTCAACAGCAAAGGCCGTCCTCAAAGGTGGCCTGACACGCTAAGCGATGCCCTCAACCAATTCCTCGGAGGCGACAATTGAGCCATAAAACCATTCAACCCAAAGGCTGGGCCCCGGCCAAGGGCTATGCCAATGGCATGCTGACTGAGGATGGGAGCCTATACATCGGTGGCCAGATCGGCTGGACCGCAGATCAGCTGTTTGAGGCGCATGATTTCATCGGTCAAATGGAGCAGGCGTTGCGCAACATCGTTGCTATTGTCGAGGCCGCAGGGGGAGAGATCACCGACATTACCCGCCTCACGTGGTTTATCATCAACAAAGGCGAATACCTCGCCAAACAGCGCGAGATCGGTGAAGTTTACCGACGGGTTCTTGGTCGTCATTTTCCAACCATGTCGATGCTGGTTGTGGCGGGCTTGATCGAAGATGATGCGCTTCTGGAGATTGAGGCAACGGCTGTCATAAAAACCTGATCAGGTCCTCTGCGCCGCTGTTACCTGATCAACATAGTCCCGAAAAGCAGCAATTTCCTCGGGCCGAGCCTCTTTGCCGCTAAAGCCCAGTAAATACATCGGTACGTGTTTGACTCGTTCATCCATTGGTTCGTTCAGATCCGCATCATTATACCCCATTTGCATGAAATAGAGGATGCGCGCACGTGTAACTGCTTCCAGATCTTCGTATCCAAATCGACGGAACATATTGGCCAAAGCCTCTAACCTGACGGCATCCGACTGGTCCTGCACCCGCCGCACCCGGTCGGACCCGCGCGCCCACGCCCGCACTGCGAAATCAAGCGCCGTGTTGAACAGATCGGGGTTCACGACGCAGTGAAACACATTGCAAAGTGCGCCGGTAATAGTCTCAGCCGGAGCTTGTGCCTTGGCGACCAGCGCAGCCGTGTTGGTGTTCTGCCACTCCTCCAGAAGCGCGTCCAACAGGTCCTGACGGCTGTTGAAATACCAGTAAAAACTGGACCTCGACACGCCCAGTCGCGTCGCCAGCGCCAGCACCTTTACATGGTCGACCCCGTCACTGATCAGCGTGTCCATCGCCGCATTCAGCCAATCCTGCCGTGTCACTTTGACATTGCCGATAAGCGGGTCCTTCTTAGGATCGTCACGGTGCAGAATCGCTGCATGTATGCGGGTTTTTTGCGGCACTTTTCTATCCGCGCATTACTTGCCCTGCCGGATCATAGGGCGAGGCCGCAATCACGCGTGCCGGTCGTTCGACACCAACAACATGCACACTGAGTTCCGTGCCAAGTGCTGACTGGCCTTGGTCCACCAAGGCCATCGCCAGCGATCTCTGCACTGTATGCCCGTAGCCACCGGATGTGACAAAGCCGACCTGTTTGTTATCTGACCAGATCGGTTCGTAGCCGCTGGTGTCCGCATCTTTGGCGTCGATCTCCAACGTGACCTGAACCTGATCTGGCCCGTTCCCTTCTCGCTCTGCCATCGCGGCAGTCTTGCCAACGAAGTCCTTGTCCCAATCGATCCAACGGTCCATTCCCGTCATGCCCGGCGTGTAGCCTTGCGTAAATTCTGCGGACCAGATGCCAAAACTCTTTTCCAGCCGCAGTGACAGCATTGCATTGAATCCATACTCGCGGATACCTTCATGGCCTCCAGCGTTCAGGAGCGCCTGTCGCAGGGTAATGTGATCCCCCATCCGACAGTGAATTTCATATCCCAACTCACCGGCAACGGACAGACGACCAACCTTGGCGCGGATCATGCCAATATCAAAGGCGCCACACCCCATGAAAGGCAGATCACCCACAGGCGCATCCGTCAGCTTTTCGATCACCGCGCGCGACTTGGGACCCGACAGGGAAAATCCCACCATCTCTTCTCCTAGATCGCGCAGGATGACCCCATCCACCATGTGATCATTGAACCAACGCATGTGCCATGCGCGTAAGTAATAACTGCCCATGATCCACCAAGTGCCATCACCCCAGTTGAACACAGTCAGATCGCCTTTCAGGCGTCCGTCTTCACTCAGCATCGGCGCCAATCGGGCGCGGCCGGGGCTTGGCAGACGCGACGCCATCACGTGGTTCAGCCACTCTTCGGCGTTCGAGCCAGAGACCTCAATCCGGGAAAAGCCACTGATGTCCAACAGCCCGACGCTGGCTCGGACCATCTTGCATTCGTCGGCAACAATATCAAAAGCGTTCGATCGTCGCAGGGACGGAGTTTCTTCAAAACCCTGCGGCGCAAAATACAATGGCACCTCTAGGTCAAAGCTCGCACCCCACGTGCATCCCACAGCGGTCATATCCGAATAAGCTGGCGACGTTTTTAGCGGGCGCCCGGCCGGGAGTTGCTCGTTAGGATAGGTCATTACAAAGCGGCGGGAATAGAACTGACCAGTGGTTTCCTTGATGTACTGCTTGTTCTCCGCGTAGGTCCCGTACCGTGCGACATCCATGCCATAAACATCTGCTTCAGGTTGGCCGTGGATCATCCATTCTGCAAGCGACTTGCCGACACCGCCACCTTGCAGAAATCCAGCCATTACGGCACACGCGCTCCAATATCCACGTTTGCCCGGCACCGGCCCGACCAGCGGATTACCGTCTGGCGAAAACGTAAACGCCCCATTCACCCATGTTTTCACGCCCACGTCCTGCAGGCAGGGATAGCGTTCAAACCCCATCGTCAGTTCGTTTTCGATCCGGTCCACGTCTTCTTGGAACAGCTCCATCCCGTATTCCCAGGGCGCACCATCCATGGCCCAGTGTTTATGATCCATTTCATAAATACCCAACAACACGCCCTTCTGGTCCTGACGCAGATAGGTAAAGCCTTCTAGATCGACCGTCATCGGCACTTCAAAATCGATCTCTTCCAGTTGTGGGATCGTATCGGAGATCAGATAATGGTGCTGCAACGGGGATACGGGCAATTCAACGCCCGCCATCCGTCCGAGTTGCTTGGCCCAAAGGCCACCTGCATTGACGACATGCTCGCAGCTGACGGTGCCTTTCTCGGTTACAACATCCCAGCCCTCAAGCGTTTGGTTCAACTCCAGAACCCTGTTATGTTCCACGACCGTAGCGCCCCTTTTTTTGGCGGCTCCGGCGTAAGCATGCACTGTGCCTGTGGTATCGATGTAACCTTCGCGATCAGCCCACATGCCGCCGAGTAATCCATCGATAGACATGATCGGGTTCAGTTCTTGCGCCTCTTCAGGCGTGACCAGCCGGCAGTCGTCGATCCCGATCGACTGAAACGTCCGGTACGCCGATTGCAGCCATTCCCATCGGTCCGGGGTACCGGCCATGGTCAGCCCACCTGTCATGTGCAACCCAATATTCTGCCCGCTTTCTTTCTCAATCTCGCTTAGCAGATCGATAGTATAAGCTTGCAACTGTGCTATATTTGGATCCGCATTGAGGGCGTGAATTCCACCCGCAGCGTGCCAACTTGATCCGGCGGTCAGTACCGACCGTTCGATCAGGCACACATCGCTCCACCCGAATTTTGCCAAATGATACAGTACAGAAGCGCCGACAACGCCCCCGCCAATCACCACGACACGATAATGCGAATTCATTTCAGGACCTCCAATAGCGTCAGGCATGGTTCCAGCACGCTTCACTACTGGACATTACTGTCCATTTCTCTTCACAAATCAATCCGCAAGTCGTTCGGCCCCATGCAAACAGGATTGCCTATGGGTAACGATAGCACCGACACCAACAAAACGGGGTGTCGCGCAGCAGCACGCCAGCCGCAAGGAAACAGCATCTCTTCCCAACATGCGAGGTGTTTTGACTTAGGTGGGGGACATCCCGCGCAATCGTTCTGATCTTCGGCGCAGCATCTCAAGCGTAGCCAGAAGCAAGACTGAAATCGCAACCAGGATAGTGGCCACTGCCAAGATGGTCGGGCTGATCTGTTCCCGCAAGCCAGTAAACATTTGCCAAGGCAACGTCTTCTGAGCGGCCGACCCGACAAATAGAACCACGACGACCTCATCAAAGGACGTGATGAAGGCGAACAAACCGCCAGAGATGACACCGGGCAAGATTAGTGGCATTTGGACCTTGAAGAACGTCCGGACCGGGCTCGCCCCCATATTCGCAGCGGCGCGTGTCAGAGAGTTATCAAAACCGACCAGCGTGGCAGTCACTGTGATGATCACAAACGGAATGCCGAGAACTGCATGGGCCAGTATGACTTTTACATATCCCACGAAATTCTTGTTGAGCCCCAAGGTGCTTTCCATCCAATTGCCCATTGTCGAATAGAAAAAGAACATACCGGTGGCAGAAATGATAAGTGGCACGATCATAGGCGAAATCAGAATTGCCATGATTGCGCGCTTGAATGGCATATGCTGCTGGCTAAGCCCGATCGCCGCAAGAGTACCAAAAGTAACTGAAATGATCGTCGCAAACGGCGCTATGATGACGGAGTTTTTCAGGGACCGCTGCCAGTCATTGCTGGTAAAGAAATCCTCATAGTGCTTTAGCGAATAACCTTCTGGTTTGAATTGGAGCATTTCAGGCGTAAACGTGAAAAAGTCCTGCGCATTAAAGCTGAGCGGCATGACGACAATGATTGGCGTAATCAAAAAGAAAAATACAAATCCGCAAATGATGCTGAAGGAGTGATGCCAGAGGACCTGCCCCGGTGTGGCATAAAGCGGGACGTTGGCACGATAGCGACCTTCACTGAGCCAGTAAATCAGCCAGCCGAATACGAAGCCGAACATCGCTCCCAGAACTATTCCTGGCGTTGATGCCATAAAAAATCCAACGACTATGAACGCGATGGCAATTCCCCAACGGGCTGTGCGTTCGGCAAGGTTTGATTTCAATACGATCACACAAATGAGCGCCAGGACGATGGCGCCGATGATCGCACCAAGCACCGAGTTGTCTTTCGATGTGCCGACCAATAGGCCGGCAAATGCGCCCGCTGCAGCGACAAGCGGTAAAACAAACGAAAGCGGCATTTTTTTCAAAACAGTTAAAGCCATTCTTCAGCCCCCCAACTTTACGTTATCAATGCCAACTATTTTGTCGTACGCCCAATAGAGCATCATAACGACGGTCAGCAGGATTGTACCCAAGGCCGCTGCCAAACCCCAATTGAGAGAGCTGGAAATGTGAAAGGCGATCCGGTTTGAAATAAACGTACCGGTTGTTCCGCCAACGATCTCTGGTGTAATGTAATACCCGATCGACAGGATGAAAACGAGGATACAGCCCGCTCCTATTCCAGGTACAGACTGTGGGAAATAGACACGCCAAAAAGCGGTCCAATTGGTCGCACCCATCGATTTTGCAGCCCGCAAATATGTTTGCGGGATGGTTTGCATCACCGAGTACATTGGCAGGATCATGAACGGCAACAGGATGTGCGTCATGGCGACGATTGTGCCGAATTGATTGTTGATCATGATCAGTCGACTGTCATCTGCGACAAGGCCCAACCAGACAAGAACATCATTGATGACGCCCTGCTGCTGCAACATCACTTTCCAGGCAGATGTTCTGACCAGCAAAGACGTCCAGAACGGCAACAGTACAAGGATCATAAGAACATTGGCCCTTCGCGCGGGAAGGTTGGCCAACAACCACGCTACAGGATACCCCAGCATGATGCAGGACAACGTAATTACCAGCGACATGAACAATGTACGCTTGAAAAGTTTAATGTAGAGTTGTTGGTTTTCCGGCCTGGCTTCGCTGCCATCGCTGCCGATTTGGCGGTCCACAGCATTCAGAAAGTAACCACTGGTATAGGGCGGCGAATAGGTCTGGATGATTTTCCAGTTCTCGACATCGCCCCAACCTTCGTGAACGTCGATAAAGCGCTCCCTGAAGGGCTCGCCATCATCCAGATTCCACTTTTTCACTTGGCGGCCTGATCTTCGAAACAGCGATGAAATCCCAGCCTTTTCGTAATTCAGGCGCGATCCCAACCGGGTGTGGGTTTTTTCTTCGATGGCTATCTGTAAATCATGTGCGAGGGCGTCATACACCGCTTCGCTCGGCAGTTCGCCGGTAGTTGAATCCCAACTGGCCAGCTCCATAACCGTCAGCGGGATGGTGTCAGAAACCAACTGGTTTTTGACAGATCGGAATAGCATATCGCCGATCGGAACAACAAATGTCAGTAGAACAAACAATAATAAGGGCGCGACCAGCATCAGTGCACGGGTTTTCTGGTGCCTGAGGGCGCGATTTAGGCTTTTCTTAAGTGGCGTGCCGTCAGCAGCAAGAACCGGGCCATTATCCGTTGCGTCGCTCATAGTGCCCCCAAAAATTACGTGTTTGGTCGTGTCGTCAAATTTGTGTGGAAGGGCCAGAGCAGCCCTTCCAGTTTTTTTGATGTCTTAGTTCGCCAACCAAGACTGGAATTTTACATCCAGGTCATCGCGGAAGTCGGCATAGAATTCGTAGTTGGTCAAGAATGTGTTCTTGGAGTTGTTTGGGTCAGTTGGCATATGGGGGGCCATATCAATACCCAGCTCAGCATGTTGACCAACCAATGGCGCCGAGGATTTACGTGCAGGACCGTACGAAATGTACTTGGCCTGATCCGCCAGACGCTGTGTGTCTGTCGCAAACATGATGTAGTCCAGCGCGCGCGCTTGGCGTTCTGGGCTCAGACCCGCAGGAATGATCCAGCCGTCAAGGTCAAACATCTGCGCATCCCAAAGCATTGCAACGGGTTGGTTTTGCTCTTCGATCACGCTGAACAGGCGGCCATTGTAAGTAGAGCCCATCACAACTTCGCCGTCTGCCAAAAGCTGAGGCGTGTCTGCACCGGCTGACCACCAGACAACGCTGTCTTTAATGGTGCCAAGCTTGGCCAGCGCCTGATCTTGTCCGGCTTCGGTTTCCAGCATGCTGTAGACGTCTTCCTTGGCAACACCATCGCAAAGCAATGCCCATTCCAGATTATAGAGCGGGCTTTTCTGCAACGCGCGTTTCCCTGGATAGGCTTCCAAATCGAAAACATCGCAGACAGTTGTCGGAGGCGTATCGCCTACCAAGTCTGTGCGGTATCCGAATGTGGTCGAATACACGATTTGTGGAATAAAACAGTCGGACACCAAAAGGTCGCCAAAGTCTTCAGTCGCAGATGTGCCGTCAGGAGCTGCTGCAAGTTGGGTGTCCGCATCGATTTCCATCGCCAGACCTTCGTCGCAAAGGCGCATCGCATCTGCGGCAACAACGTCAACCACATCCCATGTAATATTACCCGCTTCGTTCATGGCCCGCAGTTTGGCCACGGCTTCAGCCGAGCTTTCGTCGTTGATGATTGTAACACCAGTCTTGGCCGAATAGGGCTCGTGATAGGCTTTGTTTTGTGAGTTGGAATAGGCCCCACCCCACGAAACGATTGTCATTTCATCTGCCATTTCCACTGCCAGAGCTGGTCCCGCGACCAGAGCGACTGCTGAAACAGCAAGTAGTGTGCTTCTTAGCTTCATTTTCAATTCTCCCAAATTGTTCCCGGATTATTTTTTTCGGAATTTCCCTCCGGGTGAAGGATCTCCCATTCTGTGTGCAACGTGACTGGCGCGTTCAGGCGTCCAACGCACGGCAATCCTCGGCTAGCCAACCGATTTCGATCATTTGGCCGGGTTTCAAACGGACTTGATCGGGTGCATTGCGTGTTTTGACAAAAAACTCTTCGTTTCCCGCAACCCGCAAGCGCGTGCGGAAAATATCGCCCATGTAAATGAACTCCAACACTTCTGCTGGAAGCGTGTGCGCATCGGCGTGAAGACGATCTTTGTTGTACTCAACCCGCTCTGGGCGAATCGAAACTTGCGTTCTTTCCCCGGCTTTGGATACGTTTACCGGCTTGGCATCAATCAACCCGCCACCGTCAAGTTTGACGAGCGCGATTCCATCTTTGATTTCTTGGACAACACCTTCCAGAGTATTGTTTTCGCCAATAAACTGCGCAACGAAACTGTTTTGCGGCTCTTCATATAGTAAATCAGGTGGCGCGAGTTGCTGAATGCGGCCATCTTCAAAAACTGCGACCCGGTCAGACATTGTCAAAGCTTCGGTTTGGTCATGCGTGACGTAAACCACCGTAATGCCCAGATTGTCCGCAATGCGCTTGATTTCGAACTGCATATGTTCGCGCAATTGTTTATCCAACGCGCCCAGCGGTTCGTCCATCAGGACAAGATCAGGTTCAAAAACCAAGGCACGCGACAGGGCAACACGTTGCTGTTGGCCGCCAGAAAGCTGCGCAGGTCTGCGCCCACCAAATTCGCCCATTTGAACCATATCAAGGGCGCGCTTCACTTTTTCTTCTCGCTCGGATTTGCCCATTTTCCGGACTTCCAACGGGAACGACAGGTTTTCTGCAATCGTCATATGCGGGAACAATGCATAGTTCTGAAAGACCATGCCAATGCCTCGTTTGTGCGGCGAGATATTGTTGATTGGCTTGCCATCCAATAAAATGTCACCATGGGTTGCAGTTTCAAACCCGGCGAGCATCATAAGACATGTGGTTTTGCCGGAACCCGATGGGCCGAGCATCGTTAGAAACTCACCTTTTCCGATCGAGAGGTTCAGATCTTTGACGACTAAGTTTTCACCGTCGTAGCTTTTTTGCACGCGATCAAATACGACGAATCCGTCGCCGCTGGCTGTGTCAGACAATTATTTTCTCCCCGGGTCGTGTTTTTCGCGTTCGCTTTTTTTTCATCGAAACACAGGCCTCGCCACATTGCAACCACTCACCGAGTCGCCCCGACGTAATCGGTGGCTAAAAAAAATTCGTCCTGACGGACTATCTGAGTGCCTTTTTTTTTGCGGCAGTCTTGCAACTGCTGCAGGTTTCGTCTTCATCAGGACGTTCTGCTTTTGCAGTCATTCGATGATGTTTGACTCTGGACCGTAAGGGAATTTGGTAATGTTCTCGGCCCCGTCCCGACCAATAACCAGAATGTCGTGTTCCCGGTATCCACCGGCCCCGGCCATGCCTTCTGGTATCCAGATCATCGGTTCCATCGACACTACCATCCCCGGCTCTAGCACGGTGTCAATGTCTTCGCGAAGTTCCAGACCCGCTTCACGTCCGTAGTAATGTGAAAGCAAACCAAAAGAATGACCGTACCCGAATGATCGGTAATCCAGCAGGCCTTCGGCGGCAAAGAACCTGTTGATTTCGGCACAAATTCCGGAACAGGACATTCCCGGCTTGATCAAGGAAATACCAAGTTCGTGCGCCGCGACGTTGGCCTGCCACATTTTCAACGACGCCGCGTCTGGCTGTCCAAGGAACAAGGTCCGCTCCAAAGCTGTGTAATATCCGGAAATCATCGGGAATGTATTGAGGCTTAGAATGTCGCCGTTTTGCAGCGCCCGGGTTGTCACCGGATTATGTGCGCCGTCGGTATTCAGCCCTGATTGGAACCAGACCCACGTATCGCGCAATTCGCTGTTCGGATGGGAACGCCCAATTTCCAACTCCATGGCATCGCGCCCGGCCATCGCGACATCAATCTCGCGCGCGCCTTCGCAAATGGCCGCGCGCACCGCGTCACCACCATGATCGGCAATGCGGGCCCCTTCGCGGATCAGCGCAATCTCTTCATCTGATTTCATCATGCGCGCCGCCATCGTCTCGGGCGCAATATCCACCAGTTCCGGCGATCCCAACATATCGTTCAGGGAGGATTGAGCAGCAAGCGTGAGGTGGTCTCGCTCAACTCCAATACGCCCGGTGCCACCCACCAGTTTCTCGACCGCCCGCCAGTAGTTGTTTCGAGTCCAGTCTGTGTAAGTGACGTTTTCACTGAACGACCGGCGCCACGGCTGACCCGCGTCGATATTCGCCGACACCGTCGTGCAGGCGTTCTGCGTTACGACACACCCGTATGGCCGACCAAAGCTGCAATACAGAAAGCCGGAATAATATGCGATGTTGTGCATCGACGTGAGCAGTACCGCCGGAATTTCCTTTGCCGCCATGATTTCGCGCAGCTTGGCCAATCGATTTTCGTATTCGGTATCCGAAAATGGTAGCGGCGCCTTTTCTCCATTGTGGGTTGTGAAAAAATGCGGGCGTTTGTTGATATCCATCATCCAAGTATCCTCAATTCGATAGGACGCTTCGCGCCCAATGAAACAAAGTATCCGGGCGTGCAGGATGTCAGGTGACCTTAAGAGACCACCGCGTATGATCATGGGTAGCGACGCCATCGCTGATCATATGACAGTTTGGTTAGTTGTTGCGTGTAATCCTGTCAACGCATAGCTGATTAAGATGGCCACGGTGTCACCTCTCCACTATCTGCACGCCCACTGGGCGGGCGAACAAAGCCTGAAGTGGTCCTTCTGGGCCAATCTGGTCGCACTCAGACTGGCAATAGCTCTGGCGCAAAGCGCGCTCGCCAGCTATGCGCCAAATCTATTCTCCTCTCATCCGCTATCCATGCTTAGTCTTGGCGCATTCTTTCATGGCGTGGTGTTTGTCTGGCAGGCCGTCGGCGTGCTGCGGGCTGGCGAGAGCCACATTCGCTCAATGGGATCGATCACTGACATGTGGGGGGCGCAGCTTGGCATTCTGGTAGCCCTGTGGGTTGTGTTGAGCGACTCGTGGGGGCTCTGGCTAGCAGTCTACCCCGCACCAGTGGAAGAGAGTTTTGCCATCCGCATGGATCGGGAGCATGCAAGTCGTTATGACCTGACGCTCTCTGACGACGCAACATCATTGAGATTGACCGGCAATATTGAACTCGGAGCGACAAAGGCTGTCACTGCTCTCTTGCTGGCGCATCCAAGCATTGCCCGTTTGGTTTTGACCAGTAGTGGCGGAAATATTTACGAGGCCCGTGGTTTGGCAAAGCTGTCGCGACAACAAAAACTGGCCACGTATGTCGTAGAGAATTGCAGCTCCGCATGCACAATTGCCTTTATTGGGGGTGTCACACGGCAGCTGAAAAGGGGCGCACGTCTCGGCTTTCACCAATATCGGGTGGACGCGTCTTATGATGTTCCCTTTGCCGATCCCAAGATCGAGCAGGCGAAAGACAGAGAGCTATTCATGCAAGCGGGAGTGTCAGATTGGTTTCTGGATCGCATGTTTCTGGCGGACGCCAATGGAATGTGGTTTCCCAGTATTGATGAAATGCAAAACGCCCACGTTGTGACAACTGACTGACAGGCGATCAAGCAATGGAGTCGTTATGGTCGCCCCGAGAACAGATTTTCATTGTCATGAAGCAGCGTTTACCTGATCGTCAATTTGATCGTGAACCGCGACATCCCACAGCTACCAACGCAGGACAAGTGACATGAAAGATGCAAATCCTACTCCGTTTTCGCCGCAAGAATATATGCGTCGTCTGTCGATCACACGCGCAGCCATGTCAAAAGCCGGCGTCGATGTCCTGATTGCAACGGACCCGTCAAACCAAGCGTGGCTGACGGGATATGACGGATGGTCTTTTTATGTCCATCAAGCCGTTGTGGTTCCATTGGATGGCAAACCAATCTGGTGGGGACGGCGCCAAGATGCCAATGGCGCGGTCCGCACCGTCGATCTGGACGCAACTGATGTGGCCTCTTACACCGACAATTACGTGCAGTCGACTGAGCGTCACCCGATGCAGGATCTGGCGGCCAAACTTGCCGAACGCGGGCTTGATAAAGGCCGGATCGGTGTCGAAATGGACAATTATTATTTTTCGGCAAAAGCCTACACGACACTGCTCGAGAACCTGCCGAATGCGACAATTGTCGACGCGACAGCGATGGTAAACTGGCAGCGGGCCACAAAATCTGCCGAAGAAATAGCGTTCATGCGAAATGCCGCGAAAATCACTGAGAAAATTACGCTTCTTGCACTGGAGCGCGCAGAACCGGGGGTGCGCAAGAACGAGCTTGCCGCCGAAATATACGCCGCCGGCCTGTGCGGCGTCGACGACATCTGGGGCGACTACCCGGCCATTGTCCCGTTGATGCCCAGCGGAACAGACGCAGCCGCCCCCCATTTGACGTGGAACGGTGATGTGATGCGAAAAGGTGAAGCGACGTTTTTTGAGCTTGCAGGATGTTACCGGCGTTATCATGTCCCGCTGTCGCGCTCTGTATTTCTGGGCAAACCGCCCGATCACATCAAACGCGGCGAAGAGGCTGTGGTTGAGGGGCTTGAGGCCGGATTAATGGCCGCACAAGCGGGCAACAGGACATGCGACGTTGCCAATGCCCTCGGTGACGCGATGGAGCGTGCCGGGATCGAACGCGGCGCACGATGCGGATACTCAATTGGCCTGTCCTACCCCCCCGATTGGGGCGAACGCACGATGTCTCTGCGCAGCGAAGATGACACAATCCTTGAGCCTGGAATGACATTCCACTTCATGCCCGGACTGTGGATGGATGATTGGGGCCTTGAAATCACCGAAAGCATCCTGATCGGACACGATGGCCCTGCAGAACCTTTTTGCAAAGTGGAACGCAAATTGTTTGTGAAGGATTAAACGCGATGGATCACTTGGATACCAGCGTTGAGGTGTTATCAGATCTCATCGCGTTTCCAACCGTATCGTCGGACAGCAATCTTGCGATCATAGAGTATCTTGCCGACAGGTTGGATCGGGTCGGCGCCCGTGTTCAAGTCCATAAAGATGCCGCTGGCGGAAAAGCCAACCTTTATGCAACGCTGGGGCCGGATCGGGCGGGCGGTATTCTGTTGGTCGGACATACAGATGTTGTCCCGGTCGCAGATCAGGACTGGACCAGCGATCCGTTTGCAATGACCACGTCAAACGGGCGGCTCTATGGCCGAGGCACCTGCGACATGAAAGGGTTCATTGCCGCGACCATTGCCCTCGCCCCTGACTTTGCAGATCGGGTGATCAATCGTCCGGTCCATTTTGCCTTTACCTATGATGAAGAAACCGGATGTCTGGGCGCTAATGAGTTGGTGAAACATCTGGCTAACAGAGAAGATCGGCCCGCGCTGGCAATCATCGGTGAGCCGACACAGATGCGCCTGATCGAAGGCCATAAGGGCTGTTTTGAATACTCGACACATTTTTGTGGCCGGGAAGGCCACGG
>CBDTVL010000062.1:0-16526 GCA_965363755.1 uncultured Sulfitobacter sp.
CTCAACGAGAATAAGCCCAAAGCGCCATTTGACCCGCTCCTGCTTAACGGTAGTTTTGTCCGCACTGCCGCCATTTGGCGTTGACAGCTTGAGCGTCAGCTAACGGTGACAACATCAGATAATTCCGGGCTGAGTCAAAGGTACGCGGCACTTGGGCCTGTTTGGCCTTGACTGACTTCACTGCTGTGGTCAGCGAAAATGAGTACTGCGGGTCGAGCTGCGCGACATTTGGCACAACCATCGCACAAAGCTCACCCGTCCGCGCGTGCCTCGGCTCTTGATTTGCCACTGACATCCCGCGCGAGTGTGGCCCCCATCAGACCATCCAGATCACCATCCAGCACGCCTTTTGTGTCGGATGTCTCGTAGTTGGTGCGCAGATCTTTGACCATCTGATAGGGCTGTAACACGTAAGACCGGATCTGGTTGCCCCAGCCGGCATCCCCCTTGTTTTCGTGCGCATCGTTGATGGCGGCATTCCGTCGATCCAGCTCCATCTGATACAGGCGCGATTTTAGGGCTTTCATCGCGATATCGCGGTTCTGGTGCTGGGATTTTTCTGAAGATGTCACCACGATCCCAGTTGGATGGTGGGTAATACGCACGGCGGAGTCGGTGGTGTTAACGTGCTGCCCTCCGGCACCAGAGCTTCGATAGGTGTCAATCCGAATATCGGCGGGGGTCACGTCGATCTCGATATTGTCATCCACAACCGGATAAACCCACACAGATGAGAATGAAGTATGGCGTTTGGCCGCGCTGTCAAACGGGCTGATCCGCACCAGCCGGTGTACACCGCTTTCGGATTTGAGCCAGCCATAAGCGTTGAGGCCCGAAATTTTGTAGGTTGCCGACTTGATACCGGCCTCTTCTCCGGCGCTTTCGGATTGCAGCTCGACCTTATAACCCTTCTTCTCAGACCAGCGGACATACATGCGCGCCAGAATATTGGCCCAGTCACAGCTTTCGGTGCCACCTGCCCCGGCGTTGATCTCCAGAAACGTGTCGTTGGCATCAGCCTCACCATCCAGCAACGCTTCCAGCTCCTTTTGTGCCGCCTTCACGGCCAGCGCTTTCAACGAGACTTCGGCATCCGCAACAACTTCTTCGTCTTCTTCGATCTCGCCCAACTCGATCAGGTCGACAGTATCAGCCAGATCTTGCTTGATGTCAGCATAGGTTGCCATCGCGTCCACTAGCGCCTGCCGCTCGCGCATCAGTTTCTGGGCAACCTCAGCGTTGTCCCACAAGTTGGGATCCTCGACGCGAGCATCAAATTCCTCAAGCCGGTGCGGCGCGGTCTCAACGTCAAGCCGCTGGCCCAACAGGTCCAGAGATTTTGCGATCTGATCCGCGGTATTCTGGGCGTCTGCGCGCATTTTATTTTCGCCTGTCGGTTAAAGGTTAAAGACTGCAGATAAACCAGCCCTGCTGTGTGGGCAAGAAGGACCGACCAATCCTGATCTAATATAGCCCACCGGAACTCACCGTTCCGAAATCAGCCTTGGGGCCCACCACAGTGGTCTGCCCAGTCGATGTGGTCACCTGGCGACCGCTCTCGATCACTTCCTGGAACAATGGTAGATTTGACCCCATAGCAAAACCACCGTCATACGCGAGGCCGAAAACAGGCTCTTGACCATCCCGGAAATATTCAGCCACAACCGTTGCGCCAGATGCGTCATTGGACAGACGTGCCCCTGAAAAGCGATCAATCTTGATAAAGTGGCCTCCGGGCGGAATCTCGAACTCACCGCCCCCATATTTGGCGGTCGCTTCGGTCATGAATTCCTGAAAGACCGGGCCACACATCGAAGAGCCGTAGGCCCCCCGCCCTAACGGGCGTGGCCGATCGTAACCTATGTAACAGCCCGCTACGATGTTGCTGGTAAAACCGATAAACCAGACATCCCGCGCCTCGTTTGTGGTGCCGGTTTTACCCGCAACGGGCACGTCGAGCCCAACCGTTCCGCTGGCAGTGCCACGATCGACCACGCCGCGCATCATTGAGGTGAGCTGATAGGCCGTGATTGCATTCATAATCCGCTCGCGATTCGAGACAATGCTGGGGCTTTGACCCGGCGGCACGTTTGCATTGGAACAATCTGTACATTGGCGCTGGTCATGCCGGTAAATGGTCTTGCCATACCGATCCTGGACCCGGTCCACCAGTGTTGGCTCCAGCCGCTCGCCGCCATTCGCAAACATCGCATAGGCCGTCACCATCTTGTACAACGTGGTTTCTTCCGACCCTAAAGCGTTGGCAAGATACTGGCCCATGTAATCATATACGCCGAACCGCTCAGCGTAATAGGCGACCGTGTCCATACCAACCTCTTGCGCAAGACGGATGGTCATCAGGTTACGGGATTGTTCGATCCCTGTGCGCAAAGGCGTTGGCCCATAAAACTTGTTTGAGGAATTGCGTGGTCGCCACAACCCCTGCGGAGTGTCGATTTCAATAGGTGCATCAATAACGATTGTCGCCGGTGAGTATCCACTGTCCAGCGCGGAAGCATAGACAAACGGCTTGAAAGAAGAGCCGGGCTGTCGTTGCGCTTGAGTTGCCCGGTTGAACACCGAATGCTGATAAGAAAACCCACCCTGCATCGCAATTACCCGGCCAGTGTTCACGTCCATTGCGACAAAACCGCCCTGCACTTCGGGCACCTGCCGCAAGGTCCAGCGCACAAAACTGCCGTCCGCATCAGCCGTCATGCGGCGCACATGCACGACCTCGCCAACTTCCAGCAAATCTCCTGCTACTTTCGCTTTTCGTCCCAAAGATCCGTCTTCGCGGCGTTTGCGCGCCCATTGTGCATCTTTGGCGGGAACAAAATGGCCATCGGCATCTTCTGGCACGCCTTCAATTCCGATCCGGGCATCGTTGCTGCCAACATCCAACACAACAGCCGGGTACCATTGGCCGTCCAGATCAACATCGCGGGAGACGTCGACATTTGCCAGTGCCGCTCGCCAATTCTCCTCATCTGCCAACTGGTCGGTCGGGATTTTCTTGCCGGTGCCTCTCCAGACGCCCCTGCCGCGATCATAACGTTCAAGCCCACGCCGTAACGAGGTCGCAGCGACGGGCTGCATTTCAGCGTCAATCGTGGCCCGCACCGTCAAACCGCCGGTAAAGAACTCACCTTCACCAAAATCATCGCTAAGCTGGCGACGGATTTCGTCAGTAAAGTAATCGCGGGGCGGCAAAGAAACGCGGAAGCTTTCAAAATCGCCGTTCTGAACCGACCGCAACGGGGCTGCGTCTTCGGTCTCGTAGACGGCTTTGGTCAGGTAACCGTTTTCGTACATCTCTCTGAGCACAAAAGACCGCCGGTCCAGCAGTCGCTGTTTCTGACGCACCGGATGATAGTCCGACGGTGCCTTGGGCAACGATGCCAGAAAGGCCGCCTCGTGCGGCGCCAGTTGGCTAAGGGTCTTGTTGAAATAGGTCTGGGCGGCAGCGGCAACACCATAAGAGTTCTGGCCCAGAAAAATCTCGTTTAAATAAAGCTCTAGGATGCGATCCTTATTCAGTGTCTCTTCCAGACGTGAGGCCAGAATGATTTCCTTGATCTTGCGCTCAATCTGCCGGTCGCCGGACAAAAGAAAGTTCTTCATGACCTGTTGCGTGATGGTGGACGCGCCGCGCACATTGCGCCCGCGCGATTGAACGGCTTCGACGCCGGCAGCAACGATACCGCGCGCGTCATAGCCCGCATGGGTGTAAAAATTCTTGTCCTCAGCCGAGATAAACGCCTGTTTGACCAGATCCGGAATGTCAGTGGCAGGGACAAACAAGCGCCGCTCGCGGGCAAACTCATCAATAATCTGGCCTTCGCCCGAATATATCCGGCTGATGGTTGGCGGCTTGTACTGAGCAAGAGATTCGTGGCTGGGCAAGTCCCGCCCAAACATCCAGAACACACCACCAATCGTCAGCGCCACAATGACAATGCCCAGCGTGATGAGGCTGAAAATCGCCCCCAGAAAGGATAGAATGAATCGAAACACGCGCGTGGCCTTTTACAACATTTGCGCTCTTATACGAGACGCTGCAGGCAGGGTCAAAACACAAGGAGATGTGGCGTGGCTATTTACCGCTATAGCCGTGCATGAGGTAGAGGAATGCGCGCACCGGCAAGGTTTGCGGTTGGCGCAGCTTTCGTTGGATCAATACCTTGCACCCGAAATGTTCTATTGTCGCACCAGCTCGCGCACCGCTTCATCCAGCACCGCCCAAGCGCTCAAGCCCTCGCGGATGCCTACAGCCATGCCAGCGCGCCATTTAGGATCGCCCAGATTCTTCAGATCCCGATCACTGGACAGAAACCCAACCTCGATCAAAACCGATGGGATGTCTGCCGCTTTCAGCACCGAGAATCCGGCCTGACGCAACGCGTTACTGTTCATAGGTCCGCCTGCATTTGCCATGCCCTCAACCAGCGCGCGTGCCAATGCCTCGGTCCGCGGTTGCGTCTCTTGGCGGGCCAGCTCCAGCAAGATTCCCGTCACTTCGTCATCGGACCCCGACAGGTCAACCCCGGCCAACACATCTGCCCGATTGTGTCGCTCTGCCAATCCCGCTGTTGCTGCATCAGTTGCCGCCTCTGACAAGGTGTAGACAGTTGCGCCTTTTGCCTGCCCTTCCGACAAAACATCCGCGTGCAAAGACAGAAAAACATCTGCGCCTGCGTGATGCGCAATCGCAATGCGTTCCTGCAGCGAGACAAACTCATCCCTCTCGCGCGTCATCATCACATCAAAACCACCGCCGCGTAACAACGCCTCGCGCAATTCACGCGCGAAGATCAGCATCAGCTCTTTTTCGATTGACCCGTCTCGTTCAGCCCCGGGATCGACACCTCCGTGACCCGGATCAATCACCACCATCAGTGGCGCGCCTGCGGGCTTTGTGGTGCGTGGCGGCAAGTCAGCGGGGGGCGGCAAGTCCCATCTCGTATCCACAGGGGCGCCTGAGGCTGCTGCAAACTCTGCAGCATCTCCTTGTTGCAGCACCACGGTCAGATGGGCCTGTCCATTTTCGTTATCGATTGTCAGATCAACACTTTGCAAAATCAGCGGCTCACCCAGATCAGCAACCATACGCGACCAACCGGGTCGGAACGGGCCAAAGCGCAAACCGTCTATGCGTGGGCTTTGCACAAAAGAAGATGGTTGAACGCCAGCCCAGTCAACCTCTTGAAAATCGAGCACCAATCGGCGCGGTGTGTCGAGCGTGTAGACCCGGTAGGGCACCCCCTGGCTCAGATGCAGATCAATCTGCACTTCTCCGCGCGCGCCATCGTTGATGCCGCTCTGAGAGGCGTCAACGCGGGCCAGCCCGCCCAGTTCCTGCGATTGGGCGCCAATCGGCCACACCAAAAGCGCCATGAGAAAGAGAAAAATCCTGTACATCTGCCCGCCGCTTTTCCTGCGTTTGCCCCGTGTCTACCGCAGTGCTGCGCCAATTGGAATCGTAAGCTGGCTTGCGGCGCGCGTTAAGCCCGGTTTGCCATGAATTTGCTCAGCCGTCGCAGACCTTCTTCGATGTCTTCGGTCGCGCGCGCATAAGAGAACCGCACCGTTGTCGCGCCCCGGACCGGGTCAAAATCCAGCCCTGGCGTGACAGCCACGTCTGCCCGATCCAGTATCTCGGCGGCAAAAGCGCGACTGTCCTGCGTCAGTTCAGATACGTCCGCATAGACATAAAATGCACCATCCGGCGGGGCGATATTGGTGAACCCGGCGCGCGGCAGCCCTTCTAACATCAACTTCCGGTTTGCCGTGTAAATATCTAAATTCGCTTGTAATTCTTCTTCGCAGTCCAGCGCCGCCAAGGCGGCAACCTGGGAGGCATGCGGCGCGCAAATGAACAGATTTTGGGCCAGCCGCTCAACTGTGCGCACATGATCTTCGGGCACCACCATCCATCCGACGCGCCAGCCGGTCATGCTGAAGTATTTGGAGAACGAATTAATCACATAACAGTCATCGGTGATCTCAAGGGCGCTGACGGCTTTTGCCTCATACTCGATGCCATGATAAATCTCATCCGAGATAAATGCGGCGCCCTGGTCCTGCGTCGCCTCAATCAACTGTGTCATTGCTGCGCGGTTCAGCATCGTGCCCGTCGGATTTGCCGGAGACGCAACCAAAAGCCCCGCCAGATCAAGCCCGGCGAGATCAGCCGGTACCGGCTGCAACCGATTTTCAGGCGCTGTTGGCAAATCCACGGGCTCAAGTCCCAGAGCATGCAAAATCTGGCGATAAGACGGATATCCCGGCGCGCCGATTCCAACCCGGTCACCGCTGTCAAAAAGCGAGGTAAATCCCAAAATGAAACCACCTGAGGACCCCGGCGTTATCACCACACGTTCTGGATCAAGATCAATATTGTACCATTCGCCATACATGCGCGCGATTCGCGCCCGCAGTGCCGGCAGACCCAACGCAACTGTATAACCCAAAGGCTGAGCATCCATTGCCTTTGCCAGCGCCTGCACTGCGCCTTTTGGCGCGCCTGAGCCGGGCTGACCGACCTCCATATGAATGATATTGCGCCCGGCACCTTCCGCCCGGCGCGCCGCTTCCATTACATCCATCACAATGAACGGATCGACCTGAGATCGGGTTGAGTTTCTCACCGCAATGCTCCTAAATGACGCCATGTGCTTTCGTCGCCTCTTTCACCGCGAAACCGAGGCGCCGTCAATCCGGACGCGCCTCTTACTGATGCTCTCTTTGGTGTTTTCGCTCTCAGCCGCGTTGCCCGCCGGGGCCGTGCAGTTGCTGCGTGATCCTGACATTGAATATGCGCTCAAGCAACTCGCCGCCCCGATTCTGCGTCAGGCCGATCTCAGCCCTGATCGGGTGCGTGTGCTGGTCGTCAACGACAGTAAGCTAAACGCCTTTGTCATTGATAACAGTGCAATATTTATTAACTACGGCCTGATTCAAAAACTGGACAAGGCTGAAATGCTACAAGGCGTAATCGCGCATGAGGCGGCTCATATCGTCAATGGGCATATCACCCGGCGCATGATTAATTTTCGCAGCGCCAAGACGGCGGCCAATCTGGGTCTAGCGCTGGCTGCGATTGTTGCCGCTGCCGGAGCACCCGAGGCCGCAGGCGGCATTGCTTTGGGCACCAGTTCATCTGCGACGCGTGTTTTCCTGCTGCATACAAGGGAAGAGGAAGCCTCAGCCGACCAGTCCGGCGTCCGGTTCTTGAAGTCTGCGGGGGTCAGCCCTGAGGGGATGTTGGATGTCCTGCGCATCTTTGAAGGACAGGAGTTGCTGCAAGGCGGACGTCAGGACCCCTATGCGCGTTCCCATCCGCTGAGCCGGGACAGGGTTCGCGCAATGAAGGCATTTGCAGCTACCTACGGAGGGCAGGCTACAACAAACGCAACCGCGGAGTACTGGTTTGCGCGGGCCAGAGGTAAATTGTCCGCCTTTACCCGCTCCCCGAAATGGACATTGGCCCGGGCCAAAGAAGGGCCGACACAAGACATCACATTGATGCGGCAAGCCATCGCTTATCACCGGAATTCAAACGTCAAACGCGCGCTGAAAGCCATAGATTCAGCCATTGCCTTACGACCCGGAGATCCTTTTTTCTACGAACTAAGGGGCCAGATATTACTGGAAAGCCGGCAGATCAAAAACGCAGTCAGCAGTTACAAACAGGCAGTTGATATTGCACCGAACAATGCGCTGATACTGGGCAGCTATGGGCGCGCATTGTTGGCAGATGGTCAATACAAAGCAGCCCTCGCGGTTCAGGAACGCGCGCGCTCTCGCGATTTTCGCGACGCCCGTTTGCTGCGCGATATGTCAGTGTCCTATGCCAAGACCGGCCAGAACGGCATGGCCTCTCTAGTAACGGCCGAGCGTTACGCGCTGCAAGGACGGCTGAAAGATGCTGAAATCCATGCTATTAGGGCAGCGGGGCTGTTGCCGACAGGCTCGGGTCCTTGGCAACGGGCCCAAGATGTGATCAGTGCAGCCAAACGAAGGAAAAAGCGAAAGTGAACATGATCAAGCGGAGATTCCATATGCGACACCTTTTGGCCCCGGCACTTGCCGCTATCATGCTGTCGGGCCCCGCCTTTGCGTTTGATATCAAGTCGATGACTGACGAAGAGCGTGCCGCGTTTCAGATCGAAATCCGCGCTTATCTGCTACAAAACCCGGGCGTGATCATGGAGGCGGTCGCCGCTCTTGAGGACTCAAAAGCCGCCCAACAGGCCGAGGCTGACCTCACGCTGGTTCAGGCCAATGCATCAGAGATTTTTGACGACGGCTATTCCTGGGTTGGTGGCAACCTAGATGGCGATATCACGCTTGTCGAGTTTCTGGATTACCGCTGCGGCTATTGCCGACGCGCCCATAGCGAGGTCGCACATCTTTTGGAAAGCGACGGCAACATCCGTCTGATCGTCAAGGAGTTTCCGATTCTGGGCGACGAGTCGCTGCTGGCCTCACGCTTTGCCATCGCTGCAAAGCAGGTTGTTGGAGGCACCGAATATAAAATGCTGAATGATGCACTGATGACCTATGACGCCGAGATCAGCGAGACAACCTTACGACGCCTAAGCGACACGCTAGGACTTGATTCCAATGCGATTATAACCGCCATGGACAGCGAGACCGTCACACAGGAGATCATGCAGACCCGTGCGCTTGCTCAGCGGTTGCAGATCAATGGCACGCCGACCTTTGTCATGCAGGATCAGTTGCTGCGTGGGTACTTACCGCTGGATCAGATGCAAGCGCTGGTCGCTGAAATTCGCACACGTTAACTCAGCTACTCGGCGGCCTGCTCCGCTGCTGCCATCTCTGCGTCAATGACAGCTGCGCGCTTTTCCACCTGTTCAACGATGTGATTGACCATCTGATCGTTGCTCAGCTTGTGGCTTTGTTTCCCAGCCAGATACACCATGCCCGCTCCGGCACCGCCGCCGGTAAAACCAACGTCAGTCATCAGCGCCTCGCCCGGACCATTCACCACACAGCCGATAATACTGAGGCTCATCGGTGTTTTGATGTGTTCCAGCCGGAGTTCCAGAGCCTCAACAGTCTTTATCACGTCAAATCCCTGCCGCGCACAACTGGGACAGGAAATGATATTCACGCCGCGATGGCGCAGGCCCAATGATTTCAGAATTTCAAAGCCAACTTTGACTTCTTCAATGGGATCGGCAGACAGCGACACGCGGATCGTGTCACCAATACCCATCCACAACAGATTGCCCAATCCGATGGCGGATTTGATCGTGCCGCTGACCAGCCCACCGGCCTCGGTAATTCCCAGATGAATTGGCGCATCGGTCACTTCGGACAATTTCTGATAGGCTGCGGCGGACATGAAGACATCAGACGCTTTGCAGCTGATCTTGAAGTTATGGAAGTCATTGTCTTGCAGGATTTTGATGTGATCCAGCCCGCTTTCCACCATCGCATCGGGGCACGGTTCACCGTATTTATCCAAGAGATGTTTTTCAAGCGACCCAGCGTTCACACCGATGCGCATCGAACAATTGTTGTCACGGGCGGCTTTTATCACCTCTTTGATCCGCTTCTCATCCCCAATATTGCCCGGGTTAATCCGCAGACAGGCGGCCCCGGCTTCGGCCGATTCAATCCCGCGTTTATAGTGAAAGTGGATGTCGGCAACGATTGGGACCGGGCTTTCGCGGACGATCTCTTTCAGGGCATGTGAGCTGGCCTGATCCGGCACCGAAACACGCACGATATCTGCACCCGCGTCAGTCGCCGCCTGTACCTGAGTGATGGTGCCTGCAATATCGGTGGTCAGCGTATTGGTCATGGTCTGAACCGCAATCGGAGCATCGCCACCAACCGGCACATTTCCCACCATAATCTGGCGGCTCTTGCGGCGATAGATATTCTTCCACGGGCGGATATGGTTCAGCGACATCAACGCAGACCTTTTTTTATTCTCACGACGGCAAAGTAAGGTGCACAGGCCCTTGGTGCAATGCAGCACCGCAGCTTATATGCAAAACCTGTCTATTGGCGTGTATCAGTCCAGAGACGGCACAGAGTCTTCAGCCGGGGTCTGCAGTTCAGCCACCATCTGCGCCAAATCCTGATCCTGTGTCAGGTCCGCGACGCTTAGCGTTTCGCTCAGTGCGCCAATGGACAAAGCCAGATTTGAAGTGACTTTTCCCGTCGGTCCGGCGGGTCCGTAGTGTTTGCCGTTCATCGCAAAGTACAATGCGCCCGATTCACCAACCCGAAGCGTTGGCGGCTCTTCGGTCATTGGAACTTCGTACGTATCACCACTTTCCATGATCGTTTCAAAAATAACCGTGCCATCTGCGGCACGCACCCTCACCCAGGATGGGCGCACCGCGACAATTTGAAGACCCGGTGCTGCTTCTTCAACCACTTGCGGCGACAAAGATGGCGTGGTTTCTGCCGCCAAAGAAACCGGTGGTGAAATCGCAACCGGGGAGGCAAAAGAGCCCAAGGCACGTGGATCAAGGGTCGATATGGGAGCATCACGTGCCACCAGAACAGGCACATCCAACGCCTGAGGTCGATACAGCCGATCAAATGCTTCAGCAGACGGCGGGATGACCAGTTCATCAACTGATCCGGCAAGCGGCTCGGGCTCAGATGTCTGTGCCATCGTGGTATTCAGAGGATCCAGATCGGCCAGCACAACTGGGGCCTGGTCCACCGGGGCAAATTGTACGCGCTGCACTTCTTTCAGAACCGACCAGCCGCCAAATCCAATTGCACTGAGCAATCCGACCAGCACAAATGTCGACCCGACGGCACGTGGCTCAATATGGGACCAGAACGTCTCTCCGGCGGGAATAAACGGCATCGTGGGAGACACAAAGGGATCGCGGCGGCCCATACTACCTGCAAGACGTTCTTCACGGCCTTGTTTCTTGATAACGGACGCCTTGTCGGACATGCCGTGCGCGACGGAAAACCCACTTTCCTCGCAAAAGGAGGAAAACGCCTTGTCGGGGTCCATATCCAGATACCGCGCGTAAGAGCGGACGTATCCGGCGATGAATCCAGGTGTGTCAAAGGCTGAGGGGTCACAGTTTTCGATCGCCGCGATATAGCCTGCTTTGATACGCAATTCGCGCTGCACATCCAGAAGCGATTTGCCCATTGTGGCTCGCTCACCGCGCATCACATCACCTAGACGCAACTCGAAATCGTCAAACCCTTTAGGTTGAACGTCGATTTCTTCAGCTTTGTCGGAAGGCTTGCGCCCGATCATATTATTGCCCTGCCTCATCAAAACACACTAAATCGGCCCATCGATTCGTAGCAGTGTGTTTGTTCCCAGAAAGTTAACACAACGCAATCCGATTTACACGGATGATATGTACTAAGCCGTTAACATGGCACGATTTAGCGCACAATGTGACCACAATCTGTCCATCGCATGCACCAGCGCGTCCATTTCGTCGGACCCGTGGAGCGGCGACGGGGTAAAGCGAAGCCGTTCTGTTCCTCTGGGAACTGTGGGGAAATTGATCGGCTGGGCGTATATGCCATAGTCCTCAAGCAACATATCGCTGAGCTTCTTGGTGTGGACCGGATCGCCAACCATCACCGGCACAATATGGCTGCCATGATCAATGATGGGCAAACCAAGACCCTTTAAACGGACCTTGAGGATTTCGGCCTGAGTTTGATGTTGTTCGCGCAACTCAGGATGACGTTTGAGATACGCAACCGACGCAGCCGCACCGGCGGCGATTGCGGGCGGCAGCGACGTTGTAAAGATGAATCCCAGCGCATAAGACCTTATGGCATCACACATTTTATCCGAGGCTGTAATGTAGCCCCCCATCACACCAAAAGCCTTGGCCAGCGTGCCATTGATGATGTCGAGCCGATGCATGAGCCGCTCGCGTTCCGCAACTCCGGCGCCGCGCGCGCCATACATGCCAACTGCATGTACCTCGTCAATATAGGTCAGCGCGCCAAATTCATCAGCCAGATCACAGATCGCCTCGATCGGACCAAAGTCGCCGTCCATCGAATAGATCGATTCAAACGCGATCAGTTTTGGTACGTTTGGATCATCAGCTGCCAGCAGCTCTCTCAAGTGTTCCAAGTCATTGTGCCGGAAAATCCGCTTGGGGCCGCCATTGCGGCGAATCCCTTCGATCATGCTGGCGTGGTTCAGTTCGTCTGAATAAATAATCAACCCCGGGAACAACTTGGGCAATGTGCTTAAGGTCGCATCGTTGGCGATGTACGCCGACGTAAACAACAATGCACTTTCCTTGCCGTGCAAATCGGCCAACTCTGCCTCAAGCCGCTTGTGATAAACTGTGGTGCCCGAAATATTGCGGGTCCCACCAGATCCCGCACCTGTTGCACGGATCGCCTCATGCATTGCATCCTGCACTACCGGATTTTGCCCCATGCCAAGATAGTCATTGCCACAC
Organism: uncultured Sulfitobacter sp.; assembly: GCA_965363755.1. Classification (GTDB taxonomy): domain Bacteria; phylum Pseudomonadota; class Alphaproteobacteria; order Rhodobacterales; family Rhodobacteraceae; genus JL08. The sequence goes on from CBDTVL010000062.1 coordinate 12,462, forward strand.
CAGACGGTGATAGGCCGTTCACTGCCGTCAGGGCGAGTCCAGATGGCATGCGGAAAGCAGCCATTTCGGCGTTCGATATCAATGAACGTCCGGTAGCGGCCTTCGTCATGCAGACGGGCAATCGCTTGGTCGAGTTTCTCGGTGTAATCCACCGGGCATCTCCATTTTTGGCGCGGCTTCTTGGGCCCTGCGACAGCGGCCAGCGCCGCGTTAATACTCTTGAACGAATATAGAGAGAGCATCCGTCCTTCAACCAGTTACACACGGATAAGGTGTCGCAGCCTTGATCTATGCCAAATTGCTTTGCGCCCCGACATGCGCTGACGCGGGGTCAGGTATTCCAGACTACCAAAAAGATCAACGTTGCGACAAACTCACACTCATTAACAGTAACATATTTTAAAGATTATGTTTTAAAGATTTTCCGTGTTTGGAGTTCTGCCTGCCGGTATCATGTTCGGCCCCTAAAAATTTGTGTATATTGGGTATCAGGAGGCCACGGCAGGCATGAAACTCACTTCACAGAACTTCACATTCTCTGCCGTAAATTTGATCATGCCGCGGCTCCAGACACCGCGTCAGCGAAAATTCTGCTGCTCGCGCCCCCGCCCCGTTGTAGCTTGCGCCAACAAATTGATCCGTGAGTCTCGCATAAGACTTAGTCTGGCTGTCCGACGCGGGGTTACATGAGTGGCTCTAATATATCTGGCTTGGATTTGCCCTAGACAGACATCTGATGCTTCTGTGCCGGGGCCCACTGGACACCGGACAGCGGACTGCTAGGGTCGGACCAAATCCCCCTTAACAGGAACCTCCCCTATGTCCCTTGACGCTGTTCTCGCCCGCATAGATGCAGATTTACCCGCCGCAACAGACCGCCTGCTCGATCTCCTGCGTATTCCGTCCATTTCGACGGATCCAGCGTTCAAGGCCGATTGTGAAACCGCCGCAGACTGGTTGGTCGCGGACCTCACCACTCTCGGTGTGAAGGCGGAAAAGCGCCCAACTTCCGGCCATCCTATGGTTGTGGGTGATGTCGAGGGCGCTGCGAACACTCCTCACCTGCTGTTTTACGGCCATTACGACGTGCAGCCAGTGGATCCGCTCGACTTGTGGGATCGGGACCCATTTGACCCGGAACTTCAGGAAACTGAAAGTGGCACGGTGATCCGCGGGCGGGGTTCATCTGACGACAAAGGCCAATTGATGACCTTTGTCGAAGCCTGCCGCGCCTGGAAGGCCGTTAATGGCACTCTGCCCTGCCGCATCACCTTTTTCTTTGAAGGCGAAGAAGAATCCGGCTCGCCCAGCCTTGTGCCCTTCATGGAGGAAAACAAGGACGAGTTGAAAGCCGACATTGCCCTGATCTGCGACACCGGACTTTTTGAGAGCGCTGTCCCCGCCATCACCACAATGCTGCGTGGACTTCTGGGCGAGGATTTCACGATCACAGGACCGGCGCGCGACTTGCATTCGGGAATGTACGGCGGCATCGCAATGAATCCGATCCGGGTGCTGTCCAAAATTATCGCAGGTCTGCACGATGAAACCGGGCGCATCACCTTGCCGGGTTTCTATGATGGCGTACCTGAACTCAGCGATGAAATCCGCAGCCAGTGGCAAGGGCTTAATTTTGACCACGCCAAATACCTTGGCGATGTCGGGCTGTTAGACCCGGCAGGCGAGGACGAACGCACGCCGCTGGAAATGATCTGGTCGCGCCCAACCTGTGATGTGAACGGCATCTGGGGCGGCTACACCGGCGACGGATTCAAGACTGTACTACCCAGCGAGGCCAGCGCCAAACTTAGCTTCCGCTTAGTTGGAACTCAAGATCCGGACGCAATCCGCAATGCGTTCCGCGCCTATCTGGAAGGCGCTTTGCCCGAGGGTTTCACAGTGGCGTATCGCAGCGAAAAAGGCTCTGCCGCCTCGCAGATGTCGATTGATCACCCGGCCTTTGAAAAAGCCCGCCAGGCGCTGAGTGATGAATGGCCACGTCCAGCAGCTTATGTCGGCTGTGGCGGCTCGATCCCGATTGCTGGGTTTTTTAAGGACATCACGGGAATGGACTCAATGCTGATCGGTTTTGGCAAGGATGATGACCAGATCCATTCACCAAATGAGAAATACGATCTTGAGAGTTTTCATAAAGGCACGCGCAGTTGGGCGCGTATTCTTGATGCGCTGGTCTGACATCGCGAGAGGCACTCAATGACCGAATTCGCCGACGTCAACGGTCAGAGGATCGCCTATTCAACCAAGGGTGAAGGACCGCCGGTTCTGTTGCTGCACGGGTTCCCGCAAACCCGCGAAATGTGGGCCCATGTGGACTCTGTTCTTGCGTCTGAGTTCACCGTTGTGACAGCCGATCTGCGCGGCTATGGAGCGTCCTCCAAACCGGCAGGTGTAGAGAACTACAGCTTTCGAGAAATCGCCGCCGATCAGAATGCGTTGATGATGTCTCTTGGGTTTGATCGCTACCATCTGGTCGGCCACGACCGGGGCGCACGCACGGCACACCGACTGGCGCTTGATCACCCTTACACAGTGCAAAGCCTGACGCTGATGGACATCGTGCCGACGCATCATCTCTTGGATGACCTGCACCACGACGTCGCGCGCGCCTATTACCACTGGTTCTTTCTGGCCCAGCCGGCGCCTTTGCCCGAGACGTTGATCGGACATGACCCTGACGTCTATTTTGAAAGCTGCCTTGTGGGGTGGGGTCCTGCGGACCTCTCAGACTTTGACGAAGCTGCGCTGGCCTCTTATCGCACCGCATGGCGCGACCCGGCCACAATCAGTGCAATGTGCAACGACTACCGCGCTGCCATCGACATTGATTTTGCAATGGATGCCCTTGATCTCGACCGGCAGGTCACCTGTCCCGCACTAGTGCTCTACGGCACAGATGGAAAGATGGGTCAGGCCTATGATGTTCCGGCAACCTGGGCCCCGCGCCTTTCCAACATGCACGCCAAAGCCCTGCCCGGCGGTCACTTCTTCATCGACCATCACCCGAAAGAGACAGCCGCAGCCCTGCTGGACTTTTTGCGACAAGCCTCAGCGCTGAGACAGCGCTGATCATAGATAAGAAGAAAATGGCGCGGTTGACGGGACTCGAACCCGCGCCCCCCGGCGTGACAGGCCGGTACTCTAACCAACTGAGCTACAACCGCGCGTTAAACCTTTGTTATCACGTGTTTATCTTTCGGTTTTCCGACCAATATTGAAAACGAATAGTCTATTCTCGGTTACGTCTGAGAAGATTCTAGTGTGAGGATTCAGAGATTTCAACCATCACGATACCTGTACAAACCTTTACAGTTTCTTGGAGCCGGGGCCTATAAAACTGCACCCTGTCGAATGCCGGTTTAGCGGACATTGGCACCTACCGCAGAGAACGGCCGCAATGGAACCCCGATTGACCAATGCTGCAACATGCACATTTCGGCAATATGGGCGGAAACCGGACTTTCGCTGCACCTTGCGCCGAGGTCTGCTTTGCAGGACCTTGCAGACAATCATCTTTATTCGTCGTATCTTGAGTTATCAGGAGAGAAGCTAATGGCGAAAGATACAACAGGTCGCTGCAAGTGCGGAAAAATTCAGTACCGAGGCTTGCTTGCAGACGCAGCAATGTTCCGTTGCTATTGTAGAGACTGCCAACAATTGACCGGCACAGGGCATTCAGAAATGGTGCCGCTCATCTTCGAATCTTTCTCAATCAATAACAGTTACATAGAATACGAAATGATCGGCGACTCTGGTCACTCGACTTGGAGTGGCTTCTGCCCAAACTGTGGATCACCGCTGACCCGACGAAGCCAACAAATGAATGATCGTATTTACGTCCACGCGGCATCGTTGGATGATCCTACGCAATACCACCCAACCAAGTCGGTTTACTCTGGCTCAGCTCAGCCTTGGGACGATCCATCGGATAGTTGAATGCCATCTTGGCCTCATTGCTGACGTACGCAGCGAAAAGCACGAAGGTCTGCTAAAGGCCGAAAGCGCCATTTGACCCGCTCCTGCTTAACGGTAGTTTTGTCCCGCACC
>CBDTVL010000063.1:0-16453 GCA_965363755.1 uncultured Sulfitobacter sp.
TTCGGAAAAAACGGCCGAAGCCGTACCATCTGATCTTCGCTAAGCCAGAAAAGATGGCTCATAACACCCCCACGCTTTGGGAACGTGAATCACGCGAACTGCTGGGTCTCAAGCACTTTTATGGGGCCGGACCCTAGCAGATTTCGAAGTTTTTGGTTTCTGACCATAAGGCCAGCGGTATAGGGGCTGAATAGCGATCTCGCCCCTTGCCCCTGCCCGCCCAACAGGTCATGTCACTTGTAAGATAAAGCCCTAAGGACAGATCATGGACAACCTGCGCGGCGCGGCGTTGATGACCCTTGCGATGTTGGGTTTTGCAATTGAAGACATGTTCATCAAATTCATGGCGGGCGCATTGCCCGTCGGTCAGATCATCGCTCTGCTTGGGCTTGGTGGGGCCATTGTATTTGCGATTGTAATTGTGGTTCAGCGCCGCCCGCTTTTCTCGCGCGCCTTACTGACCCCGGCAATCGCAGTCCGTAGTTTGGGCGAGATATTCGGAACCATTGGGTTTGTGACCGCCATCGTGTTCACCCCCCTTTCCAGCGCTTCGGCCATCTTGCAGGCAACACCGCTTGCGGTCACCTTGGGCGCGGCACTGTTCCTGCAGGAAAAAGTTGGCTGGCGCAGGTGGAGCGCAATTCTGGTCGGCTTTTGCGGTGTCTTGCTGATTATTCGCCCCGGGCTTGACGGATTCGATATCAATTCACTGTTCGCGGTGCAGGGGGTCATCGGCCTCGGGATACGAGACCTTGCCACCCGCAAGGTCCCAAAGTCGACCTCGTCCATGCAGCTCAGCTTTCTGGCGTTTCTCACGCTGGTTCCAACCGGTCTGATCCTGTTGCAAGCGACCGGTGGCGATCTGGTTATGCCCTCAGCACATCTCTGGGCCCTGATCGGAGCCGCAACTAGCTTGGGTGTTGTATCTTATTACGCGATCGTCGCTGCGATGCGGCTCGGAGACGTTGGGTTTGTCACGCCGTTTCGCTACACCCGCCTCATCTTTGCATTGGTTATTGGCATGCTGGTGTTCACAGAGCGACCCGACACATTGATGCTGGTTGGCTCTGCAATTATCGTCGGATCGGGCGTTTTCACGGTCTGGCGTGAGCGCAAACAACATCGGTCCGGCTAAACCGCCTTTCCCTTGGAGATATTGCGGTTTAAGAAACATCCAAACGATTTCCACTGACAAAGGACGTATCTCATGAGCACCATTATCGACATTCACGCCCGCGAAATCCTCGACAGCCGGGGCAATCCCACGGTCGAAGTCGACGTGGTTCTCGAAGATGGAACACTGGGTCGGGCAGCGGTGCCCTCTGGCGCCTCGACCGGTGCATATGAGGCGGTTGAAAAACGCGATGGCGACAAGGCGCGGTATTTGGGCAAAGGCGTGCTTGAAGCCGTTGCCGCCGTAAATGGTGAGATCGCCGAGGAACTGGTCGGTTTTGATGTGACGGAACAGGTTGGTATCGACGAATTGATGATCGAGCTGGACGGGACCGACAATAAATCCCGCCTTGGGGCCAACGCAATCCTTGGCGTCAGCCTTGCTGTCGCCAAAGCAGCCGCTGATTTCACTGCGCAACCGCTATATCGGTATATCGGGGGCACCTCAGCGCGGATGCTGCCGGTCCCGATGATGAATATCATCAACGGTGGAGAACACGCCGACAATCCGATCGACATTCAGGAATTCATGATCATGCCGGTTGCGGCAGAAAACATCCGTGACGCGGTGCGCATGGGCTCGGAAGTGTTCCACACTCTGAAGAAAGAACTTTCAGCGGCGGGCCTCAGCACTGGTATCGGCGACGAAGGTGGATTCGCTCCTAACATCAGCTCCACCCGGGACGCACTTGATTTTATTCTGAAATCCATCGAAAAAGCAGGATACAAACCGGGTGAGGAGATCTATCTCGCGCTCGACTGCGCCGCCACCGAATATTACAAAGACGGCAAATACGAGATGAAGGGCGAAGGCAAATCGCTGTCATCGGAAGAGAACGCCTCCTATCTGACCTCCCTTGCCGGGGACTATCCAATCATCTCGATCGAAGACGGCATGTCCGAAGATGACTGGGATGGCTGGGAAATCCTCACGGATGCGCTTGGCGACAAGGTGCAGCTTGTCGGTGATGATCTTTTTGTCACTAACCCGGTCCGGCTTGCCGAGGGGATTGCCCGCGGTTGTGCCAACTCTATGCTGGTAAAAGTGAACCAGATCGGCACGTTGACCGAAACTCTTAAAGCTGTCGAGATGGCGCACCGGGCCCGCTATACCAACGTGATGTCGCACCGGTCCGGCGAAACCGAAGACGCCACTATCGCTGATCTGGCTGTGGCCACCAATTGCGGGCAGATCAAAACTGGTTCATTGGCCCGATCCGACCGGCTGGCCAAATACAATCAGCTGATCCGGATCGAGGAAGCCCTCGGCGAAACAGCCGAGTTTGCCGGTCGCAGCATATTGCGTTGACCGCGTTCCACGCCGTCTTCTTCCCGCTCTCATGCAAAACGCAACACTGATCATCCGCGACGCCACCGGCCCCGCTGACATCGAGATCGTGCGCAAGCTGTGTTGGGATTATCGCACCTATCTTTGCGCCCTTGGTCGTGAAGAATGCAAAGTGATTGAGACACTCTACACCGAAGACTATTACAGCGCGCTGATGGATCGTCTGGAGCAGGAACATGCGCCTGACAAAGGCGTCATCATGGTTGCTGAGATCGACAATCATATCGTCGGGTGCGGCATGACCCGGGAAATTGCGCCGGGTGTCAGTGAAATAAAGCGCGTTTTTGTCGACGACGCGGCACGTGGTCGGAACGCGGGGCGGCGGATATGCCTTGCTCTTATGGATCGCGCCCGCACAGATGGCTATGGCGTCATCCGCCTCGATACCCTCAAATCTCTCGCGCCCGCCAGAAGCCTTTATCAGAAGCTCGGTTTTACCCAACGCGGGCCGTATTCAGACCTGCCAGACATCGCCAAAGACCTTGTTTGTTTTTACGAGATTGTGCTCTGAACCTGATCTCGAAGCAGGCTAAGGTAGGTGATCACCAGCCCCGACCGCCGATATCGACAGCCAAACCCGACCAGATCGACCGTATCTTCGCCAGTATTTTTCCCGTTGCGTCGGTATAGGCGCTTCATCTGGCAAAAGCCGATTAACAATAATCGGCATCATGCAGGCGGGTGACCTGCGCTGGCGCGCCACGCGGCGCCATAATTTGCAAGTTGTTGTGAATTTCCCGGCATCTGAACCCTGTCCTGCGCCGCAGGTGACCCGGCTGCTCCAAATAATAGGGCAGCCCCAATACTGGTGCCGGTGACCGACTGGTTTTTCAGAACTGGCCGACCGGTGCTGGCGCCAAGCATGGCAAGGTAGCTGGCGTTTTGCGCAAACGGGCCTTCAACTATAATCGGCCCTGTTGCTGCGGTTAGGTCCAGACAGGTCTGGGTCATCAAAGCCAGATAATAAGACAAGGCAACCGACCGCGCCCCGGAACCATATGACGGCTCAGCGCCAAGCCACCGCATCGCGTGCCCCTGATAAGGGCCCGTGCTCATTTCAACCGCAGGCAACAACATCAAGCCATTGGACAGGACTTTGTCCACATCCTGATCTGAAACTACAAATGGATGGTGGTTCTGGATGATCTCGAATTCACGCCCCCCCATAAACCGTGCGGAGGGAACGGCATCGCCAAATGCGTTCACATTGATCAACGTGTCACGATCCGGATCCAGCGAGATAATGCCGCCCCCCACTGACATCACGATCACCCATGTCCCGGTAGACACGACCGAGAATGCGTCGTTTTGCGTCAAAAGATGCGGCAAGAGTGATGCGTTGGAATCGTGAATACCACAGACCACTGGCGTGTTGTCTGGCAAGCCCGTCACTTGAGCGATGCTGGGAAGGATTGCCCCCAATACGTCGCCAGACTTGCGCACCGGCGCTATTTTTTCTGCGATCCCGAGGGCCTCAGCGAGATCTGACAATTGCCCTTTGCGGGGCATCCACAAATCTGTGTGGCAGCCGATTGAGGTCACGTCGTTGGCGATGACACCCGTCAATCTTTGCCCCCAATACTGCGGATAGCCAACGATATGCGCTGTGCGGGCAAGCAGCCCGGGATCAGTGGAGAATTGCCAATGCAGTTGGGCGCCCACGTTCAGGCCATTTGCCAATCGTGGTGATCCCGTTTCGGCAAACGGCGGACGCAAAGCCTCGTATTGTTGTGCGATCGCAGCTGGAATGGGGTGTTCATAGTCAAGGATAGGGGCGGCCAGATTTCGGTCGTGATCGAGCAACACAACACTCGCGCCATGGGTTGTGATCGAAATTGCATCGATACGATGTGATCGGTGGAATGTGCGCAGGGCGTCAAGCAAGAACGCCCAATGCCCTTCAGCATCAAAATGCGGCCATGGCGGACCGTCCAGAACCGTGTTTGCCCGCGTGACCACGGCAATCTCTGTCAAGGTCTTCAGATCGACCAAAGCTAATTTGGCATTGGTCTTGCCAATATCAATGACGGCAACATGGCGCGGGCGGATCATGGCAAATGAAAGACGCGGGGCAATGGCACAGCAATCGGTGCGTTGTCCGGTCCTGTCTCCATAATGTCTGCCATATGGGCCCACCATTTCTGCATGATCGGATGTGTCGGCAGATCGTCCATACGATGACCATCCGCGCGGATCAACACGCCGATCAATAACCCGGTATGTGCGTCCAGATGAATACTGTAGTCGCTGACACCTGCATCCGCCAACAACGCTGCCAATTCAGGCCAGATCGCATCATGGCGCCGTTGGTATTCTGCCGCCTTCCCGGCATGAAGCTGCATGCGAAAGACATAGCGTTCGCTCATGATTTGCGTCTTTTGGCAACCATCATCGTCCAAAGCCGTGGCAAGGCAATGACTCCGATCAGCAGCAGTCCGATAAAGATCGACATCACAATGCCCGGAACATTCAGCAATCCCAACCCAAATGTCACAAGCCCCATAACAAAGGCTGCAATCACCACCCCCGGGATCGACCCCGATCCGCCAAGGATACTGACACCGCCAAGCACAACCATTGTGACAACTTCCAACTCCATCCCCTGTGCAATACTGGGGCGGGTCGAGCCAAGCCGCGATGTCAGACAAATTGCGGCGACACCAGACATCAACCCGGTAAGCAGGAACAGGATGAATTTCACCCGCTGCACCCGGATGCCGCTGAACAGAGCGCCGGTGGGATTGTTGCCGATGGCAAAGACAGCGCGGCCAAAGTTGGTTTTGTGCAGCAAGATGCCATAAATAACAGCAATAGCGGCAAATAGCGCCAGTTCCACGGTGAAAACCCAGTAGATATATCCTTGTCCAAACCACGCAAAGCTGTCGGGATAGCCGCGGAAGGCCTCATCGCCCAGGATGATGTAGCTAATGCCGCGAAATAGGCTCATGGTGCCGATTGTGACAACAATAGAGGGCAGACCAAGAACAGTCACAAAGACAGCATTGAAGGCGCCACACAGCAGGCCGACGCTCAGGCCAATCACTACAAGTTCTGGCGTCCCTGCCCCAAATTGCACTGCCAGGCCCATCGCCGTACTGGCCAGCGCGATGATCGAGGCAACCGACAGGTCAATCTCGCCCGAGATGATCAGCAACGCCATGGCAAAAGCGATCATAGCCTTTTCGGTGAAATTGAACGTCGCATCGCTCAGGCTCCACGCGTTCAGAAAATAGGGCGAGGCAAAGGTGTTGAGCACAAAGATGCCAATCGCGACGACCAGCAGCAAGGTCTCCCAACTGCGCAGGATGCGAAACGCACGGCTGTTAAGACGGTCGGGGATGTGGCGCGTTTGCAGGGTGGTGTCGGTCATGTCGTGACCTCTGCTGATTTGAGGATGATCCGGCCCTTGGCCCGCCCTGCTCTTGCGTTGAAGGCCACCGCAATCAGGATCGCACTGCCCGAAATGGCCAATTGCCAGAACGGGGATATATTCACCACCGGCAGCGCATTTTTAACCACGCCAAGAAACAGAGCGCCCAGTACCGCGCCGCCAACCGATCCAACACCTCCGGCGATGGATATGCCACCGATGACACAGGCGGCAACAACTTCAAGCTCGAAGCCTCCCGCGATATCCACGTAAGCAACTGCGTAGCGCGCCACCCACAAATACCCGGTCAGACCAGCCAACATGCCTGACAGCACAAATGCCAGAAACTGAGTTTTTCCGACATTGATGCCGGTGTAGACCGCAGCATGAGGATTGCCGCCGACGGCAAAGAACGAGCGTCCCAATGCCGTTCGAGACATCATGATCCCAAAGGCAACAACAGTCAGGACTGCGACCCACGACAGCACCGGAAGCCCCAGCAAAGCTGCACGAGAGAAGCCGGTGAAAGACGCGCTCATCTCATGGGAATTGACCCATTTCCCGTCCGAGATCAGGAATATTATTCCACGAAAGATCGTCATTGTGCCAAGGGTGACAACGATTGGCGGGATCGAAAGCTTCCAAACAAGCACGCCATTGATGGCACCCATGATCGCACCCAAAGTAATTGCTACAGCAATGATCGCTGGGATTGGCAAATCGGGCATCGCAACGTTCAGCATCGCCACGGCCATGCCAGTCAGTGCCAGATTTGCGGCGACAGACAGATCAATACAGCGGGTCATGATGACGACCATTTGACCCAGCGCCAATATGATCAGCGGCGCAGTATCGTTAAAGACATTTGCCAGATTCCCTGGGGCTACAAACCCCGGGAACCGCGATGCAACCAGCAACAGCAGGACAAGAATGGCGGCGCCAAGAATGGTTTCGCGGACGGGCAGCAGTCTCAGCATGATCTCAGGCCTCTTGCAATTCAGGCGTGGCGGATATGCCGGCGGCATGGCGCACCAGCGTTTCGGGTCGTAAATCGTCCCCCGATAGCTCAGCCGCTATCCGACCCTCACGCATCACAATCACCCGATCGGACATGCCGATCACTTCAGGAATTTCAGAGCTGACCATAATGACAGACAAACCTTGTGCCGCGAGTTCAACCATGAATTCGTGCACGGCTGCCTTTGATCCGATGTCGATACCCTTGGTGGGTTCATCGAGGATGATCACCTGCGGCTGCGTTGCCAGCCATTTGGCGATCACCACTTTTTGCTGGTTGCCGCCTGACAGATTGCCGACGTCCTGATCCAGTGAAACCGCGCGCAGATCCAAACGTTCAGTATATTCACGCGCAAGCTTGAACTCTTCGGCCACCTGGAGGAACCCGGACCGCGATGTGCGCTGCAGCGACGGCAGCGTGACATTCTGGAAGATCGGCAAGCCGATGATCGTGCCCTGCTTGCCCCGATCCTCGGGCACGTAGACAATGCCGTTGTCCACTGCATCTGCCGGCGAGCGGATAATGCGAATATTACCGTTGATTTTGCAGACGCCTTTGGACGGTTTGGTAATGCCAAAAAGAGCCTGCATGAATTCGGAACGCCCGGCGCCAACCAGACCATAAAACCCTAGGATTTCGCCGCGTTTCAGACTGAATCCTATGTCGGCAAATTCGGTCGGGTGATCGTAGCCAACAACCTGAAGCACTTCTTCGGTTGCGGTGTTGGTACGCTCAGGAAATATATGATCGACGGCCCGGCCGACCATGAGTTTCACCAACGCATCCTGGTCAATGTCACCGATCAGCCCCTCTTCAACAAATGCCCCATCGCGGAAAACCGTGTAGCGGTCGGCGATGCGGAAAATCTCGTCGAACTTGTGGCTGATGAACAGGATCGCTTTGCCTTGGGATTTTAATGTCTCAACAAGGTCGTAAAGCTCTTCGATCTCTTTGTGTGACAGGGCCGCAGTGGGTTCGTCCATGATAACAACCCGTGCATCCACGGAAAGCGCCCGCGCTATTGCGACAAGGTGTTTGTTGGCAATGCCAAGGTCACGCAGACGCGTGCGCGGATCAAATGGAGCCTTGATATCCGCAAGCAATTTGGCCGCAGAGCGCTGCATTCCGGCGCGATCAATCAGACCAAAACGAGTGCGCGGCGCATGCCCGATAAAGATATTTTCCGCAACCGAAAGTTCGTCAAATAGCACTGTTTCCTGATGGATCGCGGTGATGCCCGCGTCTGATGCGTCATTGACGCTCGCAAATGAAACCGGGGTTCCGTCAATGCGGATCGCGCCGCCATCAGGACGATAAATACCTGTGAGAACTTTGACGGTTGTCGATTTTCCGGCGCCGTTTTCGCCGACAAGGGCCGTCACTTTACCAGCATAGAGGTTCAGGTGAACTTGATCCAAGGCTTTGACGCCGGGGAATGTCTTGGTGATCGCATCCATCGACACAACGGGCATTTCGCGCTCGGTCATTGCGGCTCTCACTTAGGCTGATGTCAGGAGGGTCGTGTGGCCCGATGCGTGGTGGTGCACCGGGCCACACGACGACGGATCAGAAGATCGACTTGAATTCGTCGATGTTGCTGGCGTCATAGACAAATGGGTCAGCCATCGCGCCTTCGGAATTTTCGTCCAGCGTCAGCGAGCCCATGCGGCCCATCGGGATTTCGGCGCCCGCTTCGGCAGTTGCGCCGTTCTTGGCAATCTCATAGGCCAGCATCGCGGCCGAATAGCCCAGATCGATCGGGTTCCAGATTGCAAAGGACTGCGACGCACCGGATTCAATCGCACCAGCCATTTCAGAAGGCAAACCAAGGCCTGTCACATTGACCTGACCCACTTTGCCAGCATCCACGACGGCCTGCGCGGCGGCCACGATACCAACAGAGGTTGGCGCGATGATCGCATCCAAATCAGGGTAAGATTGCATAAGACCTGTGGCCTCGCGGTAAGACTTATCAGCAAGATCGTCGCCATAAACCGTCGCAACAACGTTGATTCCGGAATAGTTGCCCATGACTTTGGTCATCTCATCGATCCAGATGTTCTGGTTCGTCGATGTGGTTGTTGCCGAAAGCACTGCCACGTCACCACCATCAGGCAAGTGATCTGCTGCCAGTTTGATGATCATATTGCCAATCAGCGAGTTCGACGAGGGGTTCAAGTGTAGTTGGCGACCCTCGGGTGCCACACCTGAATCCCAACTGATTACCGTGATCCCGCGGCTCATGGCCTTTTTCAATGCCGGCACTAACGCGTCGGTATCGTTTGCCGAAATCGCAATCGCATCCACGTTTTGGGCGATCAATGCGTTGATGACTTCGATCTGGCCTTCAGCGGTTGTGTCGGTCGGGCCGGTATAGATGATCTCGACATTGCCCAATTCTGCTGCGGCCTCTTCTGCGCCTTTGGCGGCAGCTTCGAAAAAGCCGATGCCCAACGCCTTGACAACAAGCGCGATACGCACGTTGTCTTGCGCCATAGCAGGCGTGGTGAACATCGCCGCTGCTAGCGCAGCTGATGTCATTACTTTTCTAAATACACTCATGGTTTCCTCCCTGGAGTGGTTTGTGTGGGGCAAGCTTACGACACCGCCCCTTCTTTCTGAGCCGTGCTTACGGGCACGACGACGAGGGTGATATCTGCCGACTCAAGCATCGCCGCAGTGCGGTCATCGATGCCTTCGTCTGTGATAATTGTGTTGATCCGTTCCAACGGACACAGGATCAGGCTGGATCTATTGGCAAACTTTGAACTGTCCACCAGTACAACCAACTCTTCCGCTTGGCCGATCAGCTTTTGCTCGGCCTGGACCAACAGCGGGTCTTGTTCCATCAACCCCAGGGGGCCGATGCCCTGCGCGCCCATAAACATACGCTTGGCATAAAAATTGCGGGTGACGTCATTATCGAACGGAGACAGAACTATGTTCTGCTCACGGTAGATAACGCCACCGGACAGCAGCACCGTATTGTGGGAGTTCTTGAGAAGGTGCTCGGCAATTGGGAAAGAGTTCGTGAAAACCTGCATCTGACGCGACGCCAGCGGATGCACCATCTGAAACGTTGTTGTTCCGCCGTTAATGATAATTGGCTCGCCATCAAAACATAGTTCTACTGCCGCCGCCGCTATCGCCTGCTTTTCCGCAATGTTCTGTGTTTCATTGTAAGAAAAAGGCCGTCCGGCGAGCCCGATAAATGGCGTGGTAGTTAACGCCTCGGCGCCGCCACGGATGCGGCGCAGCCGTTTTTGCTCATCCAGTGTATTGATGTCACGTCGCACTGTTGCCTCGGATGCACCGGTTAATGCGCAAAGATCTCCTACAGTCACCAAGGACCGGTCCTGAACAGCGGATAGGATAACCTTGTGACGGTCTTTCTCGTGCATCGCTGCTTCCTCTTGTTATTGGTCAACGTGAGGTGAGTCGTGGTGTAAAGTCAATCATTATTTGTCATTTACAATCATTCTGCACTGCAGCGTGATTGCAATTGACGGAATCTGATTGACTTGCAGCCATGACACAGTCACCTTGGCAAGCAACAAAATCCATTCCCTTGCTGTCTATGGAGACAATAATGAGCCCCTCAAACCTCGTACAACGCCTTAAAACCAAATGGGATTCCGATCTTGCCAATGGCATGAACGAGCCGGAAAAACTGCTGTATCGCTCTAACCTGCTGGGATCGGATAAGAGAATCACCAACTACGGTGGCGGCAATACATCTGCAAAGGTAACGCAGAAAGATCCGCTGAGCGGCGATATGGTCGATGTGTTGTGGGTTAAGGGATCAGGCGGCGATGTCGGTTCGATCAAGATAGACGGGTTCTCGACCCTCTATATGGACAAGTTGAACGCCCTGCGCGGTCTTTACCGTGGCGTGGAATTCGAGGATGAAATGGTCGGCTACCTGCCCCATTGCACCTTTAACCTGAACCCGCGCGCGGCCTCCATCGACACACCATTGCACGCTTATGTGCCGCACAAACACGTCGATCACATGCATCCCGACGCCATCATCGCAATTGCGGCGGCCAAGGACAGCAAGGCCCTGACGCAAAAGATTTTTGGAGACACCATTGGCTGGTTGCCGTGGAAAAAACCCGGCTTTGAGCTGGGTCTTTGGTTATCGGACTTTTGCGCAAAGAACCCGGATGCCAAAGGCGTTGTTCTGGAAAGCCACGGGTTGTTTACATGGGATGACGACGCCAAAACCTGCTATGAGCTCACCCTTGAGATCATCCAGAAGGCGATGGATTGGTTTGCAGATCAGACCGCAGGCATGGCTGCCTTTGGTGGCGCTGTTCATGCCAGTTTGCCTGCCGATCAGCGCCAAGCCATTGCCGCCCGCCTGATGCCCGCCATTCGTGGCATGGTATCCGGGCAGCAGCATATGGTCGGCCATTTTGACGACAGCGATACTGTGCTCGAATTCGTCAACGCCAAAGATATGATCCGTCTTGCAGCTCTCGGCACCTCTTGCCCTGACCATTTCTTGCGGACAAAAATCTGCCCGCTTGTTGTCAAGTTTGACCCCGCCCAACCCGACGTTGAGGCAACACTGGCTGGTCTGGCTGGCGCGGTCGCAGACTACCGTGACGGCTACAAAGCATATTATGACCGTTGTAAACACGACAATAGTCCCGCAATCCGTGACCCCAATGCGGTGGTTTATCTGATCCCAGGTGTCGGCATGATCACCTTTGCGAAAGACAAAGCCACTGCCCGCATTTCCGGTGAATTCTACGTCAACGCTATCAATGTGATGCGCGGCGCCGATGCTGTGTCCGAGTACCAGGGCCTGCCGGAACAAGAAGCTTTCGACATCGAATACTGGTTGCTCGAAGAGGCCAAGCTGCAACGCATGCCGGCCCCGAAATCAATGGCCGGGCGGGTGGCGCTGATCACCGGCGGTGCCGGCGGCATCGGATCAGCAACTGCCGAACGATATCTGCGGGAAGGCGCCTGTGTGATGCTTGCCGATATCAACGACGCCGCTTTGGCAGACACAGCCAATAATCTGAGCGCACAGTATTCGCCGGACGTTGTGCGCACCGTCAATATGAACGTCACGGACGAAGCGGCTGTCGCAGCCGCATTTGCGACCATGTCGGTAGAATTTGGCGGGGTTGATATTCTGGTGTCAAACGCAGGCATCGCAAGTTCTGCACCGGTGGAAGATACCAGTCTGGAGATGTGGAACAAGAACATGGCCATTCTGTCCACCGGGTATTTCCTGGTCAGCCGAGAGGCGTTCAAGGTGATGAAGGTACAAGAGATTGGTGGCGCCATCGTCTTTGTCGCCTCCAAGAATGGTCTCGCGGCATCGCCCAATGCATCGGCCTATTGCACCGCGAAAGCTTCCGAAATCCACCTCGCCCGCTGCTTGGCGCTTGAGGGCGCGCCAAGTGGCATTCGCGTGAATGTCGTGAACCCCGATGCTGTCCTCAAAGGCTCAAAGATCTGGCAAGGTGAGTGGTTGCATCAACGCGCAAGCACGTATGGCACCGACAAAGAAGGGCTGGAAGAAATGTACCGCGACCGCTCAATGCTCAAACGTTCGGTCTTGCCCGAGGATATCGCAGAAGCCGCTTATTTCCTCGCCTCTGACCTCTCCGCCAAATCCACGGGCAACATCATCAACGTCGATGCAGGCAACGTCCAGGCCTTCACGCGCTAAAGGAACGGAACAATGATCAACAAAGACGTCATCACGCAGAGCAACGACAAGGGCTTGGCCAACCTTCGCGCAGACTACGACGCATTGGGTGAGCACCTTGATCGCCGCAGCATTGACATCGCCGCCATCAAAGAAAAAGTCGCGGCTTACGGCGTTGCTGTGCCGAGCTGGGGTGTCGGCACTGGCGGCACTCGATTTGCCCGTTTTCCGGGCGACGGTGAGCCGCGCGGGATTTTTGACAAACTCGACGATTGCGGCGTCATCCATCAGCTAACCTGTGCAACCCCATCGGTTTCATTGCACATCCCATGGGATAATGCGCCCGCCGCTGATCTGAACGCAAAAGCCGAAGAGGTCGGCCTCACCTTCGACGCGATGAACTCCAATACCTTTCAGGACCAGCCAGATCAGGTGCACAGTTACAAATTTGGCTCGCTCGCACACACCGACGCAGCAACCCGCCAGCAGGCCGTAGATCACAACATCGCCTGCATCGAACTGGGCGCGCAAATTGGATCCAAGGCGCTGACAATCTGGGTTGGCGACGGATCAAATTTCCCCGGGCAGACCAACTTCACCCGCCAGTTTGAACGCTATCTTGAAGCTGCAAAACAGGTCTATGCCAGCTTGCCCGCCCATTGGACCCTACTGACCGAACACAAGATGTTTGAACCTGCGTTTTATTCCACTGTGGTGCAAGATTGGGGCACTAACCTTTTGATTGCGCAGCAATTGGGTGCACAAGCTAAATGCCTTGTCGACCTCGGCCATCACGCACCGAACGTGAACATCGAAATGATCGTTGCCCGTTTGAATCAATTTGGTAAACTTGGTGGTTTTCATTTCAACGACAGTAAGTATGGCGACGATGATCTCGATACCGGCAGTATTGATCCGTATCGCCTCTTTCTTGTGTTCAACGAACTGGTCGAAGCCGAAGCAGATCCTGAATTCAACCCAATGCACATGCTGGATCAAAGCCATAACGTCACGGATCCCATCGAAAGCCTGATGGCTTCGGCAATCGAAGTACAACGCGCCTATGCCCAGGCCTTACTGGTCGATCGCCCTGCCCTTGCAAGATATCAGGAAGAAAACGACGCTCTTATGGCGACAACAACGCTCAAAGACGGATTTAGGACCAACGTGGAACCGATTCTTGCTATGGCTCGCTTTGAAGCGGGTGGCGCGATTGATCCGGTGCGGGTTTACCGTGCAGCGGGGTATCGTCGCAAAGTCGCGCAAGTGCGACCAAAAATCAGTGGGGCCAGCGGCGGCATCGTCTGACGGCCCCAAGAATCACTTTGAATCAGCCACGTTGTTTTTCAAAGGATGCTTCTGCTCAAAACGGGCTTGTCTGTTGTGGTCCTCGTGCAGAATGAATGTCGAAGGCGAGTGCAACCTGTTGTTTTTGCATCTGTCGCCCTGCGCAACAGGGCGCGCCATTGGTGCATCCAGCTGCCAGCCCGCAGGACGACGTCGGCATTTTAAAAGTATGAACACGTCTCACTCCCTCTGAAAAGAGGAGAAATAATTGCTGCCGCCGCAATCAGGCAATCACGTTTGATCTGGCATCTTTTTGATCAGACCAAGGTCCGTGGATAGTTAACAAGGCGCTGATATACAGTTATTGATGAATGCGTTGAGTGACAATTGGCATTGGCGTCATTTGACGCTCCCCGGTCAGTTTCTGTTGGCCGGGGCCATTGTGATGACCATAGCAATGGTTATCGTCGGCAATTGGGTTTCGCAAAGGATCGAAGATGCGGTTGTGCAGAATTCAGCCACAACCGCAGCTCTGTTCATGGAAAGTTTCATTTCGCCTATCAGTCAGGAACTGGCGCAGACCGAAACGCTATCGCAGCCAGCCAAGCAGGCTCTTTCGGAAATTTTTCATGGAACCAGTCTTGGCGAACGCGTTGTGTCCTACAAAATCTGGCTGCCCGGCGGGCGCTTGGTTCATGCGTCTGATCCGGCCTTGATCGGGCAGGTCTTTGAGCCGTCAGAGGACCTGAATTCTGCGATGAGCGGTGCAATTGCGTGGTCTTTTGAGGATTTGGACGATCTGGAGAACGAAGCCGAGGCGGCGTTGGGCGTTCCCCTGCTGGAAGTCTATAGCCCAATTCGGCAAGCTTGGACCGGAGATGTGATCGCCGTAGCTGAGTTTTATGAAAGAGCTGAAGGGCTGGCTGCGGACATTCAGAGTGCCCGCCGCACCAGTTGGATTGTGGTTGGCGGCACGTTTCTTGCAAGTGGGGTAATTTTGTTCGGGATCGTTCAGGCTGGGGGGCGCACGATACGTCGGCAACGGCTGGCCCTTGAACAGCAACTAACCACGACAACAAATATCTCGAACCAAAACGCGGCACTGCACAAGCGCGTGGTTACTGCGTCGTCCCAGGCAACTGAACAAACCGAACGAACGCTCCGGCGCATCGGGTTCGACCTGCATGACGGTCCGGCGCAATATCTTTCCTTAGCCGCTCTACGCTTAGATGCTGCGTTGGGCAGAAATCCAACAACCGACGAAGATGTGACGCAGGTTCGAGGCTCGCTCAGCAAGGCACTTGACGAGTTACGGATCATATCACGCGGTCTGGCGCTGCCTGACCTCGATGAAATCGATTTTTTCGCGTTGGTAAACCGGGCGATTGGGGACCATCAAAAGCAGACCGGCATGCAGATTGATCTAAATATTGACGCCGACAACGAGCCTGCACTGGATTATGCCCAAAAGCTCTGCGTGTTCCGATTTTTGCAAGAGACGCTTTCAAATGCGACGCGCCACGCCGACGTTAAAAAGGCGTACGTCATAATTAGCCAGACAGATTCGGTAATTTCGCTGGAAGTCTGTGATCACGGTTTGGGATTTGATGTGACGCAACGGGCCAATGTCCGACAGGATGGCGGCCAGGGGTTATTTGGACTGGTCGCCCGAGCCGAAAGCATCGGTGGCGGCGTGACAATTCAATCGAAACCAAGTGAGGGCAGCAGCGTCACTCTTACGCTGCCAAGAGAGGAGAAAATGATATGACCATTCGGCTGGTTCTCGCAGATGATCACCCGATATTTCGCGACGGTCTTGTCAGCAGCATCGAGGAAACCGGTGAATTTGAGGTTGTCGGCGTCGGTGGGACGGCAGATGAGGCTGTTTCGTTGGCAGCAGAATTCAATCCAGACATCGCGCTGCTGGATTTGTCTATGCCCGGCAACGGAGTCACAGCCGCGCAGCGTATTTCACTGCAAGGCACCGCTACAAATATTGCTATGCTAACGGTGTCCGAGGATCACGCCGATGTCACCGCAGCGTTGCAGGCCGGGGCCAAAGGTTACGTTCTGAAAGGCGTGTCAGCGATCGAGTTGCGCGACATTCTGAGCCGGATTGCGAAGGGAGAGGCTTATGTGTCGCCGGGTCTGGCCGCGCAGGTTCTCACCATCATGCAATCGCACAAACCTGCCGAGCTTCGCCCAATTGATGATCTGACAAAGCGCGAGGAGGACATCCTGAAAGGGGTTGCAAACGGGCTGAGCAATCGCGAGATCGGAGAGCGCCTGAATATTCAGGAAAAGACCGTCAAGCACTACATGACCACGATCCTAAGCAAGCTACAGGCCCGAAACCGGGTCGAGGCTGCGCTGATCGCCCAAGAGGCGTGGCGCGACCCATGAGCCTTACTTTCCCGCTGCCTTGCGCATTCTTTCAAGGTCGGCCTGAGTCGCTGCCCGTCTTTTGACCGTCTGGCCGTAGGGGTCCCGCAGCACGTATCGACCGCTCTTAATCTTTTCTTCCCAGCCGTTAGAATAGATCAGATGAAGGTTGCTGCCGCTGCCCCGTAAATCGGATGTGACTGA
>CBDTVL010000064.1:0-16366 GCA_965363755.1 uncultured Sulfitobacter sp.
GCAGTTTTTGCCTGGCGTGGCGATCAGTTTGGCGGTGTGGTCACGGCTGATACGGTTTCGCGTCATCTCAAAAACGCAATTATTGCAACCGAAGACAAACGTTTTTACAGACATTTCGGCCTTAGCCCGCGCGGGGTGGCAAGTGCGGTGCGTATCAACCTGAGCGAAGGGCGCGGCCCGTTGTCGGGTCATGGTGGATCAACGCTGACCCAGCAGACCGCCAAACTGCTTTGTCTGGGTGTGCCGTTTGATCCCACAAATGGCGTAAGCGAAGCTGACTACGAAGCTGATTGCCGACGCGGCACGATGAAGCGCAAAATCTATGAAGCGATCTACTCCATGGCGATGGAGGTAAAATACACCAAGGACGAAATCCTCACGATCTATATGAACCGCGCCTTTCTGGGCGCTGGTGCGCGCGGATTCGAGGCCGCGAGTCAGCGTTATTTTGGCAAATCAGCCGCAAATGTCAGCCCGGCCGAAGCCGCGATGTTGGCAGGTCTGCTGGTTGCTCCCAGTCGCTATGCCCCGACAAGCGATCTGACCCGTTCGCAAAACCGTGCGGCCACCGTCATACGGTTGATGAACGAACAGGATTATCTGAGCGATGCACAGACGGCCGAGGCGCGTGCCAGACCCGCGCAACTATCAGCGGCGGCGGAGGCCCGCGCCGGAGGCTATTTTGCCGACTGGGTAATGTCGAGCGGACCAGAGTTCTTTACGCGTAAAACCACAGAAGATGTCATCATCCGGACCACATTGGATCAGCGCATCCAAACGGCCACCGAAGACGCCATGAAGTTAATATTTGAAACCAAAGTGCGCGAAGGATCCAAAGCACAGGCTGCCATTGTTGTGATGTCCGCCGATGGCGCTGTGCGCGCCATGGTGGGAGGGCGCAATACAAAAGTATCAGGCGGGTTCAATCGGGCAACACAGGCGTTGCGCCAGACGGGATCGGCCTTCAAACCCTTTGTGTATGCTACGGCGCTTGAACTGGGATATTCGCCCAACGACCTTGTCATGGACGAACCTTATTGCCTGAACATCCCCGGTTCAGGCGAATGGTGCCCGGAAAACTACACGCGCAAGCATTACGGTGAGGTCACCCTGGCCCGTTCACTCAGGGACTCGCTGAATGTGCCCGCCGTTAAGGTGTCCGAGTTTGTGGGGCGCGATCTGGTACGCAATGTTGCTGAAGGATTTGGTATCAAAAGCGATCTGGCTCTTGGTCCGGCACTGGCACTGGGGGCTTCTGAAAGCACCTTGCTTGAAATGACGGGCGCTTACGCTGGTATCCTGAATGGTGGGTCAGCGGTGACCCCATATGGTCTGACCGAGCTTCGCCTGTTGGGTGATCGCGAACCTCTGATGGGGGCGGGCGGCGGTATTGGCGAACGTGTGATTCAGCCAGAAGCGGCCCGCTCTCTGGTCTATATGATGGAAAAAGTGGTGTCCGAAGGTACCGGCAATCGGGCCGCCATAGACGGTTGGCAACTGGCTGGGAAAACCGGCACAACACAAGCCGCGCGTGATGCTTGGTTTATCGGGTTTTCAGCCGATTATGTGACCGGCATATGGATGGGATATGATGACAACACACCGCTTTCTGGCGTGACAGGGGGCGGTTTGCCTGCCGAGATTTGGCATGAGGTCATGGTGCGCGTGCTTGAGGGCCAACCGACACATCCTTTGCCGATGTCTGATCCTGCTGCAGGATCACAAATGGTTGGCGGTGAATTTCCGACCAACGACGGACAAGGCGAAGGGCGAAAAGGCGGATCGTTCATGGATCGGCTTGTCAGGGACATCTTTGGCGGCGGCAAAAGCAAAGATGGTTCGGCCACCAAAGTACCTGCAGCCGAAGACCGATAGGCTGGCGTGTGTCTAGCCGGCTTTGGCCAGATCAGCGATGACCTGATTGATATCTCCGCCACGTCGATCCAGCATCGACCCAATCTCGGACCTCTCTGCCAGCAACAGATTTACCCCTTCGATAAACATGTTGAAAAACAAGTCTTTGCCAGAGCGGTCTGAAACCAAGAACGTCACCTCAAAAGGCCGCTGCCCGCGCAGTTTCACATCTGTTTTGATCTCGTAACCACTTTTGATCTTGCGGGACGATCTGACCGAAACCTTGCCACCAATAAACTCCCGGAACCGCTTGCCGTATTTGCGCGAAATATACCCTTGAAACGCCTTAGTGAATTTTCGTAACTGCGCCGCGCTTGCCCGGCGACCATCGTTCCCAAGTGCATATTTGGCCATGATCCCAACATCAGAGTAGCGGACAAAGATCTTTTCAAAGTCCTTGATCATTGCGGATTCTGATTTTCCCGAACCTATGATGCTGTTGATTTCGCCAATCAAACTGTTCACCAGCGCATTGGCCCCATCTTCAGTCAGGGCAAAAGTGGAAGCTGCCGACGAAAGTAATCCTGCTGTCGCAGTCAATCCGATCAACATGTAACGGCGGTCAATTTTCTTATTCTGCATAGGGGTCCTCGTACGGGTCGGTGTAAACGTCATCATAGGGGTCTGTTCCGGTTTCGCCAGCCTCGTCCTGGCCGAGCTTGAACCTGCGGTTCTGCAAATAGATCAGGCGGCTTTGCGCATAGCTGTCCGCACTTTCGTACAGTATAGAGTCGACAGTATCACTGAACTGACTCCTGTCTCCAAGGCCAGACAGGATCACGAGGAATGCCAAGATGCCTCTGTCGGACCCTTTAAAGGCATAAAGGAGGGGGTTGGTGAAAACGTCGACCACAGTTCCCACTGCGTCGCGTTCTGTTGAGGGGCCAATAAGAGGCAGCTCTAAGTATGCCCCTTCGGGTGCACCCCAGACATGCAGGGTTTCGCCGAAGTCGGTGTCGTGGTCCGCGATACCCATTGCGCTAGCTGGATCGAAAAGGCCACCAATACCAACTGTTGTGTTCACAACGAAACGTACCGTGGCCAGCCCCAGCCCCTTTAGGTCGCCTTGTAGAGTGCTGTTCACGGCGACACCTGGCATATTAAGATTGTCACCAAAGTTGCTGATGCCAGCTTCAACCGGGTCGGGTAGGGCAAATCCATAGCCTTTTCCAAGCGGACGCACCACGCCACGGTCTAGGCTCTTGTTGAATTCGTGCCGCTCGCGGTTTTCCTCTTCAAAAGGATCATAGGCCTCATTCAACGCTAATGTTCCGGGTTCGGGAACTGAACAGCCTGACATCGCGGCGACCGCAATCACCGGCAGAACACCACGCCAAATCACGTCAGGAACGCTCTGGAGAGTATTAAATTGGCCAAAACGATTCCCACAGTGACACAATGAACCTCTTATGTAGCGCGCCGGCGTGCAATTCACAGACGCTAAAGGCCAGAAAATGCTATTGTGGCGTGACAGTTACAATATTGACGAGATTGCAATAACACGGCCAAGCTCACTGCCCAATCCCCATTCTTCAAGGCGAAAAGACGCCTATGGTTTGCCTCTGCCCATCTGACAATCGGTAAATTATCGCACAGGCCATTTAACAAACACACACTTCCTTCTTTTCGCCAGTCGACTTGCCCGTTAGCGTCTCGCCAAACCCATCGAACGGAGGATACCCCGATGACTATAGAATCCAGACTGGCCGAACTAGGTGTGACCCTGCCCAATGCGCCAGCACCTGCTGCCAACTATGTCCCCTACGTTCAAGCGGGCGACATCGTTTATGTCTCGGGGCAAGTCTCGAACGGGCCGGACGGCTTTATCACCGGAAAACTGGGCGCTGATATGAGCGTTGAAGAGGGTGCTGCGGCGGCCAGAAACTGCGCAGTAAGCTTATTGGCTCAGGTCAAAGCTGCCTGCGAAGGCGATATCGAACGGTTGGTGCGCGTCGTCAAGTTGACTGGCTTTGTCAACTCGACCGTGGATTTCACCGATCAGCCCAAAGTCATCAATGGCGCGTCCGACTTTCTGGTCGAGGCGTTGGGAGATGCTGGTCGGCATGCCCGGTCTGCCGTCTCAGCCGCTTCTTTGCCACTGGGCGTTGCGGTTGAGATCGAAGGCATATTCCAGATCAAATGACGCGTCTTTCGCCTGAATTTCTACGCGTCCCGTTGGCCCATCGCAGTCTGCACGATGTCTCTGACGGACGCCCTGAAAACAGCCGCGCAGGAATTCGGGCGGCAATCGCGGCAGGGTACGGCATCGAAATTGACTTACAACTGTCCTCTGATCATCAGGCCATGGTGTTTCATGACTATGATTTGGCCAGTTTGACCGGCACGTCAGGGCCGCTGCGTCTCAGAACGGCAAATGATTTGTCCAAAATGACATTGACGGGCGGCGATGAGGGCATACCGACGCTGCAGGACGTGTTGCAACTGGTCAGAGGCAGGGTTCCATTGCTGATCGAGATCAAAGATCAGGACGGAGCGATGGGCACTAACATAGGGCTCTTGGAACGCGCGACGTCAGATGCAATTGCAGCGTATAGCGGTCCAGTGGCGGTGATGTCCTACAACCCGAATTCGGTCGCCGAAATGGCGCGACTTGCGCCGGATGTTGCGCGCGGACTCGTGACACGTGCCTTTGACCCGAAGGTCGAGGTTCTGCCTGTCGCGGTTTGTGATTATTTGCGTGAAATTCCTGACTTTGATCGCGTGGGCGCCGCTTTCATCAGCCACGAAATGGCTGATCTAAAGCGCCCGCGTGTTGCAGCGCTTCTGAACGCGGGGGCCCACGTGTTGTGCTGGACGGTTCGATCACCAGAACAAGAAGAGCAGGCCCGTAAAGTTGCGGAAAACATCACGTTTGAAAACTATCTTGCCCCGATTCCAACTTGACCAAAGCGGCGCGGGCCACAGATACGACGTTGGGCGGGGGCATCATGGCTGAGCAGCAGATTGAGATCAGAATATTGACCTCGCTGTCGCAGATCGACGCGGCGGACTGGGATGCTTGCGCTTGTCCAGAGGCTGAAGGAGGCGGGCGTCCAAATGATCCGTTCACGACGCATCGCTTTCTCAAGGCATTGGAAGACAGCGGATCGGTTGGGACCGGCACTGGGTGGTACCCGCAACATATGACGGCTTATGTTCAGGATCAGTTGATTGCCTGCGCACCGATGTACGCGAAGTCTCACAGTCAGGGCGAATATATCTTTGATCATAACTGGGCGCATGCCTACGAAAGAGCCGGTGGGCGTTATTATCCGAAACTGCAGATTGCTGTGCCTTATACCCCGGCCACGGGGCGTCGCTTTCTGACTCGTCCGGGGTTTGCGCAAACTGGACAGTCCGCTTTGGTTCAAGCGGCGGTTCAACTGGCTGCAGACAATCAATTCTCCTCGGTTCACACCACGTTCTGCACTGAGTCAGAAGCATTGGCGGGCACCCAGATGGGTCTGATGGCTCGCACCACCCAGCAGTTTCACTGGCTTAACGCCGGATACAATCATTTTGACGACTTTCTCGCCTCTTTGTCGTCACGCAAACGCAAGAACATTCGCAAAGAACGAACGCAAGCTGCAGGTTTTGGGGGCACGATTGAGGTCCTTACTGGAAACCAGATCCAACCAGAGCACTGGGATGCCTTCTGGGTGTTTTATCAGGACACCGGCGCGCGCAAATGGGGCACACCATATCTGACGCGCCGGTTCTTTGATTTGGCACAGGACAATCTTCGCGATGACCTTGCGCTGGTGTTGGCCAAACGCGAGGGGCGGTATGTGGCTGGCGCTCTGAACTTTGTTGGCGCAGATGCGTTATACGGCAGATATTGGGGCTGCATTGAACATCATCCCTGCCTGCACTTCGAACTGTGTTACTATCAGGCCATTGATTTGGCGATTTCCCAAAGGCTTGGCCGGGTTGAGGCTGGCGCACAGGGAGAACACAAGCTGGCGCGCGGCTACCTGCCAAGCCTGACCCATTCGTTGCATTGGGTCGGCGACAAAGGCTTTGCCGATGCAATTGCCCAATACTTGCGGGCTGAGCGCGCAGCGGTGGAGGAAGATGTAGAAATATTGACGTCCTATGGCCCATTCAAGAAAGCAAATGTGGAGGAACAGGAATGACCGAGAGATTATCTGAGGAAACCCGTGGCCCCTTGCTGGACCCTTTATTTGACACCGGCTGGGCCATGGTTGATGGGCGCGACGCTATTCGCAAGACGTTTGTGTTCAATAACTTTGTCAACGCATTTGGCTGGATGACCCGCGCTGCGATCTGGGCCGAAAAATGGGATCATCACCCTGAATGGGACAATGTCTACAAGACCGTGAATGTCGTGCTGACGACCCACAGCGTGGACGGACTAAGCGCACTTGACGCCAAACTTGCGCGCAAGATGGATAGTTTGTGATTCAACGGAAACAGGGGCCCCGAGAGGCCCCTGTTGTGTCATGCGGACATTCGGCCGTTGGAAGTGTCACATGGATGCAAGCAGCGCTTCTCCGCCCGAAACCTCACACACACCGGGACTTTCTTCTACTTGTAGCAAGGTGACATTGCCGTCTTCTACCAGCATGGCATAGCGTTTGGATCGCGCCATCAGACCCGCTGGCGGCGCATCGAAATTCATCCCAATGGCCGTGGTGAAACCGCTTTCTGCGTCTGACAGCATAGAGATGCCAGCTTCTGTCGCCCCAGTTGTTTCGCCCCAGGCTTTCATCACAAACGGGTCGTTCACACTGACGCAGATGATTTCGTCAACGCCTTTTGCATCAAACTGATCCTTAGTGCGGATAAAGCTGGGCACATGAGCCGAATGACAGGTCGGTGTATAGGCCCCCGGAACGGCAAAGATGACCACTTTTCGCCCCGATAACTTGTCAGACAGGTTGACTTGCTCGGGCCCTGCCGCACCAATCTGAACCATCGTCGCTTCGGGGAGGTGGTCGCCTTGCGAAATCGCCATGTTTTGTCCCTTTACTGCAATTGCGTTTTCCTTGAGGGACGATATAGGCTCGGACCATGCATTGACCACAGATGATCGCGGGGAATCGGCCAAAATGAACCACATAGTTGTGATCGGGGCTGGCCAAGCGGGTTCCTCTTTGGTTGTGCGTCTTCGAAATAAAGGCTTTGAAGGCGATATCACGCTGATTGGTGCCGAGCCTGTTCCACCTTATCAGCGACCACCTTTGTCCAAAACTTACCTGACGGGAGAGATGGCTCTGGAGCGGCTGTTTTTGCGACCCGAGTCGTTTTACGGAGAAAATGGGATCACTCTGAAACTGGGCGCGCCGGCAAGCTCGATTGACCTTGACGCCAGATCTGTGTCGGTAGGTGATGAAGTGGTTTCTTATGATCAGCTGGTTCTGACCACCGGCTCCGATCCACGTCATCTGCCCGCCTCGATTGGCGGCGAACTGGAAGGTGTGCATGTTGTGCGCACTTTGGCAGATGTGGATGGTATGGCGCCGGATTTTGTTAAAGGCGCCCGCGCCCTCATTGTTGGCGGCGGCTACATTGGCCTTGAGGCGGCGTCAGTTGCCACCAAGTTGGGCGTCAACGTGACATTGGTCGAAATGGCTGAGCGGATTTTGCAACGGGTGGCTGCCCCCGAGACCAGCAACTATTTCCGTCGTTTGCATCGTGCGCATGGCGTCGACATCCGCGAAGGGGTTGGGCTGGACAGATTGCTGGGCGAGGGTCGTGTCCGCGGTGCCCGCCTAACGGACGGGACAGAACTGAAGCTTGATTTTGTGATCGTCGGTGTGGGGATTACCCCAACGCAGCAGTTAGCAGAGTCTGCGGGCCTGTTGCTGAATAATGGGATTGAAGTCGATGCCAGAGGGTGCACATCTGATCCGCGGGTCTGGGCTGCTGGTGATTGCGCCTCGTTCCCCTACAAAGACGGACGTATCCGGTTGGAAAGCGTTCAGAACGCCATTGATCAAGCAGAAGTGATTGCCGACAATCTGATGGGGGCGAACAAGGACTACGTGCCGCAGCCATGGTTCTGGTCCGATCAATATGATGTTAAGCTGCAGATTGCCGGGCTGAATACTGGCTATGATCACGTTGTCACGCGCAAAGGTGACGGTGGCGCTGTGTCATTCTGGTATTATCACGGGAACACGCTTTTGGCTGTCGATGCGATGAACGATGCGCGCAACTATATGGTTGGAAAACGATTGATTGAAGCGGGGAAATCCCCGCCGCCTGACGTCATTTCCGATCCGGAGACAGATATGAAGGCCCTGCTTAAACTGTGAGGATCATCTCGGGTCAGTTTCGCGGGGTTTCCTTGGCGTCAGTAGGTAAAGGTGACGCGGGCGCACATTTGCGCCCTACGTCTGACCGTGTGCGAGAGAGCCTGTTTAACGTTCTGTCCAACTTTGATGTGCTGACTGGCGCCCGCGTGCTGGACCTGTTTGCGGGCACCGGCGCGCTTGGACTCGAGGCGCTGTCGCGCGGCGCGACTTATGTCAGTTTTGTTGATGACGGGGTGAAGGCCGCTCGGTTGATCAAGCAAAACATTGCCATTACACGAACCGAATCCCAATCGCGTCTGATCCGGTGCGATGCGCGAAAGATGTCTGCGAACACGGGTCAGGGGTGTGATGTGGTTTTTCTCGATCCGCCCTATGGCAGGTCCCTAGGGCAGGTCGCACTCAGCGGTGCCCGAGCAGGGGGATGGATTGCGCCAGAGGCTTTGATCGTTTGGGAAGAGAGTGCGCCGCAATTGGCGCCTGACGGGTTCACATTGTTGGATACGCGGCGCTATGGCGATACTCATATCACAATTTTGCAAGGCACCGGATCTGTGCTAGCCTAACGGCATGCCGGATATTGCGTCCCTATCCAGTCTGTGGGGCTTGAACCATTTTGCCAGATCAAGCGCTCGCAGCGGTCCCGATCGACCTTCCTATCGCGGGCCAATCTTCATCAACGATGCGGTGATGCCATGGGGCAATGAAACTATGCTGCTGGACCGATTGCGCAAGGATGCAATTGACGCTTTGGCAGAGCGGGATCGCGACGGATCAGGTCTTTGACCTGCGCGCGTTAGCCGTGCTTGTATGTCGGATGAAACATTGCGCCGGGCGACAGCGTAAAGATTTCGACGCCGTTTGCCGTGACGCCCACAGAATGTTCGAACTGGGCGGACAGTGATTTGTCACGGGTTACTGCGGTCCAGTCATCAGACAGGGTCTTGGTTTCAGGGCGCCCCAGATTGACCATTGGCTCAATCGTGAAAATCATACCTTCTTCCAATTTTGCCCCGGTGCCCGGACGACCGTAGTGCAGTACGTTGGGTGGCGCATGAAACACCCGGCCCAGCCCGTGCCCGCAGAAGTCGCGGACGACAGACATGCGATGGCCTTCAACAAAGGTTTGGATGGCGTGGCCGATATCGCCGAATGTATTGCCCGGTTCTACGACTTCGATGCCCCGCATCAAGGCATCGTGGGTCACTTCGATTAGGCGTTCGGCTTTTCGTGGCAGCTTTCCAGCCACATACATCCGCGACGTATCGCCGAACCAGCCGTCAACGATCACCGTCACGTCGATGTTCAGAATGTCGCCGTCTTTCAGCTTTTTGGTTGAATTGGGAATGCCATGGCACACCACATGATTGACCGAGATACAGCTGGCATGCTGGTAGCCCTTGTAGCCGATCGTGGCGGATTTGGCGCCCGCGCCGTCAACCATATCTGTAATGATGCGGTCAATCTTTTCGGTGGTCTGGCCGACAAACACATGCGGTGCAATATCGTCCAGAATGCGCGCAGCCAGCGCCCCTGCCGCGTGCATGCCAGCAAAGTCTGATTTGTCGTAAATGCGAATGCCGTCTTTTGTAAGACGGCCACGAAGTTCGTTGTTCACGTGCGGGCCTCATTATCGCGCCAATGACGTGTTTTTATAGCGCTGATTTCAAAAGAACCAGAGTGAGTTAGGCCAAAACCTTAATTGTGCGGCCCATCTTCACATGCTGCGGAGTAATCTGGGTACCATAGCAATAAATTTCAACCCCAGCCTGACGCGCTGCGTCAAACGCTACCGCATAAGTTGGGTCAATGTCACGCGCCAGATCGAATGTTATGCAATCCGTGCGCTGAACCAGATAAAGCATCGCAGCGCGGTGCCCCTTGCTGACCATCTGTTGAAGCTCTCCGAGATGTTTGGTCCCACGGGCGGTAACGCTATCAGGAAATTCGGCGAGTCCCGGCTGGCGCGACAGCGTCACGCTTTTGATCTCGAGATAAAGATCGGGCAAACCCTCTTGCGTAAGAAAGTAGTCAATCCGGCTCTTGGTTCCGTATTTCATTTCGGCCCGTATGTTGCCGTATGTGTCGAGATCCGCGATCTGTTGGCCGCGTAGGGCGTCGCCCAGAACGCGGTTGGGCACGGCTGTATCCACGCCAGTGAAGTGGCCGTTTTTATGATCAACCAATCGCCAGCCAAATTTCAGTTTCTTCTTTGGGTCATCGTTAGGTTCTAACCAAATTTTTGTGCCCGGCTCTGCCAGCCCCATCATCGATCCGGGATTGGCACAATGGGCAGTGATTTCTCGCCCGTCGTCCAACCGGCAATCGGCCAGAAATCGTTTGTAGCGTCGGATCAGCGTTGCAGGCACAAGTGGGGTTTGAAAGCGCATGAGACACCCCTATACCTGCACTTACAGCCAATCAAGGAAGCCATCATGTCGAATCCATCCGCCGCGATGCTGGTCATCGGAGATGAAATTCTGTCAGGCCGGACCCGCGATGCAAACATGCATTATCTGGCGGGAGAGCTGACAAAACACGGCGTTGATTTGCGTGAGGTTCGCGTTGTCAGCGACGATCCCGATGCCATCGTCACAGCTGTTCAGGCGTTAAGTGCAGCCTACGATCACGTGTTCACCAGCGGCGGAATCGGCCCGACGCATGATGATATTACAGCCGATTGCATTGCCAAAGCGTTTGCGACCCATATTGATATTCGTGACGATGCACGCGCTTTGCTGGCCGCGCACTACACCAAATCTGGTCTAGAGCTGAACGTTGCCCGGCTTCGGATGGCGCGCATCCCGGACGGGGCAAAATTAATTGAAAATCCGGTGTCGGTCGCGCCGGGGTTCTCTTTGCGCAATGTTCATGTGATGGCGGGCGTGCCTTTGGTGTTTCAGGCTATGGTGGCAAGTGTCCTGCCGACATTGACGGGTGGTGCACCCTTGCTATCGCAAACCTTGCGTATCCATCGCGGCGAAGGTGATATCGCCGGACCATTAGCGGATCTGGCGTCAGATTTCCCGGGCCTCGCCATTGGCTCTTACCCATTCCAGAAAAACGGGGCGTTTGGGTCCAATATCGTGATCCGAGGCAGTGACGGGGCGCAGGTAGACGCTGCGATGGTGCGGCTGGCTGCGATTTTCCCTGCATGACCGATGCGCCGCTGTTTGATGTGATAGACAAGACGTGGCCAGCCGCGCGTATGCTACCTGTCGGCCCATGGATCCTGCGAGACGGGCAGGGCGGTGGCAAGAGGGTTTCTGCGGCGACCGCAAACGGGCACGTTGGAAAAGCCGATATTCCGCTTGCCGAAGCCGGGCTGGCCAGCATCGGGCAACCGCCGCTTTTCTTGATCCGCGATGGAGATGAGGCCTTGGATATGATGCTGCAAGCGCGCGGGTATGCTTTGCTCGATCCGGTAACAGTTTACGCGTGTCGAGTGGCGGAGTTGACAAAAATAAGACTGCCCCGGGTGACTGTTTTTGAGATATGGGAGCCACTGTCCATCATGCTTGAGATTTGGCAGGCAGGCGGGATCGGGCCTGCGCGGATCGACGTTATGCGCCGAGCAATTGGCCCGAAGATCAGCCTGCTGGGGAGGCTCAATGAGCATCCCGCTGCCGCGGCTTATGTTGCCATCCACGAAGCGACGGCCATGGTTCATGCGATCGAAATATTGGAGCATCAACGGCGTCAGGGCATGGGGGCGTGGATCATGCGCGCGGCGGCATTTTGGGCTGCCAAACACGGTGCGCACACGCTTTCAGTCGTGTGTACTGACGCAAATGAGGGTGCCAACCGGCTCTACTCTTCCTTAGGCATGTCCATTGTGGGACACTACCATTATCGCCACCTAACCGAACAGAAAGACAGCCCGTGACAGATACAAAATTAGCTACCGCTCTTAACCTGCCGATGGTCGAGCCGTTGCCTGAAGAGACGCAGAAATACTTTGATATCTGTAGAGAAAAACTGGGCATGGTTCCAAATGTGTTGCAGGCCTATGCCTTTGATATTGATAAACTAAATGCGTTCACGCCGATGTACAATGACCTTATGCTGGCACCCAGCGGTCTGAGTAAACTTGAACGCGAGATGATTGCCGTTGTCGTTTCATCTATCAACAAATGCTTCTATTGTCTCGTTGCGCATGGGCAGGCCGTGCGGCAGTTGTCTGGCAGTCCGGCGCTGGGCGAGGCGCTGGTGATGAATTACCGTGTTGCCGATCTGAATGCACGGCAGCGCGCGATGCTCGACTTTGCAGCGCTGATGACGGCCGCAAGTGCGACAATCGAAGAAACCGACAGGCAGGTGCTGCGTGACGTCGGATTCAGTGATCGCGACATTTGGGACATCGCTAACGTGGCTGGATTTTTCAACATGACCAATCGGGTGGCCAGCGCAACAGCTATGCGCCCAAATGAAGAGTATCACGCACAGAACCGATGATACGTTCGCTTGCCCTCATAACTCTTTCGGCTTGGGCGCTACCGGTGTTCGCTGCGGACTTGAGCTTGCCAGTCAATGCCCGGCAGACAGTAGAACGGGATGTTGTTCTGGGCAGTTATGACGTGGCATTGGGTGGTTTTGAAAATGGGATAATCCCAGCCAGAACCATCGAGGGACAGATAAACACACAGGCTTGGCGCATTGAAGGGTCAGACCTGACAACGCTGCAGATTCTTGCACCCCTGCGGTCCCAGTTGACGGATGCAGGATTCACCATTCTGTTTGACTGCGCTTCTGATGCCTGTGGCGGTTTTGATTTTCGCTTTGCAACCGAAGTCCTGCCTGCGCCCGGCATGTATGTCGACATAGGTGACTATCGTTTTGTAGCCGCAGTTAGCGGCCCGATTGAGGCACTTGGTGAGGTCATTACATTGTTGGTAAGCCGTTCGAGCACTGCTGGATTCGTCCAGATCGTACACGCAGGTCAGAGAGAGTCGGTGACCGTCCGCCCTGCAAACGGATCGCCTGAGCCTTCGCCCCAAAATACATCTGACTCTGCAGCCAATTTGGCAACAAAACTCATGGAACAAGGCCACGTCATACTCCCAGATCTCAGCTTCAACACAGGGTCCTCGGATTTGAGCAATGGAGAATTTGCCAGCCTTGAATCTCTTGCCGCTTATCTGACCAATAACCCCGACATCAAAATTGCGTTGGTTGGACACACAGATAGTCAGGGTGCGCTGAGCAGCAACATTCTGCTGTCCAAACGTCGCGCCCAGTCTGTTGTGGAGCGTCTGGTCGGTGTTTACGCGATACCGCGGTGGCAAATGCAGGCCGAGGGAATGGGGTATCTGGCCCCAGTCGCGTCAAACCTGACGCAGGAAGGCCGGGACCTGAACCGCCGTGTTGAAGCGATCTTGCTTTTCTCGGAATAAAGTTGGCATCCGCCTTGTGGTGCAGAGGTCTTGCCAAAAAAAGGCCCCCGTCGCTCAGGAGGAGTGCGTTCGGGGGCCTAGGTGTTGCCAAATGGAGTAGGCAACGAGGGAAAACTACATTCTTACCAGTCCGAAGGACCTCTATCGGCGAAGGAGTGGACCAGAAAATCAATAAACGCGCGCACCTTGGGCTGGGTGAACCGGCCTGGAGGGTAGACCGCGTAGATGCCTTGGGTTTCGAGCGGCAATTCGGGGATCGCGTCTTGGATCAGGCCTTTTTCCATCGCATCTGAATACAAGAAACTGGGCAAATAGGCGATGCCAAGGCCCGAAATGGCGGCGTTCAGCAGCGATTGCCCGTCATTCACACTCAGCCAACCGGCGGTGCGAACCTGACGCTTTTCCCCGGAGGGGGCTGTCAGCTTCCAGACATTTCCGCTGGATTGATTGGAATAATGCAACAACTTGTGTTCATTGAGATCGTCGATTTTTTCTGGTCGACCATATTTCTTGAAATAGCCAGGTGATGCGATCATCCGTTTGGTTGTCTCTGTCAGCTTACGAGCGCGCAGGGTGCTGTCTTCCAGCTCTCCAATGCGCACGGCCATGTCAAACCCTTCCGAGATCAGCTCAACATATCGGTTGTTCAGCACCATATTGACGGTGATATCGGGGAAATCAGCTAGGAATTCGGACAAAACAGGCGAGA
The DNA here is from genome assembly GCA_965363755.1 of uncultured Sulfitobacter sp. Taxonomy (GTDB): domain Bacteria; phylum Pseudomonadota; class Alphaproteobacteria; order Rhodobacterales; family Rhodobacteraceae; genus JL08. The sequence continues at coordinate 14,295 of CBDTVL010000064.1, forward strand.
GGTGATTGACACCAAAATCTGTGGCAACGCTGATCCGCAGCAAGCCAGATGGCGCGGATTGCATTGATGTTACCAGTGCATCAGCTTCGCCGGCGTCATTTAAGACGCGGCGGGCGCGGTCATAATACGCCAGGCCAATCTCGGTCGGGCTGACACGGCGGGTTGTCCTGTTCAGAAGGCGCGCGCCTAGGCGTGCTTCAAGGCTTGAGACGTGTTTGGAAACAGCAGATTTTGAAATTCCCATCTTCTTGGCAGCATCTGTAAAGCCACCTTGATCCACAACCGTGGCGAAGGCTTCCATCTCTGTCAGACGATCCATACTGTTTCCTCAAAATTCATTGCTTGAGGTGAGCTTATGTCGCCCAATCTGGGCAAAAACGGGGCACTTGTGGGATAATATCGCGGTTTTTAGTCTATCGTTCGTAGCGCGGAAACAACGAATGGTTGCAATTTCTTGACCTTCGCGTGCAGTGTATTACCTGAATCCAGACCGTAACCTGCTTGTCTGATTAATTTATTCCAAAACGTAAGGTCCCCAGTTATGAAACACTTGCTTGCAACCGTTGCGACCCTTTGGACATTGGCGTTGCCTGCGTATGCGCAGGACACACCGTCTAACCCTGACGCAAAAGTTTACTTCGCGAATCTGCAGGATGGCGCAACAGTTGCATCACCTGTCACAATCGTTTTTGGGCTATCTGGCATGGGTGTTGCGCCCGCCGGAACCGAAAAAGACAACACTGGTCACCATCACCTGCTGATTAATCGGCCGCCTTTAGGTTTGGGTGAAGATGGTGCGGACGAGTTGACCAACGGTATCCCATCAGATGAGCACCACATGCATTTTGGCGGGGGCCAGACCGAAGTCACACTTGAACTGGCCCCGGGCTCCCACAGCTTGCAGCTCGTGCTCGGAGACTTGGGGCATGTGGCGCACAAAACACCTGTTATGTCCGAGGTGATCACAATTACTGTAGAGTGATTTGAAGCCGCAGTGGGTTGGCCAATGAAAGCTGGGCGAACAAGGCTGCTGCGCGTTGTTTTCAAACCTGCTTTGCAGGGCTCTGAACGGATCCGGTTGAGCGGCCTGTGCGGCACAGACAACAAAGGCCGCTTTACAACCACCTCCTTGCACTAGCCTGCCGAAAAAAGGAGCTGAGCGATGCCGAAAGAATTGCCGATACGCAGCCGTGATTACCTCGGCCCGTGCACCAATACAGAGATTTGGGACCAATTTCAGCTTCGGTCGGGTGATGTTGTGTTGAGCACGCCGCCGAAGTCAGGCACGACGTGGAGTCAGGCAATCCTGATGATGCTCATCCACCAGCAGGCCGTGGCTGATCGCGCAGTCTGGAATGACTCACTGTGGCTGGACTTCCTCTTTCCGGAAAGCCCGGCTGCAAGCTTCAAGCGATTTCTGCATAATCCGGCGACGGACATGGGGACAGATGACCTGACGCTTGCCTCAATCTGTTGTCATTACCAATCGTTTCGCGACTGGGCGCATCTGCCAAATGTTCACTTTTTTCACTATGCAGACATGAAACGGAACCCACGCAAACAAATCATGCGATTTGCAGAGATATTAGGACTTGAGCCTGCGGACTCTCTGCTCAGCGCCATTGTTCAGGCAAGCTCTTTTGGGCACATGAAGCAGGTCACGCGCGAGACGGCTCAACCAACAGACAGCGCATTTACGGACCCAGCAGATTTCTTTGACACCGGAACCAGCAACAAGTGGGAAGGGCGGCTAAGTAAAGATGAACTCATGGCCTATCACGCTCGTTTTTCAGACCTGATGGATGATGCGGATAGGCAGTGGCTCGAGTGCGGCTTTGGAAAAAGCTAACCTCCACATTCCCGCACTTGGTATTTCCGGGCCTGGTATTGCGCGGCGGCATCGCCTTGGACTGCCGTCAAAAAGCTGATGCCGGCAACACAGTCGTTCCGGGGCAGCGTGACATTGGTTCTGCTCATTCGAACGCGGAGCGCGTTAACAACCGCGAGACCTAAAAATTCTCGACCGGAGCAGGCTCAGAAAGGTCGCAAAAAACGTCGGTCGATCTTTATGG
>CBDTVL010000065.1:0-16238 GCA_965363755.1 uncultured Sulfitobacter sp.
CAAGTATATTTCGACGTGAATGCGAAAACCATACATTGCAGACGCTCTAATTGAGACGGTCTACGCGGGAAAGACACCCCCCAGAATACCTGAATATGCCTGATCTTTCTGCTGCCCCCCCATCATTGACCCCGGATAAATCGGCGTGACATGCAAAGATAAATGGGGTATTATATTACCTCCCGAGGATGACATGACTAACGCTCACGATGGTAGAGAAGACGACGGCACGTTCGCACCCCGCAACGCTATCTGGCGGGACAGGGCGTGCCACGGGCGCCCCCGTGTGTTTGAGGGCGCAGAAAGTCCTTGGGTCGCATGTTGTGAATACTTTGATTGGGCGACGGCCAACCCGCTGCATTCGGACACTCTGGTGCCCTACCAAGGTGAGACCAAGCATGAACCGGTTGCGCCTGTGCGTGCCTTTGCGCTCAGAGCGCTGTGCCTGTTTCTCGGTGTCTACTGACGAAACATGGCGCGCATGGCGCAAAGACCGTGCCGACCTAAGCGAAGTCATCGCCACCGCTGAGTCTGCTATCTTTACCCAAAAATTCGAAGCCGCCGCCACCGGGTTGCTCAATGCAAATCTGATTTCGCGGGATCTCGGTCTCGCTGACAGGAAAGAACTGACGGGCCGCGAAGGTGGTCCCATCGAGACTAAAGAAACGTCCCCAATTGAACTGGCCCGCCGTATCGCCTTCGTCTTGGCGCAGGCAGTCCACCATGAGCAAAACGAGGCAGAAGAATGAGTAAAACAAAGAGCCTATCCCTCTGAGGTCACGTATCTCTGAGGGACCCGGGCGGGGCCTTATTGCCGGGATATTTGGGCAGTTCGTCAAATCCTTCGTCACGCCGGATGGTATACTCGAGCCAGTTCACCATCCGCTCACGCGTCGCCTCAGGAGCTGAGACAGAGCGGGTATTGGGTTCTGTTTCATCGGCACCACATGCTCTTTGACCGTGCATTCGATTCACTGCATGACGCGCTCAAATTCGCTACGTCGGTGGCCTATATTGTATCATTCTATACCAAGCGATTTTGGGGAATAGGTGGGGAACAATAAACGCGCCTACCTCTAACGTTATATAAATGCTTGTCTAAATTTCAAAAATGGTGCGGGCGGGGGGACTCGAACCCCCACGGGCATTCGCCCCTCAGATTTTAAGTCTGGTATGTCTACCATTCCATCACGCCCGCATCTGGCGTTGTCTTCAAAACGTCTGCAGTGGATCGAGATTGGATCAGAATATCTGCCGGTCCACAACGCACGCCAGCGCGGGACAATAGCGGCTCCGGGGCAAGTGTAAAGTAGCAGAATAAGGCGGAGCTCAGATATCTTTGCCCGCCGGTGCAAGCGCCCCGCCTGGCGCCACCAGTGCGCGCTCGGAGAGCCACGGGTTTAGCTCCAGAGCAGCCATCAATTCCACCCGCGCCTCGTCCAGCCGGCCCAGTTGCATCAGGGACAATGCCCTGCCTGCCCGCGCCGCAACGTGACCCGGGTTTAGGTCCAGGGCACGGTCCAGGCTGATGACAGACTCGTCGAAATTGCCACTCAGAAAATATGCAAAAGCACGCTGATTATAGCCTTCCGCATAGTCGGGACAATAGGCAATCAGTTTGTCAAAATCAGAAATTGCGCCGAGATAATCATAGCCAGACAGCCGGGCCAGCCCCCTGTCGAGAATGGCCTGCGCTTGCGTGTCAGGTGCAACCGCCCAAATGTCCCACATCTGTCGACCGATCTCGCGTCCCTTCATCTCATTGGGCGCGGCGCGGGCCGCGTCGACAAGAGCCGCCATAGCAGCAGATCGGTCCGGCAGGTCGGGACAGGCATTTGCTGCAAGAGGAACGGCCAGGGCCAACACAGTGAAAAGCAGTCGCATGCGCCATATGATGGTGCGCTGGCGCCAGACGTCAAGACATGGGACCTTCACGTTTTTGCGGTTAGTTCAGGTAATTTCGCCCAACCCTACCTCTTTCACCGCCTGCATCGCCACATAGGTCGAGGTGCCAGAGACATGAGGAAGGGTCGAAATCTTCTCTCCCAGAACCGCCCTGTAGTCAGCCATCGAGCACGTACGAACCTTTAGAAGATAGTCAAAATTCCCGGCAATCATATGGGCTTGCTCGACCTCTGGCAGTTTTGCCACGGCGGCATTGAACGCCCCAAGCGCTGACTCTCGTGTATCGTTCAGCCGCACCTCGACAAATGCAACGTGATCCAGCCCCAAACGGATTGGATCTACCAATGCGCGGTAACCAGCAATGACACCGGTTTCCTCCAGCCGGCGCAATCGCGCCTGAGTAGGTGATTTTGACAGCCCGATGCGCCCTGCAAGCTCCGTGATCGACATTCTGCCGTCGCCAGACAGAACCTGCACAATCGCTCGGTCAAACCGATCCAGATCAACTACATCCAATTGCATTAACAAGTCCTCATATTTCAGGTCAAAAGACTGTCAGCCATCCCTTCTTTGGTCAAACCGACTGCCAATCTTGCAATACACTATACCAAAATAACGGAGAGAACCATGGCTCACGCGCCCCACACATCACGTCGAATGATCCTTGATTCTGACACCTATGCTGATCAGAACCTGGTCTTGCAGAACCTCATCTCGCAGGCTGATTTGCCGTCGACAGAACGCGCGAAAATCTGCGCTGACGCCGCTGATCTTGTGCGCAAAATCCGATCGCATTCTGCCCCGGGTATGATGGAAGTGTTTCTGGCGGAATACGGGCTGAGCACCGAAGAAGGCGTGGCGCTGATGTGTTTGGCCGAGGCGCTATTGCGGGTGCCTGATGCTGACACAATTGACGCGCTGATCGAGGACAAGATTGCGCCGTCGGACTGGGGCAAACATCTGGGCCACTCCACGTCATCTTTGGTCAACGCCTCAACCTGGGCGTTGATGCTGACCGGGCGTGTCTTGCAAGACGACAAACCGGGCCCGGTCGGCCACTTGCGCAGTGCAATCAAACGTTTGGGTGAGCCGGTGATCCGCACGGCCGTCGGCCGCGCGATGAAAGAAATGGGGCGTCAATTCGTGCTGGGCGAAGATATCACCGCAGCCATGGAACGCGCCGCAAAAATGGAGGCCAAGGGGTACACTTATAGCTACGACATGCTGGGCGAAGCGGCGCGAACCGACCGGGATGCAAAGCGTTATCATCTCAGCTACAGCCGGGCGATCTCCGCCATTGCCACGGCTTGCGTACATGCTGACATCCGCTCAAATCCCGGCATTTCCGTCAAACTCTCAGCCTTGCATTCCCGCTACGAGGTGGCCCAAGAGGACCGGGTCATGGCCGAATTGGTGCCACGCTTGCGCTCTCTCGCGCTGCTCGCCAAATCGGCAGGCATGGGGTTGAACGTCGACGCGGAAGAGGCGGATCGGCTTTCGCTCTCATTGGATGTCATTGATGCGGTACTGAGTGAACCCGCGCTGGCCGGATGGGAGGGTTTTGGCGTGGTTGTTCAGGCCTTCGGCCCGCGCGCGGGACGGGTGATTGACACGCTCTACGATATGGCAGTCCGCGCTGATCGCAAGATTATGGTCCGCCTTGTTAAAGGCGCCTATTGGGATACGGAAATCAAGCGCGCTCAGGTTGAAGGCGTCGATGGCTTTCCTGTGTTTACACAAAAGGCAGCCACGGACGTGTCTTATATTGCTAACGCGCGTAAATTGCTGGGCATGACGGATCGGATTTATCCACAATTTGCAACCCATAACGCCCATACCGTTGCCGCAATTCTACACATGTCCGGTGACAAAGATTTGTTTGAATTCCAACGCTTACACGGCATGGGTGAAGCATTACATGACATTGTCTTGAATGCCAATCAGACCCGGTGCCGCAACTACGCGCCGGTCGGAGCGCACAGTGATCTGCTGGCTTACCTCGTGCGTCGCCTGCTGGAGAACGGCGCCAACAGTTCGTTTGTGAACCAGATTGTCGACGACTCTGTCGCGCCCGAAGTGGTCGCCGCGGACCCGTTTGAACAGCTCTCAGCGTCAGGTCACCCAATCCCTGCCGGACCGGATCTCTATCAGCCGGAACGCATAAACTCCAAAGGCTTTGATCTGACACACGCACCTACCCTGGCTGCGATAGAGGCCGCGCGCGCACCCTTCAGGAGCCATAAATGGACCGCTGCACCTCTGCTGGCAAAGTCACCCCATCCACAAGCAGCGCTGGAGTTGATCAACCCCGCTGACCCAACGGACAGCCCGGGCAGCGTTGCTGCCGCCAGTACCAAGGACATCGAAATGGCTCTTGTGCACGCAGCGCCATGGGCCGCCGATGCGGGCCAACGCGGGGCCGCGCTGGCCCGCGCGGCAGACCTTTATGAAGAGAATTACGGAGAGTTTTTTGCACTTTTGGCCCGCGAGGCCGGCAAGTCCCTGCCCGATTGTGTGGCTGAGCTTCGCGAAGCCGTCGATTTTCTGCGCTATTACGGCGCGAACGCACCGGCAACCGCGCCAGCTGGCCTTTTCACCTGCATCTCACCCTGGAACTTCCCGCTGGCGATTTTCTCAGGCCAGATCGGCGCGGCATTGGCAGCGGGAAATGCTGTGCTGGCCAAACCGGCCGAGCAAACTCCGCTCACTGCCCATTTGGCGGTTCAGTTGCTGCACCGTGCCGGTGTGCCGACATCTGCATTGCAGCTCTTGCCCGGCAAGGGGGATGTCGGGGCGGCTTTGACCTCAGATGCGCGCATAAATGGCGTGGCCTTCACCGGTTCCACGGCGACCGCGCTGAAGATTCGAGCAACAATGGCAAAGAATCTGAAACCTGGCACCCCGCTGATTGCAGAGACCGGCGGGTTGAATGCAATGATCGTGGACAGCACTGCTCTTCCTGAACAGGCTGTCACAGCCGTGATCGAAAGCGCCTTCCAATCCGCGGGCCAACGCTGCTCAGCCTTACGATGTCTCTATGTTCAGGAAGACATCGCAGAGGGTTTCACCGAAATGCTGACCGGCGCAATGGATGAGCTGTCTTTGGGAGACCCGTGGGCGCTGAGCACGGACAGTGGCCCTGTGATTGACGAAACTGCCAAAGCGGGCATTGCAGCACACATCGAATTAGCGCGTCAGGAGGGGCGCATTGTCAAAGAGTTTACTGCCCCTGCCAAGGGCACATTCATCGCCCCAACACTCATCCGTGTAAACGGTATCGCCGATCTGAAACGAGAGATCTTTGGTCCGGTTCTGCATATCGCAACCTTCAAATCCCATCAGCTTGATGCGGTTGTGGATGCGATCAACGCGACAGGGTACGGGCTGACATTTGGGCTGCAGACCCGGATTGATGACCGGGTTCAGCATGTGGCTGACCGTATTCACGCTGGCAACATCTACGTGAACCGCAACCAGATCGGCGCGATTGTAGGCAGCCAGCCGTTTGGCGGAGAAGGGCTTTCTGGAACCGGGCCAAAAGCGGGCGGACCAAACTACTTGCCGCGCTTTGGAGCACCGGATGTACAAAACACCAACGGCAGTTGGAGCAATGCGATGGACCCAAAAACCATCCGCATTTCCGTGCCTTTGCCCAAAACCATTGAAACGGTGACGCTGCCCGGTCCAACCGGCGAATCCAACCGCCTGAGCACGTCCGTGCGGCCGCCGCTTTTGTGTATGGGTCCGGGTGCGGACGCAGCGCAGGCGCAGGTAGATGCCGTGACAGCGCTTGGCGGTAACGCGGTTAAGACCACGGGGCACCTTGCACCAGACATCCTGATTGCGCTCGACGGTATCTCCGGCGTGCTTTGGTGGGGCGACCCCGAGACAGGGCGCAATATCGAAAAGGCACTGTCCAATCGAGACGGACCGATCATCCCGTTAATCCCCGGTCTGCCTGACCTAGGCAGAGTGCGCGCCGAGCGGCACGTATGCGTTGACACAACAGCGGCAGGCGGCAACACAGCACTATTGGGCGGCGCGGCGTAAGCGATAATGGAAGCAATCCGGGAACAACCCGGATCGTTTTTCTGCAAGCAAACAGTCGCTTGACGCTCAGGCGGTTTGCCCGCAGCGTGCGCGCATGTTTCCGATACGTGATCATAACCCGTCAGGACGCACCGCATTTGTCACCTATGCGCTTATGCTGCTCAATATCGGAATTTTCCTGAGCTATGTCAGCATTACAAACGACGCACGTGCCATCAACACCTTCTATTTTAATTGGGCGATGATCCCGGCGCGCGTTGTGCAAGGTGACGGTGGCCTGACTCTCGTAACGTCAATGTTCCTGCACGGCAGTTGGCTGCACTTGGCCGGAAATATGCTGTTCCTGTGGATATTCGGCGACAATATCGAAGACGAGATGGGCCATGTGCGATTTCTTCTGTTTTATATATTGGCCGGTCTGGGCGCGTCTGCTGTCCACATTCTGTCCGCACCGGGTTCACACGTCCCTGTGGTTGGCGCGTCGGGGGCCATTGCCGGTGTAATGGGAGGCTATCTTTTGCTGTTCCCAAAGGCCAAGGTCGATATCCTGCTGATTCTAATCATCTTTATTCGTATCGTGCCGATCCCGGCCTGGCTCATGCTGGCGCTGTGGTTTGTGATGCAATTTGTCGGCGGATTGCTGTCTGACCCAACAGGCGATGGTGTTGCGCACTGGGCCCACGCAGGTGGGTTTGTGGTCGGAATCCTGCTGACACTTCCAATTTGGCTGCGTCATGGCGGGCGTGATTTCTGGTATGAGACAGAGGGTCACCCGCCCCATCCAGAAGCGCGATATAAGTTCAGCCCCAGCCGTATTCCAAAAGGGCGCCGCAAATAGGGGGCGCTGCTGTGTGCTGCCTTGGTACCAGTCACAAGGACTGGAACTTAGCCGCGTATCACCTTGGAAAAGCTATTAAAAATTGGTCCGTTTGCACAGATTAGAGCGCCGCCTTCGACGATGTCGCCTGAGGGCGCCAGAGGTTCGACCAATCCGCCTGCTTCGCGTACAATGATGACGCCAGCCGCAATGTCCCACGGTTTCAGACCACGCTCCCAGTACCCGTCATAGCGCCCCGCAGCCACATACGCCAAATCAAGCGCCGCTGCCCCAAATCGCCGCACGCCGGCGCAGGTCGGCATCAAACGCGCCAAATCCTGCAAGGTCGCTGGCAAATCGGCTCGGCCGGCAAAAGGCAGGCCCGTCGAAAAAATACTCTCGATCATCTTGCTGCGGCCAGACACCCGCAGCCGTGTCTCATTCATCCAGGCACCTGCGCCTTTTTCAGCAAAAAACAGTTCGTCCTTGCAAGCATCGTAGATCACACCAGCGACGATCTGACCTTTGTGTTCCAGAGCGATCGATACGGCCCAATGCGGCAGCCCGTGCAGAAAGTTTGTTGTGCCGTCCAAAGGGTCGACGATCCAGCGGCGGGTCGGGTCTGTCCCCTCGTCCTCACCGCCCTCTTCGGCCAGCCAGCCATAGGTTGGCCGTGCGCTCATCAACTCGTCCTTGATAATTTTTTCGGCCGAAATGTCCGCCTTGGAAACAAAATCTCCCGCGCCCTTCATCGACACCTGCAGGTTTTCGACCTCGCGAAAGTCCTTGGCCAGAGCACGACCCGCTTTGCGGGCGGTTTTGATCATTATGTTGAGATTTGCACTACCGACCATATTCATGGGCTCCTGTCACGTCAGGACGCGCGTATACGTCGGCCGCAGGCAATTGCCAAGGGGCAGCGGACTTAACCCAGTTTAGTCTTGGAATGTCTGGTAGGTGCCCATCGCTGGAGCCGTCACTGGGCCTGCAATTTCCGCGCTTCAACCCGCGCGAGGCGGATCAGATCAGCCATGAACGGCTTGAGCCGGTCGTCGCTCCGAACCGCGGCGTACAGACGGCGGGTGAGACCTGCTGCGGTCAACGGCCGTGTCACGTAATCAGAGCTATACTTGACCTCGCGCACCACCCAGTCAGGCAATACCGATACGCCACGATTGGAGGCCACGAGCAGCAATATGACAGCCGTCAGTTCCACCTGTCTGATCGCGGCTGGTTCCACCTTGGCCGGGATCAGCAACTGGCTGAAAACATCCAATCGGGTCCGCTCTACCGGGTATGTAATCAGCGTCTGGCCGCGAAAATCTTCTGCTTCGACAAAGGCTTTTGCGGCCAACGGATGAGCAGAAGAAGCCACAAAAACCGGTGCGTAATCAAACAGTTCCACATATTCGACGCCGGGCAGATCTTCGGGATCGGACGACACAACAAGATCCACTTCTTCTTTGTCCAGCGCGGGCATCGCGTCAAATGCCAGACCAGGACGGATGTCTACATCAACGTCAGGCCATCTTTTGCGGAATTCTTCCAGCACCGGGAAAAGCCATTCAAAACAGGCGTGGCATTCGATGGCGATGTGCAATCGGCCTGTCTTGCCACCACGCAAATTGGCAAATTCGTTTTGCATCGCCTCAAGTTGCGGCAGAACCGCCTCGGCCAGTCGAAGCAGTCGATGGCCGGCAGCGGACAGTTTCATCGGCTTTGAGCGGCGGATAAACAATTCGATCCCGGCTTGATCCTCTAATCCTTTGATCTGATGAGATAAGGCGGACTGCGTGATGTGCAATTGTTCGGCAGCGCGGGCCAATCCACCGGCCTCATGAATGGCCTTAATCGTGCGCAGGTGGCGAAACTCAATATGCATGTATTTGTGGTCCAGCTCATGTTGTTCTTGAATATTATGAAATTGTCTCACAATCAGGCAAGTGCGACAAGGGTTCAACAAATCAAAGGTGCCCAATTATGTCCGCGTCCCAGACCCCCGCAATCTCGTTTGAGTTCTTCCCACCCAAAGACCTGGCAGGCTCATTCCGCCTTTGGGATACGGTGCAATCTTTGGCACCGCTTGACCCGCGCTTTGTCTCTGTCACCTACGGCGCAGGCGGAACCACACGCGATCTGACGCGCGACGCAGTCGCGACACTACACGACGCCTCTGGGCTGAACGTTGCGGCGCATTTGACATGTGTCGATGCAACCCGCGCCGAAACGCTGCAAATTGCAGCCGATTTTGCGGCAGCCGGGGTAACTGACATCGTCGCGCTGCGGGGGGATCCGCCCAAAGGAACCACCCGTTTCACGCCTCATCCGGATGGATTCGAAAACGCCTGTGAACTGATCAGTGCGCTGGCTGATACCGGTAAATTCAACATCCGTGTGGGTGCATATCCCGAAAAGCATCCCGAGGCGGTAGACCTCAAGGCTGATATCGACTGGCTGAAACGCAAGTTGGACTCTGGCGCCACCGAGGCAATCACCCAGTTCTTTTTTGAAGCGGAAACGTTCTTTCGATTCCGCGATGCTTGCGCTGCCGCGGGGATCACAGCGCCGATTATTCCCGGCATTTTGCCGATTGAAAACTGGGTCGGCGCGCGAAAATTTGCGCTGCGTTGTGGCGCGAAAGTTCCTGTGTGGCTGGATGATGCATTTGACAAAGCTGTACGGGATGATCGTTGCGATTTGCTGGCGACTGCGGTCTGCGCCGAATTGTGCAGTGATCTGATTGACGGTGATGTGGATGCGTTACATTTCTACACATTGAACCGCCCCGATCTCACTCGTGATGTGTGTCATGCTCTGGGCGTAACCCCACGGGTTGAACTGCGCGACGTTGCGTAACAATTGCAGAGCATTTGCCTTCTTGTTGCAGTTTGATCAGCAACTCCAGAGTGATGGCGATGATGACATCATACCCATTCTGAGCCAGCCACGTGAATGACCGCGGAAATTGAGCCGATTTTAGCACCATGCCGTTTTCGAATTCTCGCCAAAGCAGGGTGTTAACAAACTCGAACAGCCTTTTCTAAGTCGCTAAACTACCAAGGGCGGCTTTTTGGTCTGTCCATCAGGCTGTCAATAATCAGGCTTAAAACCTCGCCCCGATTGTGTGCTCCAGATTTGCGGTAGATGGAATTGAGGTGCGACTTGATGGTTCCCTCGGCACTGCCGCGCATTTGCGCAATCTCTGCAATCCCCAATCCTTTAACCAAGAAGTTGGCCACATCTGTTTCGGATGGCGTCAGAGTCCAGCTTTGGAAATGGGCCAGGATCACTTCGTTCATTGCCGCAGAGGCGACTGACATGTTGCGCTCCAGATGGGCTTTGCGCCGTAGAAGTTCGAGAATGTATTTAGTCTCGAAAATGATGGCGGCGAAAATCGACAGCGTAGCTATGGCTTCAAGAGAAAGATAAAACCGGTTTGACCCCGACCGACCCGCTTCTTGATAATCTGCAATGATATCGCTGGCGAAGAAGAAGGCGCATAACACCTGAACGAGGATCAACAGCATTAGACTGTAGGGCAGCTTGTTGGATGTGCTCAGGTCGGGGATCAAAACAGGCTACCTATCAGAGTTCATAGTCTTGTATCCTGTCACCATGGCGCGGGGAAGGTTTGTTCTTAGCCGGGCACTTTCAAAAATGACCGCAAGAACATGTAAGACTATCGATACCTCAGCCCAGGCGACCGCGAATTCGTGTACTTCTTCAGGCCATTCGACTCCCCAAAACATATCGGTGGTCATCAGGTACCCTGATACAGAGATAACAAATATCGCAAGCAGCAAGTTGTAGATCATCCAAGCCCCCAATGGGGTGTGTCCGATGTGTTCGCGTTTGCGGCCCGTTGCAATGTCGGTAAGCTGTCCCGAGGCTGCCGTTGCACTGGGCGGAAAGCTGTCAAATCTGGCGTATTTGGTTCCGACAAAACCCCATATGATGCGAATTGCAATGAGGGCGGCCACTGCGTATCCGATCCAGATATGGAGGTCGCTGTCATCGTCCACGATGAGAGCGTTGGCAGTGAAAAAACCAACAAGCGCCCAGTGAAATACACGCACGAGCGGGTCCCAAACTTTTACCTTTTTCATACTCTTCCCCTGTCGCTTGTGGTGCCGCGATGGCGCGCGGCCACCGCAGCAGTTTTCCGATGTGATTAATCGTCGATTTCAGTGCGCACGATCTCAAGCGCTGCATCCAGAAACACCTCAAATCGCTGCCCGTCTTTTTTGGCGTAAGCTTCATAAAGGCCGTCTTCGATCTTGATTTTCCCGACCTCATAGCCTTCTGCGGTCAGCTTAGTTTGAATCCTTTGGGTCACTTCATCGGTGAGTTCGACTTTGTCACCCGCTGCCATTGCACCCGCGATTGGGAACGTCAGAGCGACACAGATTGCGAGTGTGGAAATGATGCCTGATTTCATGGTGATATCCTTTGATATAGTCTTGGGTTCTAGATGTGCAGCGTCCTGCGCCACCAGATCGATATTGGGTGCCCTGCCGCTTTTCGATATCCACCGGGAGTTGCAGATCGCAGAATTCGTCTGATGGTTTAGCGATCTGCAACTTTGGTTTAGGCCCCTCCACGTCCAATCCAGGTGGTACACAGACGTGAACATAGCCGCCGCGCGGCATTGGGTTTGCTTGCGAGATTGGATAAGCATAGGCCATATAGAGATGTGAATTTGATGGGTTCGCAGGACTTGCAAATCAGCAACCTCTTCCAGCCCATCTGCAGGAATGTTAGCCAAGGAACCATGACTTACCTTCCCCGCCCTTTTGACCTGTTTGTCACATTTTACACAATCGCTGCCGGCGCCGCGGGCGCGGCGATTGGGTATATGCTGGGGTTGCCGGTTTTTCTTCTGACCGGACCGGCCATCGCGATCAGCGCAATCGGCCTCGCCGGCGTCCGATTTGAAATCACACCGCTGGTCCGGGATATCACCTTTGTCTTCATCGGCATCGGCATTGGCTCTGGCGTAGCCCCAGAAACAGCAGAGGCGTTCCTCAACTGGCCGCTGGCCTTCGCTTTCCTTGCGCTCATGCTGATTGCAACCCTGATCGCCTGCCGGGAACTTTTGCGGCGCATCTTTGGATTTGATGAGCGCAGCGCGGTTCTGGCGGCGTCGCCGGGCCATCTGAGTTTCGTCATCAGTCTAAGCGAAAGCCTTGGCATCGACATAACCAAAGTGGCTGTCGTTCAATCGGTTCGACTGCTGGCACTGACCTTATGTGTGCCTTTTGTTGCTCTGTTCTTTGGGATCAATGTGGAGGCCGGCTTTCTGCCCGCCGGGCAGATCATGCAGGTCCACTATGCCGTGGCGCTGTTTGGCGTCGCTCTTGTCGTTGGGTTGCTACTCAAGCGCATGAACGTGCCCGCCGCATTGTTGGTCAGCGCAATGGCAGTGTCCGCCATTGCACATCTGTCCAATTGGGCGCCTGGCGTGCTCGCGCCTGCGGTTACAAACACCTGCTTTGTGATCATGGGAACGCTGATTGGCACCCGTTTTTCAGGGATCAGCCTGTCTCATCTTGGCAAATCCCTGTCCGCTGGCCTTGCCACAACAGCTCTTACGGTTCTGTTTGCTCTGATCGCGGCCATTCCGACCGCGCTGCTTCTCGAGATGCCGATCGCACATGTTCTGGTGGCCTTTGCGCCCGGCGGGCTGGAAACCATGATTGTCATGGGGGCGGTTCTTGGCGCCAATCCCGGCTTTGTTGCCGCCTGTCATGTGGGGCGTCTGTTAATGTTGACAATCCTGGTACCTGCCATATTGACCCGCTCGTCAAAACAGCGATGAACGGCCGCAACCCAGACCGTCACGATTTCCGTCAGGTTTCACGGGTTGTGCCGAACCAACCCCGAAAGACCGAAGGCGCCGAGCGTTGTTCGACGCTTTCATGGATGCGCTCTGACGGATCCTGCCCGACGATGCGGGACCGTCTGGTAATAAACATGCTGCCATAGCCGCGCCAATTTCCCATCGACGGCGCATTGGCATCCGTAGGGAACCGATCTTTCCAGCCAGCGGGCAACGGCAAGCCACAGCTTTCCGCCTTATCCAGCATCCAGACAAGTGGGATGTTGGCAAGCGGACGGGCTGCCTCATAACCACTCAGGTGACCTCCAACATCACCGTGCAACCCTGGAAACCAAACCTGTTCTACCCGTTGACCGTTGCACGCTTCGGTGCCGTCCCACATGACCGGCTTGTAGGCCACCCGCGTCTCGTCGTGGGCAAGCGCGTGAAACCCATGCCGTACATGTTTGCCCAGCGCATGGTTGTGAAAGGCGTGGTGCTTTACGCTGAGCCGCCACAGAATCGGGGCGGTGATACCCAACGATTTGACGGTGTCCCACACTCCGATCAATTCGATCTCAACATTAGAGTGACAATAGGCTGCCGCAAAGGCCTGGGCAATGTCGCCCTCGGGGTTACATTCATAGTGGCGATAGACATCACGAATATTGCGTTCCGTTGCATGTTCGGCTTTGACGAGGCCAACTAGATCGATCACGCCAGCAAGCGAACGAACGGCATAGGCACCTCGGGAATAGCCCATCAGGTAAATTTTGTCGCCGGGGCGATATCGCGAAGCAAGGTAGCCGTAGGCCCGCCTGATCATCCGGTTAATCCCACGACCGGCAATAACATTGGGAAGAGCGCGCCAGTTTTTCAGTTGAATGCCCGCCTCGTAATAAACCGAAACCCCGGCCCCGGTTTCGCGCACCAGTTTGTAGGTGGTGCCGGCATGGGTCTCAAACCCCGGGCTGAGCGAAGACATCGTACCGTCAAGAATGATTAGATGGGCGACTGGTCCGCGTCCGCGCGGCTGCGGCGACTGACTACGGGTTAGTCGCGCCCGTAACCATCCCGGAAGAAGGTTATTCAGTCGCGACAGGTCCATCGTGTAATAATTCCCATACTTTGTGCGGCGTGAAGGGCATGTCGGCTTGGCGAACTCCGCGATCCCATAATGCATCTTGCACGGCATTGGCGACAGCCGCCATGGACCCGACGGTCCCGGCCTCGCCGCAGCCTTTCATGCCCATGATATTGGCCGTCGAAGGCACCGGTTCCGACGTGAACTGGATCATGGGTATATCATCGGCGCGCGGCATCGCATAGTCCATGAAACTTGCTGTGAGCAGTTGCCCGTCGCCGTCGTAGACAACCCGCTCGGTCAGCGCCTGACCGATGCCTTGCGCGACACCACCATGTACCTGACCTTCCGCCAGCATCGGGTTGATAAGATTACCAAAATCATCGACCACTGTGTAACGCTCAACCCGCGTCACGCCCGTAGCACAGTCAATAACAACTTCCGCGACATGTGCGCCGTTCGGATAAGATCGCGCAGGTAAAGTTGCGATTTCCTGATGCACCAAAAGATCCAAACACCCATCGGCGCGGGCCATCTCAGCCGCTTCCAGCAGGGTTGGCGTCAGGTTTGATCCGGGCGCGCGAAATGTTTCATTGTCAAAAGTCATCTCGTGTTCTTTCACGCCGAGCTTATCAGCCAGATAAGGCGTGAACGCGGCAATCATCTTAGCAACCGTCGCCAGAGTTGCATTTGTCTGCACCGTCACAGAGCGGGACCCACCAGTTCCGCCCCCGGCTTTGATCAGATCGCTGTCGCCCTGCACTACAAAGATCCGGTCCGCCGGAATGCCGGTTTGATCCGCCAGAAACTGCGCGTACACTGTCTCGTGTCCCTGCCCATTTGACTGGGTTCCGACATAGATGTTCACGGTATTATCCTCGTTAAACACAACTTTCGCGCCTTCCGAAGGATCACCCAAAATACTTTCAATATAGTAACATAACCCCTGCCCGCGGAGCAAACCGCGCTTCGCGTCTTGTGCTTTGCGCGCACCAAACCCGGCGGAATCCGCCTTGAGTGCTGCACGCGCCAGCACTTTGTGAAATTCTCCCACATCATAGATTTCGCCCGTTGCAGACACATATGGAAACGCCTCCGGGGCGATAAAATTGCGCCGCCGCAGGTCCCACGGCTCAACACCCAATTCACGGGCCGCTCGATCCATGACCCGCTCTAAAACGTAGATCGCCTCGGGCCGACCGGCTCCGCGATAGGCATCCACCTGCACGGTGTTGGTGTAATAGCCCTCGACCTGCAACCATGTGGTCTGCACATCGTAAGGGCCCATAAGCACTTTTGAGAACAGCTGGGTCTGAATCGGTTGACCCATCTGGGAATTGTAGGCCCCCAGATTACATTTCGTTTGGACGCGGTACGCCGTGATCTTGTGGGTCTCGTCAAACGCCAGTTCGGCCAGTGAAACCAGATCGCGGCCGCCATTGTCGCTCAGCATGGCTTCAGTCCGCTCTGACATCCAGCGTACCGGGCAGCCCAGAACGCGGGCCGCGTGGGCAACAACAAAGTACTCAGGGTAAGCCATAGCCTTCATGCCAAAGCCACCGCCTACATCCGGGTTGGTGACCCGAACCTGCTCTTTCTCCAAGCCCAACATCAGGCTCAGATGATCTTTGAGGCCCCAGACCCCCTGCCCGTTAAAGGCCACGTGAAGACGATCGCCCTCCCATTCGGCGTAACACCCACGTGGTTCCATCGAATTGACGATGATACGGTTATCGCCAACCTGCAGACGGACCACATGCGCGGCTTTGGCAAACGCGGCCTCCGTCGCATCCTGGTCCCCCATTCCCCAGTCAAAGGCGCGGTTTTCGGGGGCCTCGGCGTGGATCACCTGCCCCCCCGCCGCAACATCAATCTTGGCGGGCAATTCGTCATAATCCAGATCAATCAGTTCTGCAGCATCGCGCGCTTGTGTTAGCGTATCAGCGACAATTACCGCCACCGGCTCGCCTACAAATCGCACACGGTCTTTCGCAAGAACATGACGTTTCGGGGCTGCAGCAGGGGTGCCGTCACGATTGTCCAGAATCGCGGCTGGCATGGCCGTTTTCACCCCGGCAGCCTCCAATTCGTCGACAGTCAGGATCAGGTGAACGCCGTCAGCCGCACGGGCATGCTCAAGATCAAGCGCCCCGATCTCTGCATGGGCGACGGGAGAGCGAAAGACAAAGGCATGCAAGGCCCCATGTGGTGCGATATCATCAACGTAACGTCCCTGCCCTGTCAGGAACCGCACGTCTTCCACACGTTTAACCGATTGGCTTTTTCCGAACTTTTCCATGATCTGCCCTTCGCATTTTGCGTTGGATCGGACACTAGCCTGACGCGCGCCGGTGTCCAGTAGATCAGTGTAAGGATTGAACGCTTATCACATCTCGCAAACCGTAGCCGTTGAAAGCAGTACTCATGGCGATTGAATAGGCACCCATTGCGTCGAACAGCACATAATCGCCCACTGCCGTGTCATCCGGCAGCGGCAATCCGTCTGGCAGCCGATCAAGACTGTCACAGGTTGGTCCGAATATGACACGAGGGCGCGGGGCTCC
>CBDTVL010000066.1:0-15982 GCA_965363755.1 uncultured Sulfitobacter sp.
CACGAGCGGCGCCATCCAAAGTTATTTGAGCTGTTCTTGGCCGCCCAACGTGAGCAGTTAGAGGCGCAAAGCACACTCCTGATCTCGGTCAGTTTGAAAGCCGCATTCCCGGATGGTCTAGAGGAAGCCGGCGAATATATAACCGAGTTGAAGATGCGAACAGGTATTACACCTGACGCCGAATCTCTGGTCGCAGGCGCGGTGCGCACCACTGGCTATGATTACTTTTCCACACAGGTTCTGCGACATGTGGTGCTCAGCGGGCGTGACTATGGCCCGGAAGACGGCGACCAGGAATTCACCGACTGGCCAGCACTCTCGGCAACAGTTTCAAAATTTCTCGCCGATGAGAACGCCTAGAATGAGCGGCGCAAGACATCCGCATTGCGTTGCTCCAGTCGGCCATCACACTCAGAGCAGACGTTTGCCGTTGCTGCGCTGTCAGTGCCTTTTGACAACCCAATCCTAGTTCAACAACGCCTCAACCTGCTGCGTCACCTTGCGTGACAGCGGTTTGGTCGTTGCTCCCCAGGTCGCAACTACTGACCCATCCGGTCCAATCAAGACCTTGTTGAAATTCCAACGCGGGGCAAATCCGGTCTCCGCTTTCACACTGCGATAGAACGGATGCGCACCGACCCCTGTGACAGGCGTAATATCTGTCATTGGCAGGTCCAGATCAAAATTCAGGGCGCAAAACTCTTTGACTTGATCTGCGTTTGCCAGTTCTTGTTTGAAATCATCCGACGGCACCGCCAACACAACCAGCCCCTGCGCCCGATAGCGATCATACAGGGTCTGCAATTGATCATATTGGCCAGTGAATGCACATTGCGACGCGGTGTTGACGACCAATACAGGTTGCCCGGACCAGTCGGCCAAATCAAGCGTCCCACCCGTGATCGATGTAAACACGCCCGACCGTTCCCGCGCCAATCCGGCGGTTGCGATCGCGGCAAAAACAACTGCAATAAGCCACCTTGTCATCAGTTCTCCCCTCTCGTGTTTATATAGATACGCACCTCAGCACTTTCCAGATCACCACACGACGCCGAGAGCGGATTGAAATAACCCTTTGAATTTGGTCAAAATGCGCCATTTAGTACTGCGGACACACTGAACCGGAGGCCACATGACCAAATACACCAAAAACCCGGATGCCATCGCAACACTCTCTCCTGAAGAGTTCCGGGTCACCCAACAAAGTGGAACCGAACGGCCCGGCACTGGAAAGCTGCTCGGCAACAAAGAACCGGGTATATACGTGGATATCGTTTCGGGTGAGCCGCTGTTTGCTTCGGCTGATAAATACGAGAGCGGCTGCGGCTGGCCCAGTTTCACCAAGCCGATAGAACCGGCCTATGTCGCCGAAATCCGTGATGCAACGCTTGGCATGATCCGCACAGAGGTGCGCTCTACGCATGGTGACAGTCATTTGGGCCACGTGTTTGATGACGGACCGCGTGACCATGGCGGCCTGCGGTATTGCATCAACTCTGCGGCGCTGCGTTTTGTCCACCGCGATGATATGGAGGGCGAGGGCTACGCAGAGTATCTCAATCAGGTGGAGGACGTTGCATAATGGCACAGGAACGCGCAGTTTTGGCTGGGGGATGCTTTTGGGGTATGCAGGATCTGATCCGCAATCGACATGGCGTGATCAGCACTCGAGTAGGGTACACCGGGGGTGATATCCCCAGCGCAACCTATCGAAATCACGGCACTCATGCCGAAGGCATCGAGATCATTTTCGACCCTAACACGATCAGTTATCGAGATTTACTGGAGCTTTTTTTTCAGATCCACGACCCGACAACGCTCAACCGTCAGGGCAACGACCGGGGCCTGAGTTACCGGTCTGCAATATATTATGTGGACGAGGATCAGATGCACATGGCCTTCGATACAATCGCAGACGTGGACGCAAGCGGGATTTGGCCGGGCACAGTTGTGACCGAAGTCGAACCGGTCGGGGATTTCTGGGAGGCAGAGTCGGAGCATCAGGATTATCTCGAACGCATCCCGCAGGGGTACACTTGCCACTTCCCGCGCGCTGATTGGGTGCTGCCCAAGACGTCACGCAAAGCATCCTGAACTGTAAGGTGGGTTCAAACCCACCTTACTCCGCTGCAATGCGGGGACGGCCCGATGCCTCAACTGTTATTGTCGCCTCCACAAAAACCTCGCGCGCTTCAGCCGCCGCCTTTTTTACGTCCCGCGAAACAGTGATCTGAATGTCGCTGGCCCCTGCAGCGCGTGCGTCTGCGTCCGCCGCAGCGCGCAATACAGCTTCAAGCCTGCGCAATGCGCCATCGGCTTCGCTAAAATCTTCGGGTCCGGCTTCCAGATGCACACGGTATTTACCTTCAGACGGCGACGTAATCGTGCCCGTCTTGCGCATTGTGACCCGCCCGACAACCGCACCGATGGCATTTGCGACACCTGCATGCTCTGGCAATATCATGTCGCAATGCAACCGCTTGCCCACGGCTGGATAATACGTCGGGGCCGCCGCGCCCAGCCCAACCACAGGTAAGTTCAAACCCGCGTCCAAACGGATCAAACCTCGATGTCGATCCAACCCTCTTTGGGTTAGAACGTGCCGTGCCAGTTGTTCCGGTGGCAAACCAAAATCAATGGTTTCTTCCGCAAAACCAGTCTCTAGCAAGGCCAAAGCTGTCTGTTCTGTCAGCTGATCAATGATAATCTGAGCCATGTCGGTGGCCACAGGGGCCAGCATTTCGCCCGCTCCTGTTCGGCGACGGCCAAACAGCATCAACGCCATTTGCGCTGCGTCAGAGTTCCACTCATTCGCCAAGCCCAAAACGTGGCTTGCATCCGATGGGGTCAGCCCGGCAACCTGCACAAGCCCGCGCTCGACCAACCGTTTTAGCGACCCCATCTCAATTCGGTTGCGTAAAACGGCTGCCAGCGGATGGATATCGGTGCCTATTCGCTCCAATAAAACCCCTTCCCGCGGGCCCAGACCTTCGATTGTCTGACCCTGGATGGCCTGCACAAACCGCCCGTCGTGATCGCCTGGGACGGCAGCTCGCAATTGCGCCTCAAGCGTCGACAGCACCACATCAGGGGCATCCATGGCCAGTAAAGATACTGGCAGCAACCGACGCGGACCAAGGACCACGCCGCCTTTTAGCCCCGCGCTGATGAAATGCACTTCGCTGTCTCCGCCCAGCCCGGTCGTACGCATCGCCACAGCTTCTACCATGGTGCGATAAGGTCCAACGCGCGCGCCTCCCGGATCAATTGCAGGTTTCCCGTTCTTCAGAACCGCCACATCGGTGGTGGTTCCGCCAATATCAGACACCAGCGCATGATCAGCAGCCGTTAACCACCGCGCGCCAACAAGTGACGCCGCCGGTCCGCTCAAGATGGTTTCGATCGGGCGCGCTCGGGCCATTGCAGAGGATATCAGGGCCCCGTCGCCCCGCACCACCATAAGGGGCGCCACAATACCCAATTCTTGCAGCTTGTCCTCTGCCCGACCAATCAGCCGATCGATCATTCCGATCAAACGTGCGTTCAGGACCGCTGTCATGGCCCGTTTCGGTCCGTTCAGCTTTGCCGACAATTGATGTGAGGAGGACACCGGACGTGCCGTCACATCTGCAATGATCTGGGCCGCACGGATCTCATGTGCCGGATTGCGTGTGGCAAACTGCGCCGCGACTGCAAATCCCGAGACATCGGATTTATCAGTCTCTAAGAAGGCCAAAAGGGCCTCCTCATCCAACGCAAGCGCCTGACCACCGGCATGATTATGGCCGCCATCGAGAACCAGATAGGGGTCGCCCTTCAGCGCGTCCAGTAGTCCATGTGTGGCCAGATCCCGCTCTTTGAAGCCAATGTAGATCAGAGCGACGCGCCCGCCCTGTCCTTCGACCAACGCGTTTGTCGCCAAAGTCGTCGACAGGGACGCCATGGCAATGTCAGAAACGTCTACCCCGGACTTTGCCAGTACCGCTTCGACCGCACCGCCGATGCCGATGGCCAGATCATGACGTGTCGTGAGCGATTTGGCGCTGGCGATCACGGCCGTCTCATCCCGGATCAAAACCGCATCTGTATAGGTCCCGCCTGTATCAACACCCAACAACAACGCCATGTCTGTCTCCCTGTTAGCTCAAAACGGTGTAGAGCAAAAATCACAGCGTTCCAGCCCGGAAGCGGCATCTCAAAGTTCAAAATCAGGTTTCCGAGGCGGCCAGTTGGTCGACAGCCCAGCGCGCCGCATCCGCGACCGCCGGATCTGCATCCTCCAACAGATTGCGCGCGGCGGCCAGCAAAGAGGCGTCCGCCGAATTTCCTATCGCGTAAAGCACATTCCGCACGAACCTGTCCCGGCCGATGCGTTTGATCGCAGATCCGGAAAAACGCTGCCTGAACGCCGTGTCGTCCAGCAACGCCAATTCTGCCAATGCCGGTGCCTTTAGATCGTCACGCGCCGCGTACCTGACATCAGAGGCTGCGACCGCAAACTTGTTCCAGGGGCAAATAGCCAGACAGTCATCACAGCCATAAATGCGGTTGCCCATAAGGCCACGCAATTCATCGTCTACCGGCCCTTTATGCTCAATTGTCAGGTAAGAAATACAGCGCCGGGCATCGAGTTGATATGGTGCGGGAAAGGCATCGGTCGGGCAAACATCGAGACATGCCCGGCAGTTTCCGCAGTGATCCACTTCCGCCATATCTGAAGGCAGCTCAATTGTTGTAAAAACAGAGCCTAAAAAGGCCCAATTGCCCCACTCCCGACTTACCAGATTGGTGTGTTTTCCTTGCCACCCCAGCCCTGCGGCCTGCCCCAAAGGCTTTTCGGGCACTGGTGCAGTATCGACAAACACCTTCACTTCACAGGGCTGCTGATCAATCAACCATCGCGCTAATCGTTTCAGTCGTTTCTTGACCATGTCATGGTAGTCGCGGTTCTGCGCGTAGACCGATATCGCCCCCAAGTGCGGCTGCGCCAACACCGCCAGGGGATCGTGCTCGGGCGTATAACTCTCGGCCAGCATGATCACCGACTTCGCATCTGGCCAAAGCGCTGCGGGGTCACCGCGCCATGCCATCCGCTCGGCCATCCAGGCCATCTGCCCGTGGTAGTCTGCTTCGACAAAAGCTCCCAAACGTGCGGGCACTTCGGGTACATCCCACGGACGACAGACCCGACAGGCAACGAACCCCATATTCAGGGCTTCAGAAACAAGCCTTTGTTTCAGCGCTTCACCCATGGATCTTTATGCCACGCATATGTCTGGTCTGGGCCCAGCGCGCCCCTGATTGCGATGTCAGGCTAAAAATCGAGATCATTGTAGTGACGTGGCGGTGGGAATCCGGACACCTGATCAGCCAGAATGGATCTGAACGCAGGGCGCGACTTTATCTTGGCATACCAGTCTTTGACTACATCAGACCGGTTCCAGTCCACGTCGGAAATATAATCAAGAGAACTCAGATGCGCCGCAGCTGCAAAATCAGCCAGCGTCATGTTGTCCCCCGCCAGCCAGCGCCGGTGATCCAGCAGCCACGCCATGTAATCGAGGTGGTACTTGATGGCCTTGGCCCCATCCTTGACGTTCCGACTGTCGGGGAAACCTTGCCCCATAACCTTTTTGTTGACCCGTTCGTAAAGCAGTTTCGACGTCACCTCAGAGTGAAATTTGTCATCAAACCAGTTAACCAGCCGGCGCACTTCGAGCCGCGCAACAGCATCTTTCGGCATTAGTGAGAGGTCGGGTCGAGTCTCTTCGATATATTCGCAAATTGGACCGCTTTCGGCCATCATGATTCCATCCAGCTTGAGAACCGGTACTTTTGCCGCCGGATTTCGGCGCAGGAAGTCCGCATCGGCTTCCCAATAGCGTTCCTCGACCAATTCGACCTCAACCTTCTTTTCGGCAAGGCTCAGTCGTACCTTCCGGCAGAAGGGGGACAGGGGAACATGAAACAGACGGGCCATTCAATCAATCCAGATAACAAGAAATTTGCTCATCCTTCAATGCCCGTTGCAGCGGGAATTTTCAACTCTCGAAACACGCAGAACGCCCATCCGCGCGGATCGTGGCCGCCCCGTCCAGTATGGATGCAGCTCGTCGGCGCACCGCAGCACTAGGTTTTGACGCAGAGCGGGTCTTGGGCGACGGCAACACGGCGGCCAGACGCGCCGCCTGAACATCGCTAAGCTTGTCGGGGCTGACGCCAAAATAGTGCCGTGCTGCCGCGTTGACGCCAAACACGCCCTCGTCAAACTCTGCAATATTGAGATAGACCTCGACAATCCGCCGCTTCGACCACACCGCCTCGACCATCGGGGTCAGTCCGGCCTCCATCACTTTGCGCACCCAACTACGGCCATGCCAGAGATAGACGTTCTTGACGGTTTGCTGACTGACGGTTGAGGCCCCCCGATTGCTGCCAGCATCCAGCGCCGCCCTGATCGCAACCAGATCAAAACCCCAGTGGTCGCAAAAGTTGGCGTCTTCCGCAGCCACAACGGCGCGGGCCATAATTGGATTTGCATCCTCCAAATCAACCCAGTCATATTCCACACCGCCAAGACGCCATGATTCTGAAGCCATGAACAAAGTGGTCGGCGGATTAACAACTGAAAAGAGGACAACCAATAACAGCGATACAGCTGTTGTAGCCCCGAAGATTCGCAAGCCCCAGCGCAACGCCCAGCGCATTGGGCGAACAGACATCCACCTGCGACCCCGGGACGTCGGTGTCTTGGACGATTTTTTTGCTTTGTTTTTGGGTGCCTTGGCCATGGGCAAATCTATAGGCGCCGCAGACGTCATAGAAAAGCAGAAGATCACGCCACAAGCAGTTGTGCCTCTGGCCGCCGCAAAACCGGACGGGCTGTTCTCAATGGGGTGGCAGTCAGTACTGGCGCTTGCAAAAACAATGCTTCAATTTCCTGCCGTGCTGCCCAATCATCGTTCGACAATGGGTGCTCGGGAAAATAGCTTTTCGACGGGACACCAACGGTGCACATCTTTTGCCGTCCGATCCACACCAGCGGCGGCGGGCCATGGCCAAGTGTTTCGACCAAGTAGCGCTGAAACCAGCGACGCCTGCGCATAATTGCGCAGGTACTCAGTCACAATTCGCTTTATTCTGCCGGCACTGCCGTCTCTTCCAATTGAAGTGGTTGGGGCAGGTGCACCAACATTTCTTTGGGGCAAATCTGCAGGAAATGAACAAGTTCCGTATCCCAGTGCTGCAACAGATCAATCGCTTTGCGGCTGCCAGTTTCAGCAGCATGGCGCTCGACCAACTCTTCGAGTTCAGACAGCCAATGCGGCACTGTTACCGGGCAAGTCACGACAGTTTCCATGTTCATCAGAGTCTGGGATTTGCCGGTCGGGTCATAGAGGTATGCCATGCCTCCGGTCATGCCGGCCGCAAAGTTCGCGCCGATCTCACCCAGAATCACGGCGACGCCGCCTGTCATATACTCGCACCCATTGCTGCCACAGCCTTCGATCACGGCCTTGGCCCCCGAGTTTCGCACTGCAAATCGCTCCCCCGCGCGCCCGGCTGCAAACAGGAAGCCATCCGTTGCGCCATAGAGAACCGTGTTTCCGATGATGGTGTTTTTTGATGCCTCCAATGGGCTGGCCATTGACGGACGAACGACAATTGTGCCGCCTGACAGCCCTTTGCCAACATAATCATTGGCATCTCCGCTCACCTCCAGTTTGAGCCCAGGGGCCGCGAAGGCGCCCAAGGATTGACCTGCTGATCCGCTCAACTTGACCGTCAGGTGATTCGGCTGCAGTTTATTGTGCATCCCGAACCGCTGCACGATATGGCTGCTGGTACGTGTGCCCACCGTCCGATGGGTGTTCTGCACCGCATAAGACAGCTGCATCTTCTCGCCATCTTTCAGGAACCGCTCTGCGTCACGCACAATTTCGGCGTCCAGCGTATCAGGCACCGGATTGCGAGGCTTGGCCCGATCATAGACGATCTCGGATGCGCCATCGACGGTGATCAACATTGGATTGAGATCAAGATCGTCCAGATGCGCTGACCCGCGGCTCACTTGTGTCAGCAGGTCGGCGCGCCCAATCACTTCATCCAGCGACCGCGCTCCGATACTGGCCAGCAATTCACGCACTTCGGTGGCATAAAACGTGATCAGGTTGACGACTTTATCGGCATTGCCGGTGAACTTGGCGCGCAGGTCCTCGTCCTGTGTACACACGCCAACCGGGCAGGTGTTGCTTTGGCATTGGCGCACCATGATACAGCCCATCGCGATCAGTGCGGCAGTACCGATTCCGTATTCCTCGGCCCCCATCATAGCCGCCATCACAATGTCACGCCCGGTACGCAGGCCGCCATCGGTGCGCAATGTGATCCGGTCGCGGAGTTTGTTCATCGACAACACCTGATGCGCCTCGGTCAGACCCATTTCCCATGGTAGACCCGCATATTTGATCGATGTGGCCGGCGAAGCACCGGTTCCGCCATTATGACCAGAGATCAGAATGATGTCTGCCTTGGCCTTGGCAACACCCGCCGCAATGGTCCCGACGCCGGAGCTGGCGACAAGTTTGACTGTCACTTTGCAGCGCGGATTGATCTGCTTGAGGTCGTAGATCAGCTGCGCCAGATCCTCGATCGAATAGATGTCGTGATGCGGTGGCGGTGAAATCAGCATGACACCCGGCGTTGAATGACGCAGGCGCGCGATCAGTTCGGTCACTTTCATGCCCGGCAGCTGACCACCCTCACCAGGTTTGGCACCTTGCGCAACCTTGATTTCCAGCTCTTCGCAGTTGTTCAGATACTCAGCTGTGACTCCAAAACGGCCCGAGGCGACCTGTTTGATCTTGGCGGACGGGTTGTCGCCGTTCGGTTCGGGCACAAAATGCGCCGGATCTTCGCCACCTTCGCCGGAATCAGACTTGGCCCCGATCCGGTTCATCGCCACGTTTAACGTCTTATGTGCTTCAGGCGAAAGCGCGCCAAGCGACATTCCGGGCGTGACAAAGCGTTTGCGGATGCTGGTAATGCTCTCCACTTCTTCGATCGGAATGGGTGCGCTTATGGGTTTGATCTCTAACAAATCACGCAAATGAATTGGCGGGTTGCTCTTCATCTTCGCGCTGTATTGCTTCCACATCTCGTAGGAGGCTTTGTTGCAGGCCATCTGCAGCATATGCATGGACGTGGCCTCCCATGCATGGGTCTCGCCACTGGCGCGGGCTTTGTAGAATCCTCCGATCGGCATGATGTCGGTACCGTTCTCCCAGCCGCGCGCGTGGATTTCTTCTGCCTTGCGCTGGATCCCACTGACACCAATCCCGGAAATCCGGCTGGTCATGCCCGGGAAATATTCCGCCACCATGGCGCGGCTCAGGCCGACTGCCTCAAAATTCAGGCCACCGCGATAGCTGGAAATCACCGAGATTCCCATCTTCGCCATAATCTTGAGCAAACCTTGATCTATCGCCTCGCGATAGCGCGCGACTGCTTCTGTCAGGGGGCCGTCCAGCAAGCCGCGCCTAATGCGGTCGGCGAGTGAATCTTCGGCCAGATAGGCGTTCACAATCGTCGCACCACAGCCGATCAACACTGCAAAATAGTGCGGGTCGATGCATTCGGCCGACCGCACGGTCAAAGAACAGAAGGTGCGCAATCCTTTACGGATCAGATGACTATGGACCGCACTGGTCGCCAGAATCATTGGCATCGCCATGCGGCCGTTACCCGAAAGATGGTCGGTCAGAATGATATGGCCAACGCCGGATCGCACCGCGTCTTCAGCTTCTGACCGCACCCGTGCCAGACCTTCGCTGAGCGCGCTGGTCCCGGACGCAAAACTACAATCGATCTCCGCCAGATCGGCGTTAAAGTGTTCTCGCAACTCTTTGAACTGTTCATTGCCGATGAACGGGCTGTCCTTCACCAGAATTTCTGTTTGATTCCCATCTTCATCCAAAACATTTTTGAGATTCCCAAACCGGGTTTTCAAACTCATCACCCGGAATTCCCGCAAGCTGTCAATCGGCGGATTGGTGACCTGAGAAAAGTTCTGTCTGAAGAAGTGGCTGAGTGGGCGATATTGCTTTGAAAGCACCGCAGAGGGAGTATCGTCTCCCATAGACGCCAAAGATTCCTTGGCGTCCTCGGCCATAGGCGCGAGAATTTGTTCTAACTCTTCAATGGTATAGCCTGCGGCAATCTGGCGCTTGCGGAGCTCCCCGCCTTCAAACAGCGGCGCCTCTGGCACCGCGTCCAGAAGGGCGTCCAACTCTTTGATTTTGCCGACCCAATCGCCAAACGGTTGCGCGGCGGCGAGTTTATCTTTGACTTGGGTGTCGTGGTAAAGCCGCCCTTCCTGCATGTCGACAGCGATCAACTGACCGGGGCCAAGCGCGCCTTTTTCGACAACACCAGCCTCGTTGATCGGAACCATTCCAGCCTCGGAACCGGCAATCAACAACCCACTTCCGGTCACGATGTAGCGCATCGGGCGTAACCCGTTGCGATCCAGTCCTGCGCAAACCCAGCGGCCATCGGTCATCGCTAGGGCCGCGGGGCCGTCCCAGGGTTCCATGACCGAATTGCAATAGGAGTACATGTCACGCCAGGCCTGCGGTAACTCGATTGCCTGTTTGCTCCAGCTTTCGGGCACCAGCATAGTCTTGGCCATCGGCGCGCTGCGACCTGCACGCACCAGCACCTCGAATACGGCATCCAGCGCAGCGGAATCCGAAGATCCAGCCGCTATGATCGGTTTGATATCCTCGGCCATATCGCCAAACGTCCCGGATGCCATGCGAATCTCGTGGCTTTTCATCCAGTTGATATTGCCCTTCAGCGTGTTGATCTCGCCGTTATGAGCCAACATGCGAAACGGCTGCGCCAACCACCATTGCGGGAACGTGTTGGTGGAATATCGCTGATGATAAATCGCAAACGCGCTCTCGAAACGTTCGTCCAACAGGTCGGGGTAGAACACCGCTACCTGCTCGGCCAACATCATGCCTTTGTAGATGATCGACCGGCACGACAGGGACGCAACATAAAGCCCCTGCACCTGCGCGGCTGCAGCGGCTTTTTCAACCCTGCGGCGGATCACATAAAGCTCTCTCTCAAAGGTCTCTTCGTCTACACCTTTAGAATTGCTAATGATGATCTGCTCAATTTCAGGCCGGGTCACATTCGCCTTTTCACCCAGACAGGTGATGTCCACAGGAACGTGCCGCCATCCATAGATGTAATAACCCATGCGCAGCACTTCGGTTTCCATGATTGTTCGGCAAGTTTCCTGCGCGCCAAAATCGGTCCTCGGCAAGAACACCTGACCGACAGCAACCAATTGGTCCATGCGGGGCGTGTGACCTGTGCGTTCAATCTGGTCGTAGAAAAAACCAACCGGTATCTGGACATGAATGCCCGCACCATCACCGGTCATGCCATCGGCATCAACAGCGCCCCGGTGCCAGATCGCCTTGAGTGCCTGAATGCCTTTTTCGACAACAGCCCGACTGGGTTTGCCATCCAGCGACACCACCAGCCCGACGCCGCAAGAGGAATGCTCCTCGGCTTCGGAATACATGCCGTTTTGCGCCATCCAAGTACGTTTTTCTTCTTCGGCCCGCACCCATGCGTCATCATATATAGTCATTTGGCTTCTCCTTCAGGTGGGGACGTAAACATGGCAATTGTCTCGGCGCCACTTAATCGGCGGTGATCGCCTGACAGCGCATATCCTTCTGGTCTGTGATCGCTGAAATATTCGACTTTCAGCGTGTTGCCCGCTGCATTTTCAAACAGACCCGCAGCAAGATGGCGCTGCTGATTATGAACGGTCATGTACCAAAGCGCCGATCCGCAGGTGCCACAAAAACCGCGTTCGGCCCAGTCGGACGAACGATAGGTTTTGGCAGGACCGTCCACAACTATCGTGCCCGGCGCGGTTGGGATCGACATAAACATGCTGCTGGTCCACTGGCGGCACATGTTGCAATGGCACGCTCGCAAGGCGGGCTTGTCGCGCGTGGCTGTGACAGTAACTGCCCCGCACATACACCGTCCTGAAATGTGATCTTTCATAGCAGTCACGCTTTCTTAACAATTTGGATCAGGACCGTGGCCCTTTTGGAATTGCAGTCTTGGAAATCATTACAATATTACGCCGACGCGGCGTTTCGATCACTCAGCAGCAACTGCTTTGGCGTCGTTCAGCTGCGCAAGAATGGCCTGCGCCGCATCACGCCCATCCTTGATCGCCCAAACAACCAGCGACGCACCGCGGACGATATCACCAACCGCATAGACGCCCGGCATCGCCGTTGCACCGGTGGTGAAATCCGCCCTGATCGTGCCCCATCGGGTCACATCCAGCTCCGGCTCGTCCCACAATTGGGGCAAATCTTCGGGCTCAAACCCAAGTGCCTTGATCACCAGATCACCGTCTTCGATATAGTCTGAGTCTTCAATCAATTCAGGCGCCTGACGCCCGGTGGCATCGGGCGCACCCAGACGCATCTTTTGCACCGTTACGCCGCGCACATGTCCGGTTGGTTTATCCTGCACACTCGCATCTGTAAGCCGAAGATCAGAAACAAAGCCTTTTGGCGCGCTCAGCCATTCAAAGATAACACCTTCTTCTTCGGCATTCTGAACTTCACGTTGCGACCCCGGCATATTGGCGCGGTCCCGCCGATATAAACATTTCACCGATGTGGCGCCCTGACGGACTGAGGTACGCACGCAATCCATTGCAGT
This sequence comes from uncultured Sulfitobacter sp., assembly GCA_965363755.1. Taxonomy (GTDB): domain Bacteria; phylum Pseudomonadota; class Alphaproteobacteria; order Rhodobacterales; family Rhodobacteraceae; genus JL08. Next base: position 12,772 of record CBDTVL010000066.1, read on the forward strand.
GTCACCACCACCTATGACCACAACCCGTTTTCCGCTGGCATTCAACGCCCCCGAATCAAATGCGGGCACTGCGTCGCCAAAGCTCTTGCGGTTGCTGGCTGTCAGGAAATCAATAGCGTCAACAATACCATCAGCTGCGCTGCCCGGGACTTGCAAGTCCCTTGTTTTGTAGACACCGGTCGCAATCACAACCGCGTCGTGGGTGGCGCGAATATCCTCGAACCCAATGTCCACGCCGACTGCGCAGTTCAGCCGAAAATCGACTCCACCTTGCGCCAGCTGTTCATTGCGGCGCATGACCACATCTTTTTCGAGTTTGAAACCCGGAATACCGTAGGTCAGTAGCCCACCGGCGCGGTCGTAGCGGTCATAAATCGTCACCTGAACACCGGCGCGTCGCAGCACATCCGCTGCCGCCAAGCCTCCGGGACCTGCACCAACAATGCCAACTGATTCAGGTCGCTCCTGCGCCGGCTTGATTGGCTGCACCCAACCGTTTTCCCAGGCAGTATCAGTAATGTATTTTTCGACCGAGCCGATAGTAACTGTGCCGTGGCCAGACTGTTCGATCACGCAGTTGCCTTCGCACAATCGATCTTGCGGGCAGATGCGACCGCAAATCTCTGGGAAGGTGTTGGTTGCCTGGCTGAGATCATAAGCCTCACGCAAACGGCCTTCAGCGGTCAGGCGCAGCCAATCAGGGATGTTGTTGTGCAGGGGGCAGTGTGTCTGGCAATACGGCACGCCGCATTGGCTGCAACGGCTGGATTGCTCCTTGGCCTTGGCATCCGCATATTCTGCATAAATCTCATTAAAATCTTCGCGACGCGCACCGGCGTCACGTTTGGCTGGCATATCCCGCCCGATCTGTACAAATTTCAACATCGGTTGTTTGGCCAAGATCTCGACTCCCCCATTCGGCTCTGTCTGCTGTCTTTAAATCACTGCAATTCGAAAATAAAGTCACATTTACTGACCTATAATCACTTTTATTTCTGCGCATGCCTCCAGATTTTGCAACGTCGGCCGATAATAGGGTATTACTACTTACCTAATTCCGGCCTTTTCATTTAAGCAAAAGCACTTATACGAATTCTCACGGGCAGACTCAGCAGGACCGCAGACCCATGACGATGTTTCATCTGATCCTAATCGCCATTCTTCAGGGTGTGACTGAGTTTTTGCCAGTTTCGTCTTCGGGCCACTTGATTCTATTGCCCTACCTTACCGGACTGCAGGATCAGGGTCAGGTCATTGATGTCGCCGTGCATGTGGGATCTCTGGCCGCTGTCATCCTCTATTTCTGGGCGGACGTGAAGAACGCACTTGTCGGCATGACCCGGCTGATGCGCGGCAAAGTTGACACCGACGGCGCGTCGCTGGCCCTAAATCTGTGTGTGGCGACTGTCCCTGTGGTCATTGCCGGGCTGATCCTTAAATTAACCGGTTGGAACGACATGTTGCGCTCTGTCGCGCTGATCGGCTGGACAATGTTGATCTTTGGGATCGTGCTGTATTGGGCCGACCGCACTGGCAGCAGCAGCAAAACCCTTCAGCGCTGGACTCTAAAAGATGCTGTGATCACAGGGTGCTGGCAGGCAGTGGCATTGCTGCCAGGAACCTCACGCTCGGGCATAGTGATCACAGGTGCGCGGCATTTGGGATATGGGCGTCATGAAGCGGCGCGTATTTCAATGCTGATGTCGATCCCCACGATCATCGCCTCTGGTGTCCTGATCGGCGGAGAAGTTTTTGCTACAGCAGATGCCGATGCCGCCCGCGATGGAGCGATCGCCGCGGTGTTTTCGTGCATCGCAGCTTTGATTGCACTCAGCCTCATGATGCGACTTTTGCGCAGCGTAAATTTCACTCCCTATGTGCTTTACCGGGTGGTGTTGGGCCTTGTCCTGCTCGCCATCGCCTACACTTAGGCCCGCAGGTTCTTCGCTGAATCTTTGATTGCGTCGTATTGACCCGACGGGCGAAACCGCCACAGATAATCTGGCAATACGGCTTTTAGCGCGGTTGGTTTGATCCCGAGATCAGCAAATCCTTTGGCTTGGCCGGATTCCACGTTGTCGGTGCGCAAATTGCGCACCTGATCCCGCGTCAGCGGTGCGGATATCAGACCCAATGACACGGTCTGCAGCAGATCAAATCCATACCCCATGATCGAAGCGATCCAGAATGGAATATTCAGCACCAGCTTGCGTCGATGGATCACTGTCAGCATCTCTCCCATCAAGGCGCGAAAGGTACTCACATCAGGACCACCAAGTTCATAGATGCCAGCCGGTGCCGCACCAGTCACACCCATAGCGGCGGCTTTTGCCACATCATCCACAAAAACGGGTTGGAATTTGGTTTCGGCGCCAACCACCGGCAGGACAGGACCCATCCGGGACATGCCAGCAAATCGGTTGAAAAACTGGTCTTCCGCGCCAAAGATAACCGAGGGGCGCAAGATAACGGCCTCTGGCATGTGCTCTAACACCCCCGCCTCACCAATGGCTTTAGTGCGGGCATATTCGCTATCGGCCTGCACATGTGCGCCAATGGCAGAGACTTGCACCATAGTGCTGACGCCGTGTTCCGCAGCAAGGCGCGCGACACGAATTGCGCCTTCGACCTGCACCGCATCAAACTGGTTTTTGCCACTCTCCGCAAGAATGCCGACGCAATTCACCACCGCATCCGCCCCCTGCATTGCTGCTGCAACCGACGCATCATCACGGATATTGCACAAAACCGGTTCTACCTGACCAACAACACCGTAAGGCCTGACAAAAATAGCCTCGTTCGGACGGCGCACCGCGACTCGGACCCGCCAGCCTTGCTTGGCCATTCGCCGCGCAACATAGCGTCCGACAAAGCCAGATCCGCCGTAGATGGTGACCAGTTTGGACATAAGACTCTCCTGCCATTCAAGCCCTTTTTGATGTACAGGCGGACCGCCCTGCAAACAAGGCGCAAAAATGCCGCGACAATCCGCACGTCTGATAGATCCGCCTGGCCCCATCCTAATTGTCGCCGTCAACAGCCTCTTATAGCGACTTCGGTCCAGAGCCCGAAATACCGTTTGACACCTTAACCTGCTCGGCGTAAATGCTCGGCTCACGACACCTGCCCAGGTGGCGGAATGGTAGACGCGCTAGCTTCAGGTGCTAGTACTCGCAAGGGTGTGGAGGTTCGAGTCCTCTCCTGGGCACCA
>CBDTVL010000067.1:0-15852 GCA_965363755.1 uncultured Sulfitobacter sp.
TTAAATGCAGTCAGGAAAGGCACGCCCGCCTCTTCAACCACGGTGATGCACTCGCGAATGCGGTCCGCGGACATGTCTACCGGTTTTTCGCAGAATATCGCTTTGCCTGCGCGGGCCGCGGCATGAATTAGATCGTAATGGGTATCCGTCGGGGTTGCGATCAACACGGCGTCGACATCTGCACTGGCGATGACGGCGTCCGGGTCCATTACCTGCGCGCCAGTTTGGTTGGCCAGTTTCTGTGCGGCCTCGGGGAAAGCATCGGCCAGCGCAGTCATCTGCACATCGTCGCGTTGCCCGATCGACAAGGCGTGAACCTGCCCGATCCGGCCACAGCCCAATAATCCTATGTTCAGCATCTTAGTCCTCCTTTAGCCCGCTAAGAACCCGACGCGTGGCCGCTACCACTGGGCCATGGGTATCTTTGAGAATCGAGACTCTGTCGAACCGGGTTGGGTCGCTGTTAACCGACTCGCGCAGTGCCTGCCCAAAAGCCATACGCAACTCGGTACCGATGTTGAACTTGCAGACATTGGATCCTCGCGAAAGCGCCGTGCGCTGCGCCATTGGCACCCCGGAGCCGCCGTGAATGACCAGCGGTACCTTGGTCACCGCCTCGATCGCGCGAATCCGAGGTTCATCCAGCCCGCCTTCTTTGTCCTGTTGCAGATGCACATTGCCGACCGAGATCGCCATCGCGTCCACACCGGTTTCAAGCGCGAATTTCGCGGCCTCGTTCGGGTTGGTTCCTGCAGAGTTTTCGCCACCGGAATAGCCAACAAACCCGATCTCACCCTCGCAGGAAATTCCGGCCGCGTGCGCCATCTCGGCAATTGAAGCGGTTTCGTCGATATTCTGCTGGAGCGGTTTGCGCGACCCGTCGAACATCAGTGAGGTAAAGCCGCTGTCGAGCGCTTCTTTGCACTCTTCGAACGTGTAGCCATGATCCAGATGCGCCACAACCGGGACAGAGGCTCCTTCAGCCAGATACCGGAACATTTTGCCCAAGATCGGCAGCGGCGTGTGATCTCGACATCCCGGACCGGCCTGCAGAATGACGGGCACGTTTTCGGCTTCGGCAGCGGCCACATAGGCGCGCATATCTTCCCAGCCCAATGTGACCAATCCAGCCACGGCATAGCCATTCTTCAGTGCCGGCTGAAGTACCTCTGAAAGAGTTGCCAGCGTCATTTGAACTTCGCGATCATGTCTTTGATGCCAGGTATCGTTTCCAGCTGTGCCGCATGTGTCGGTTGGAAATACTGCACAAGCGAACGCTGGCTCAGACCGCCGAGAATGGTGAAGTAATACATCTCATATCCGGGCAGCACGGCGCAGGGATGATAGCCTTTGTCCAGGCATATCGTGGACCCGTCCATGATATGATAAGCATCGCCCGGCTTGTTGTCTTCGCGCTGGAGCATTTGTACGCCAGAACCATAGTTGGGCTTAAAACGGAAGTTATAGGTCTCATCATGGCGTGTTTCATCCGGCAGGCGGTCGGTGTCATGCTTGTGGCTGGGGAACCCAGACCAGCCCCCCTGACCAACCGTGTATAGTTCGCTGACCAGTAGCCTGCCGACCTTGTCATGTTGCTTTTGCCCAAGAATATGTTTGATTTTGCGGTGAGTTTTGGTGTCGTCCGACCCGTACTGAACAAAGTCGATCCCATCTGCGCGCACATCAAACGGATCAAGAACCTTGTCGTATTTGGCCCCTGCAATAAAGGTTTCGGTTTCGTCTGAGGTGCAAACTATGGTGACCTTGGCGCCAACTGGAACATAAACGCCTTCTGGTTCTGCGTCCCAGACATCAATCCTCCGCAAGCCGAGATTGGCAAAGATCACGCCTTCAATCTCGATATCCACTGTGCCGGTTGCCGGGACAATACAGGTCTCATAGCCCGGCACCTGATACTCAAAGGCGTCGCCTTTTTTGAGTTTTACAATGTTGAAGTAGTTCAGTGGAACCAAGCTGTCTTCGACATCCACGATGGGCTTATTGTGATTGTCATGTGGGGAGATATGCATTTGGTCGTCCTTTCAGGAACACGTGGGGCCGGGATGCGAAGACAAGAAATCCTCAAGCTCGGCGGTGTGGGGCATTGCGGGGGCGCAGCCAGGTTTGGCGACGACAATTGACGCGCAAGCTGAGCCGCGCAGAACGGCGTCTTTCATCGCGTACCCGTCGGCCAGGGAAGCCATGAAACCCGCCATGAAACTGTCTCCTGCACCAGTGGGCTTTACTGCATCAACGGCAAAAATACCGGTGCTGATTTCTTCGCCATCGGCAAAGGTCACGGCCCCTTTAGGTCCGAGTTTGTAAACCACAATGGCGGCGGTAGAATCTGCCAATTCCCGGGCTTTGCCAAGCCCACTGGCGATATCTCCGGCCATAAAGCCGAACTCTTCGTCATTGCCAACAATCACGTCTGACAAAGACCCCGCCCGGGACAAAACCTCTTGGGCCACTTGCGGTGACGGCCATGAATAGGGGCGGTAATCCACATCAAAAATGATTGGAAGGCCTGCCGCGCGGGCCAGTTCGAAAGCGCGGAATGCCGCTGAACGTGAAGGCTCGGCTGCAAAGACGGTTCCGGCGGTGATGAGCGCGCCATATTGGCTGTAATCAACCGCTTCCACGTCTTCAGTATTCATCTGAAAATCCGCGGCATTGTTGCGGTAAATAACAGATTGGTGTTCTTCGATGCGGGTCTCATAGACCGCCAAAGAGGTTCTGCATTCCCCGGTGATTTTTTTCACATGGGTGCGGTCCACCCCGTAATGATCCAATTGGTTCAGGCAATACCATCCGACCGAGTCATCCGATACGGACGTGACCAGCGCGGATTTGCAGCCAAATTTGGCCAGGCCGGCGGCGATATTGGCGCTGCTGCCGCCCATCCCCACCTTCATGGTGTCTGCGTCACGAGTCCGCGTTCCGGCTGGATCGGGGAACAAATCCATTCCGACCCGCCCAACTACAATAAAGTTCTTCTTTGCGATGCCATCAAGGACCATCAGACGCCTTTCCGCTGCTTGGGACGGGAGGATTCCCAATCACTATGGGCAGCGCGGACATCTGCGTTTTCTGAGATATGCGGTGTGCCACATTCCCACCAGGTATGACCTTCAGTGGTCCAGCCGTCGTAGGGGTCGACATTCATGCATATCACGGTGGTTTTATCCGCTGCTTTGGCGCGCTTGAAGGCCGCGCTTAGTTCTGCCGGGTTTGAAACGGTTTCAGCGATGGCACCCTGCGCACGTGCGTGCGCTTCGAAATCCACGGCAAAAGGTTCAGGGATTGTGGGACAGTCGGCGATCAGATTGTTGAAGCTTTCGTTGCCTGTGTTGTTCTGCAATTTGTTAATCACCGCAAAACCACCATTGTCCAGCACAAGAATGATCAGCTTCTTTTGGCTCAGCACAGACGAATAGATATCTGAGTTCATCATCATGTAGGATCCATCACCGATAAAGACGATGGTGTCCTGATCTGGCTCTTGTTGGGCTTGGGCAATCCGGGCACCCCAGGCGCCGGAAATCTCGTAGCCCATACACGAAAACCCAAATTCTACGTCCACTGTGCCCTGTTCAAGGGTTCGCCAATTGGCCGTCACTTCCGCCGGCAGGCCCCCTGCGGCGGCGACCACGCGGTCGCGTTTGTCGCAAAGATCATTCACCACACCTATGGCCATTGCATAAGAATTGGGCCGGTTCCCCGGCGCCACGTTTTCCGCCACATAAGCGTCCCAGTCGGCGCGGTGACTTTTGGCCTCTGCCACCCAAGACTCCGGGGCGGTATAATCTTTGACCGCGGCCCCCAGCGCCTCAAGCGCCAGCTTGGCATCCCCCACAACCGGCAAGGACATGTGCTTGCCCGCATCATGGCGCGCTGCGTTGACCGAGATAAACCGCGCCTCTTTCGAGAACGCCGTCCATGATCCTGTGGTAAAGTCTTGCAGCCGCGTGCCAACGGCCAAGATCACATCAGCCTGTTGCGCAATGGCGTTTGCGGAATTCGATCCCGTCACCCCAATCGGTCCGATATTCAGCGGATGAGTCGCCACCAGATTGGCGCGCCCGGCGATGGTTTCCACCACCGGGATCTGATGCATTTCGGCAAATCCGATCAGTTCGGCCACCGCGCGAGAGTATTGCACGCCACCGCCCGCAATAATCATCGGTCTCCGTGCTGTTTTCAGCAGTGCCACCGCATCTGCAATCTCGTCCGTATCCGGGGTTTGTCGGCGAATGCGATGCACTTTCTTTTCGAACCAGATCGCGGGATAATCATAGACCCAACCCTGCACATCCTGCGGCAGGCCGAGAAAGGCCGGGCCGCAATCAGCGGGGTCGAGCATGGTTGCTATCGCATTAGGCAAGGATTGAAGGATCTGGGCCGGGTGGGTGATCCGGTCCCAATAGCGCACGACGGGCTTGAACGCATCGTTCACGCCAAAGGTCGGGTCGCCAAAATTCTCCATCTGCTGCAGCACCGGATCTGGCAGTCGGGTCACATAAGTATCACCACACAGCAAAAGCATCGGCAGGCGATTGGCATGGGCCAGTGCGGCGCTGGTCAGAAGGTTTGTCGTGCCGGGGCCGGCGCTCGCGGTGCAGAACATGAACCGTTGGCGCAGCCATTGTTTTGCATAACCAGCAGCAGCAAAACCCATGCTTTGTTCGTTCTGCCCGCGATAGAGCGGAAGTTCGTCGCGCACGGAATTCAGCGCCTCTCCCAAACAGGTCACGTTACCATGACCAAATATGCCAAATCCGCCGCCGCACAGGCGTAATTCAGCGCCGTCAATATCTATGAACTGGTTGGACAACCACCGAATGATGGCCTGCGCCGTCGTCAGCCGGATCGTTTCGTTTGCCATACTCATGTTAACGGGTCCTCTTGGAAGAATCTTACGCCAAGCCGGATGATGCTTGCGAGTGTTCCAATTCATAGATACAAGTTTCGCAACCGGTTGCAAAGTAAATTTCATGTCGAATAGGACAGCAGATGACTGAGATAGGTATTGGCATTCTCGGAGGCGGCTATATGGGCAAAGCCCACGCCGTAGCCATGTCGGCGGTTGGGGCAGTCTTCAACACCACTTTGCGACCACGCCTAGAGATGGTTTGCGCCAGCTCTGCCGAAAGCGCAGAGCGCTATCGTGCCGCTTATGGATTCGCACGGGCCACGGAGGACTGGCGACTTCTGGTAAACGATCCAAAGGTCGAAGCCTTGGTCATCGCCACGCCGCAAACCACTCACCGCGCTGCGGCGGAAGCAGCTTTTGCTTTGGGCAAGCCGGTTTTCTGCGAGAAACCCTTGGGCGCATCACTGGACGACAGCCGCGCCATGGTAGCAGCCGCCGAGACCAGCGGCTGCATCAACATGGTTGGGTTCAACTATATCAGGACGCCCGCCAGTCAATACGCGAGACAGCTGGTTGCAGCCGGCGAGATTGGTGAGGTCACATGGTTTCGTGGCGAACACACCGAAGATTTCTACGCCGACCCACAATCACCGGCGAGTTGGCGCACCACAGGCATGGCCAACGGGACGATGGGAGATCTTTCGCCGCATATGATTAACGGCGCACTGGCGCTGATCGGCCCGATCAAAAACCTGATTGCAGAGATCGAGACTGTTCACAGCAAACGCCCGGGCGGCACTGTCACAAACGACGATCACGCTCAGATGATGTGTCGTTTTGAGAACGGGGCTATGGGGCAGATGTATTTCAGCCGAATTTCGACCGGGCGCAAGATGGGCTATTCTTACGAGGTTACGGGCACCAAAGGCGCAATTCGCTTCGATCAGGAGGATCAGAATGCACTGTGGCTTTATCGTGCAGAAGGCTCTGACGCGACACGCGGTTTCACCAAGATTCTGACTGGCCCTGCGCATCCGGATTACGAACCCTTTTGTCAGGGCCCGGGACATGGCACCGGTTATCAGGACCAGATCATCATCGAGGCCAAAGACTTTCTTGCCGCCATCGAAACCGGTACGGCCGTCTGGCCTACGTTCCGCGACGGGATGGAAGTCAATCAGATCGTCGCCGCCGCGCACGCATCCTCTGAAACAAAAACATGGCAGGACGTGGCAGCGTTCTGAGCATCTGAAAGGCACAGCAAAATGACAATTCGTATTGGCAATGCGCCTTGCTCGTGGGGCATCGAATTCGCCAGCGATCCTTCTTATCCCGCATGGCAGTCTGTTTTGGACCAATGTGCAAGCGCTGGGTATAAGGGGATCGAGCTTGGCCCAATCGGCTACATGCCTGAAAATCCTGCAATTCTCGCGCCTGCACTGGCCGAGCGCGACTTGGAAATTATCGGCGGCGTTGTTTTCCGTGCTTTTCACGATGCGAACATGTGGGACGATGTTATGGACGCCAGCGTGCGCACCTGTAAAGCGCTGGTCGCACATGGCGCGCAGCAGCTGGTCTTGATTGACAGCATCTCACCCCGCCGTGCGCCCACAGCTGGCCGCGCCAAAGAAGCTGTGCAGATGGATAAAGCCGAATGGACCGCATTTCGTGATCGCATTGCAACCGTCGCGAAAATGGGTGCGGAAGAATACGGCCTAACCGTTGGCATGCATGCACATGCCGCGGGTTTTATGGACTTTGAACCAGAGTTAGAGCGTTTGTTGAACGAGGTCGACGAAAGCATCCTAAAGATCTGCTTTGACACCGGTCACCACAGCTACGCGGGTTTTGATCCGGTGGCCTTTATGGACCGTCACATGAGCCGTATTTCCTACATGCACTTCAAAGACATTGATCCGGTTGTGAAAGCAGATGTGGTGGCAAATCGCACGGATTTCTATAAGGCTTGCGGCCAAGGCATCTTCTGCAATCTGGGACAAGGCGATGTGGATTTTCCGTCAGTGCGTCAGCGCCTACTGGATGCCGGTTTTGATGGCTGGTGCACGGTAGAGCAAGACTGTGACCCTTCTATGCCTGGCACCCCTCTTGAGGACGCAAGAGCCAATCGTGAATACCTTGAATCTATTGGATTTAATTGAGGACCGCTGCTATGTCAAAGTTGAAATGGGGTATGATCGGCGGCGGCGAAGGCAGTCAAATCGGGCCAGCGCATCGTCTGGGCGCACAAGCTGATGGGCTTTTTGAATTCACCGCAGGAGCGTTGGATCATCGCGCCGAGTTGGGCAAAGAATATGCCCAGCGCCTCGGCGTGGCGGCGGATCGCGCCTACGGTGACTGGCAAGAGATGCTCGCCGGCGAAAAGGACCGCGATGACCGGGTGGATCTGGTGACTGTTGCGACTCCAAACTCGACACATTTTGAGATCACCAAATCCTTCCTTGAGGCTGGTTTCAACGTGCTGTGTGAAAAACCGATGACCATGAGCGTTGAAGAGGGCGAAGAAATTGTGCGCGTGGCCGAAGCTTCGGGCAAGCTCTGTGCCGTAAACTACTGTTATTCGGCCTATCCAATGATCCGTCAGGCCCGTGCGATGGTCCGCGCTGGTGAGATCGGCAAAGTGCGACTGGTCGTGACGAACTTCAGCCACGGTCACCACGGTGACGCTGGCGATGCGGATAATCCACGAGTCCGCTGGCGCTATGATCCGGCGATGGCCGGGGTTTCAGGGCAATTCGCAGATTGCGGTATCCACGCGATGCACATGGCCAGCTTCATTTGTAATGACGAAGTCGAGAAACTGTCCGCCGATTTTGCGTCAACCATTTCTAGCCGCGAGTTGGAAGACGACGCGATGATCAACTTCCGTATGTCAGGCGGAACGGTTGGGCGGCTTTGGACCTCATCTGTTGCCATCGGACGCCAGCACGGCTTCGATATTCAGGTATTTGGCGAAACAGGCGGGCTTCGCTGGGCGTCTGAACAACCCAACCAATTGATCTATACGCCGGTGGGCGGGCGCACTCAGATCATCGAAAAAGGTGAGGCAGGGCTGCATGAAGAGGCGCAACGCCTGTCGCGCGTGTCAATTGCGCATCCTGAGGGTTTCCCACTGGCCGTCGCAAACATTTATTGCGATCTGGCTGATGCAATCCGCGGCGAACCCCGCGATGGTTTGCCCAACGCGTCCGATGGCGTGCGGTCCATGGCCGCAGTTCACACGGCTGTGGCTTCGGCCAAAGATGGCGGTGCCTGGATGGACGCACGCCCGCCGATGTTCCGTTAACAAAACGCAGGGATACCGGACTTCGGTTCGGTCTCTATGCTTTTACAGGGCGTAAGGTTCCGCGTTCAACAATGGTGCAGCCAAAGATCCGCGCCTCGGGATAGCGGTCGGGCTCTTTCAGCATCGCCACCATCAACTCGAGTGATGAAGACACGATCTGCTGGATGGGTTGCCGGATCGTCGTGAGGTTGATGTTCTCCCACCCGGCCATCTCCATGTCATTTAGACCGATGATGCCGATGTCTCCGGGAACACACAGATTGTTTCCTTCAATCGCCGAAAGCGCGCCGATTGAAAGTACGTCATCACCGCAGAAATAGGCTTGGGCCGGACTGCTCTTGAGCAGCCGCATCATCTCTCTACGTCCTGCGTCAAAGGAATAGGCGTCAGCGAAGGAATAGCTGACCGCCATGTCGGTATGCCCCTCTAGTTCGCTCCTGAAACCCTGCATTCGGTCCTGAGTCGAGGTTGCAGCCTCTGGTCCACCAAGAAAGCCAACCTGTCGGTACCCACGCTCAATCAAAGTGCGCGCTGCCATACGTCCACATTCCACGTTGTCGATGCCGACCACATGCACCTGAGGCGCGCTAGTGTAGCGGCCGAAGGAATGAACTACGGGCACGCCTGCGTCGCGAAACGCCTTGGCGAACCCGGGGGGTAACGTTGACGAAGCGACAACAACGCCATCGACCGAGTATTGTTGGAGCATGCGCACCGAATTCGCGGGATCAGTTTCATCGGTCAGATTGACCAGCAATGGGCGCAGCCCTTTATCTTGAAGCGCGCGGGTAAAAAGATCAAAGACTTCAAGAAATATCGGGTTGTGGAAGTTGTTGGACACCAGACCGATCAGCTTTGTGCGGCCCGTGGTCAGGCTTGAGGCGAGGGCATTCGGGCTATATCCAAGCTCGGTTGCCGCTTTTTCGACGCGGCGGCGCATCTTGACCGACACCGAAGCCCCATCGGTAAATGTCCGCGAGACCGCCGAGCGCGAAACGCCAGCGCGTTCTGCAACATCTTTCAATGTCGTTGCCATTGCCTGCGAATCTCCATTCTGGATGTCCAATTTGAACATCAAGGTTATTGTGCAGCGCCTGAGAAGCAGCCTATCTCGAATGGCAGCATGCATTTCTTTATTATTTTTTGCAACCGATTGCAAAAAATCGCGGGATGTGTTTAGCTTCTGATGAAGGGGCCACGAATGCCGCTTTCACGCCAGAGCACTGGTCAATTTGGGAGGAAGATATGAAATCACTGATAAAAAGTGTCGGGCTTGCGACTGCCATTGTGGCAGCGCCGCTGATGCTCGCAACAACAGCTTCTGCGGAAGGTGAGCGTTATGTTCTCGTTAGCCACGCACCGGACAGCGACAGCTGGTGGAACACGATTAAGAACGGTATTAATTTGGCCGGCGAACAGATGGGCGTCGAAGTTGAATATCGCAACCCGCCTACAGGTGATATCGCCGACATGGCGCGGATCATTGATCAGGCTGCTGCGTCCGGCCCAAATGGCATCATTACCACGCTTGCTGACTATGACGTCCTAAAAGGACCGATCCGGGCGGCCGTTGATCAAGGCATCAACGTGATTATCATGAACACGGGAACACCTGAACAGGCTCGAGAACTAGGCGCGCTAATGTATGTTGGCCAGCCGGAATACGATGCCGGAGTTGCTGCAGGTCAGCGGGCCAAAAGCGACGGGGTAGAAAGCTTCCTATGCGTTAACCACGCGATTCAGCAGCCCACAGTGGGCGAACGTTGTCGTGGTTTTGCAGACGGTTTGGGTGTTGAACTGGGCTCTTCAATGCTCGACAGCGGACAAGATCCAGGCGAAATCAAAAACCGGGTTCTGGCTTATCTGAACGCGAACCCCGAAACAGATGCGATCCTAACGCTAGGTCCAACATCAGCTGATCCGACTATTCTTGCTTTGCAGGAAAACGGTATGGCAGGTGATATCTATTTCGGTACATTTGATCTGGGCGAAGAGATCGTAAAAGGCATCAAATCAGGTATCATCAAGTGGGGCATCGACCAGCAACCCTTCCTCCAAGCCTACCTGCCAGTTGTGATCCTGACGAACTATGACCGCTATGGCGTGCTTCCGGGCAACAACATCAATTCGGGCCCCGGTTTCGTTACCGCTGACGGGCTGACCTTGGTTGAAAAACACGCTGGCGAATATCGCTAGTTAGATAAAAACATTGGGCGGCAAAGTAGCTTGTTGCCCAATGTTCATTGATTCTTTCTGAATCCCAAAAATTATTCAAAAAAGGGGCACTCCGATGAGCGATGCCGCGCCAACGCCACCCGTTGAAGACGAACGGGTTAAAGAAATTTCGTCATTTCGAGCCGCGCTAATTCGCCCGGAGTTGGGCGGGATTGTCGGAACAATCACTGTTTTCACATTTTTCCTAATATTTGCCGGCGATAGTGGAATGTTCAACGCCCAAGGCGTGATGAACTGGTCGGTAGTGTCGGCGCAGTTCATGATCATCGCCGTTGGTGCCTGCCTTTTGATGATTGCAGGTGAATTTGATCTGTCGGTTGGATCGATGATTGGGTTTGCCGGAATGATGATCGCAATTTTCGGTGTCACTTTGGGTTGGCCAATGTGGATCGCGATTCTAGTCACCTTTGCAATGTGTGTTGCCATAGGTGCATTGAACGGTTGGATCTGCATAACAACTGGGCTTCCAAGCTTTATCGTGACACTTGCGACTCTGTTTATCCTGCGAGGGTTCACAATTTTTTTACCGCAAACAATCGAACGTAAGACGATCATTGGCGGCATACGCGACGCCGCCGAAGGCGATTGGCTGGCGGGACTGTTTGGTGGCAAAGTCCTGAAGGGCCTGTTTCAGTGGATGGGAGACGCAGGAATAATTACAGTCTTTGAACGCGGCGTGAAAAAAGGGCAGCCTGTTGTCGACGGCATTCCCATGTTGATTGTATGGGCCTTGGTTTTGATTTTCATAGGTCACATTATTTTGACCAAAACCCCATTCGGCAACTGGATATTTGCATCTGGTGGCGACGCTGAATCAGCCCGAAATTCGGGAGTGCCAGTGAACAAAGTTAAGGTCTTGATGTTCATGGCTACCGCATTCTGTGCCACTGTCTTTGCGACCTGTCAGGTAATGGAATTTGGGTCTGCAGGGGCGGATCGGGGCCTGCTCAAAGAATTCGAAGCGATCATTTCCGTGGTCATCGGTGGGGCGTTGTTAACCGGCGGATACGGGTCGGTTCTGGGTGCTGCTCTTGGGGCACTGATTTTCGGCGTGGTTCAGCAGGGTTTGTTCTTTGCAGGCGTCGAAAGTTCGCTCTTTCGGGTATTCCTTGGTCTGATCCTTCTGGGCGCGGTGATCCTGAATACTTATATCCTTCGCATAATTACGGGAGGACGTTGATATGTCTGGCGATCCAATCATTCGAATGGTCGATATCCAAAAGCATTTTGGATCTGTTATTGCTCTTGCCGGTGTTTCGGTCGATGTATATCCCGGAGAATGCCACTGTTTGTTAGGCGATAACGGTGCGGGGAAATCGACCTTCATCAAAACCATGTCTGGGGTGCACAAGCCATCTTCGGGGGAGATCTTTTTTGAAGGCAAACCGATGAAATTCGCGAATCCTCGCGATGCGATCGAAGCCGGAATTGCCACGGTGCACCAGCATCTCGCAATGATCCCGTTGATGTCTGTTACTCGAAATTTCTTTATGGGGAATGAACCGGTCCGCAAGTTTGGTCCACTCAAATTGTTCGACCACGAAAAGGCCAATCAGATCACTATGAGCGCCATGAAGAAAATGGGTATCAACCTGCGAGGTCCTGATCAGGCTGTCGGTACGCTGTCGGGCGGTGAGCGCCAGACTGTTGCCATCTCACGAGCGGTTCATTTCGGCGCCAAAGTATTGATCCTTGACGAGCCGACATCGGCGCTCGGGGTACGTCAGACCGCAAATGTTCTGGCGACAATCGACCGGGTGCGTAAACAAGGCATTGCAGTGGTCTTTATTACCCATAACGTGCGACACGCGATGGCCGTCGGCGATCGGTTCACGGTGCTTAATCGTGGCTCAACGTTGGGCACGGCAAAACGCGGCGAGATCACGCCAGACGAGCTTCAGGATCTGATGGCTGGTGGTGAAAAACTAGCCACGCTAGAAGGCAGCCTGGGCGGCACTGTGTAAACCCATTCCTGTCAGCATATGAAAACCGCCGTGTTTAGCACGGCGGTTTTTTCGTTTCTGGGGCTTTGCCTGCAGTCATGTCATCCATGCCTTCACTTGCGTGACCTCTGATCAACAGGTTGAGGACCATTTTATTCAGTCCGCTCACGGATTCTGCGGTTCAGGGGATTTTTCGCCGGTTTGGAAAGGTTCAGGGGCGCCAGTTCAGTCAGTGGGGGCTGTTCTCAGGAACAGATAGAGCGGCAAGCCACAACTCACCCCGATGCAAAAGGTTGCAGGAATTGCAATCAATCCAGTCCACTTGCCTGATGAATACGCCTCTGAAATGATCCAGACGGTCAACGCAAGGGCGGCAATGGTCAAATCCCAAACCAGGCCACTGGACGCTGCGTTTGTATGCCACGCCTCTACCATCGCCAACAGGTCATACCCATTCTCATTGAACCAAGCGATGAAGTAATACATCGGATGAAGTGCGCCCCAGATCGCGAGCGCAAGGTAAATCAGGCGCATTGAAGTCATCTTAGCCCCGCTTAACATCGCCAAAGCGGGATTTACTCAAAATGGCCGTGGCAGTACTTGGGGTCTCAGTGATGGCGCTGTTCCGCTTTGAAACCGCGGCCACCCCAACTGGTTTTATGCATGCCCCGATCAGATTGACGTGGCGACGCGCTGCTAGCACTGGTGTCACAGGCCCAACCAAAGCCACAACGGTCCTGTGCTAACGCCGACTCCCGCGGAAGCATTGACACCGCTGGGAGTAACGCTGGCACCTGCTGCCGCAGTGGGCTGAACCGGTTCCCCATCCGCGCCACATGCCGCGAGCAAGACCAGCGTGGCAAGCAGTGTGATCGCGTTTTTCAACCCAAAACCTCTTTCCACCGAGCAATCTGCGCCCGCACCTGAACAGGTGCTGTTCCCCCGTATGATATACGCGAATTCACCGAATTTTGCACCCCCAGAACATCAAAGACCTGGCCTGAAATCTGTCCGTGTACTGATTGCATGTCTTCCAAAGACAGATCAGGAAGGTCGCAGCCTTTGTCTTCGGCCATTGCGACCAGCGCGCCAGTGATGTGATGTGCGTCACGGAACGGCAGCCCCAGAACCCGCACCAGCCAGTCGGCAAGATCCGTTGCCGTCGAAAAGCCGGACCCCGCAGCTGCGGCCAGATGTTCGCGATTGGCTGTCATGTCGCGCACCATGCCTTCCATCGCAGCCAATGCCAGCATCAGGTTGTCAGCCGCATCAAATACCTGTTCTTTGTCTTCCTGCATGTCCTTCGAATAGGTCAGCGGCAGTCCTTTCATCACCATCATCAAACCAACATTTGCCCCCATGATACGGCCTACTTTAGCGCGGATCAGTTCGGCTGCATCTGGGTTTTTCTTTTGCGGCATGATCGAGCTTCCGGTTGAGAACCGGTCTGACAAGGTCACAAATCGAAACTGTGCAGAGGACCAGATGACCAACTCTTCCGCCAGACGGCTCAGATGCATCGCACTGATGCTAGCGGCCCCAAGAAACTCCAATGCGAAGTCCCGGTCGCTTACCGCATCCAGCGAATTTGCTGCCGGGGCATCAAACCCCAATGCCTTTGCTGTCATTTCCCGATCAATCGGAAAAGATGTACCGGCAAGCGCTGCTGCGCCCAGCGGTGATGTATTCATACGGGTCCGCGCATCCCGCATGCGGCTCAGGTCACGGCCAAACATTTCGACATAGGCCATCATGTGATGACCCCATGTCACCGGCTGAGCGACCTGCAAATGGGTGAACCCCGGCATGACCCAATCGGCCCCGGCTTCAGCCTGTCCAAGAAGCGCCTGACACAGCGCTACAAGGGCACCCTCTGCAGCATCAAATTGATCGCGTACCCACAGTTTGAAATCCGTTGCCACCTGATCATTGCGGCTACGCCCTGTGTGAAGTCGCCCTGCGGGCTCTCCGATCACATCTTTCAGGCGGGCCTCTACATTCATGTGAATGTCTTCCAGCGCCGCCGAAAACGGGAAATCTCCTGCCTCTATTTCTGACATTACCGTGAGAAGCCCTTCCTGAATGGCCGCTGCATCGCTATCGCTAATGATACCTTGTGCGCCGAGCATCGCTGCATGAGCCCTGGAACCGGCAATATCCTGAGCCGCCATCCGCTGGTCGAACCCGATCGAGGCATTTATGGCCTCCATGATCGCATCTGGTCCGGCGGCAAAGCGGCCGCCCCACATCTGGTTTGAGGTTTTGTTGGTCATTTGGATACACCCGCTGGGAGGCAACATGAGAAAGTTCTGGCTCGCGCTCGTTTATACGGCCCTTGTCTTGGGTGCAAACCCCGCGCTCAGTGATGTCGCAGCACTTGAGGCGCTGCGGAAAGGAGACATGAAGAAGCTGGTCTTTCAAAGCGAGCCGCAGGCTGTGCCTTTGACAGAGTTCACCCTTGAAGACCAAGGCGGAGTTGGCACGCTCGCGGATTTTCGCGGCCAGTATGTGCTGCTGAACTTCTGGGCGACCTGGTGCGCACCCTGCCGCAAGGAAATGCCGATGTTGTCAGAGCTTCAGAGCAGATTTGGCGGTGACAGTTTCAAAGTTGTGACAATTGCCACGGGCCGAAACTCGCCCGCGGGCATCACAAAGTTCTTTGACGAAATGGGAATCGATAATCTGCCACGTCATCAGGATGCCAAACAGGAACTGGCCCGCAATATGGGTATTTTTGGCCTGCCAATTACAGTGCTGATCGACCCGGACGGCAAAGAAATAGCGCGTTTGCGCGGGGATGCCGACTGGGCATCGGATAGCGCCAAGGCGATTCTTGCTGCGCTGCTGGGGGGCAGTTAGAGGGACTTAGGTCGGGAGGCCCCCGGTCGCGGAGCTAAGACACTCTGCGCACCAGCCCTTTGACCTCCTCGTGACGCGGGCATTCGATCAGGTGATCGTTAATCATGCCTACTGCTTGCATAAACGCATATACAATCGTGGGTCCGCAGAATCGGAAACCTTCTTTCTTCAAATCTTTGGAGACTTGTACAGACAATGGAGTCTGGGCCGGAACATCCGCCAATAAAGCCCAGTTATTCTGGATCGGGGTGCCGTCCACGTAGGTCCAAAGAAAAGTATCAAAGCCAACCCGCTGTTCTATCTTTTGCCAGGCGCGGGCATTTCCTATGGTTGCTTCGATCTTGCCGCGATGGCGAACGATTCCGGAATTAGAAAGCAGGCGATCAACTTCCTCCGGGCCCCATTGGGCAATGATATTCGGGTCAAAGCCCTGAAACGCATTGCGAAAATTTTCTCTCTTCTTAAGAATGGTAAGCCAACTCAAACCGGCCTGGAATCCATCGAGAACCAGCTTTTCCCACAGGGCGCGACTGTCATATTCCGGAACACCCCAATCTGTATCGTGATAGTCGAGATAGATTTGATCCGGTCCTGCCCAGCCACATCGCTTTGCCATTTCACGCCCCGTTCTGAAATTC
>CBDTVL010000068.1:0-15837 GCA_965363755.1 uncultured Sulfitobacter sp.
GCAGTTAGTTCAGAGCGCTGCTCATACACAATCAGATCCTGCCAAAACCGGTCGAGCATCATTAGAAACTGAGTTTGTTCCGAACCACGCAGGTCTTTCCTCAACGTTGAATATGCAGCGTTACGTGCGTCTGGTCCTATTTCGCGAGACAGGACCTCGAGCGCAGAGCGAAGGGACTGCAAGTAAGTTGCCTCGAGGCGTCGCATATCCGCAAGCTGACGGGCATGCTCGGTTAGTTGAGAGCCGACCAACCCGGACCCCTGAAGACTGTCTTGTGACGAGCGCTGCAGCTCAACCAACATACGGATATTGGACACTTTGTTTGATATCCTGCCTGCATTTTCGATCAGAATTTCAACCAGAACAGCTCCGGCAAGGAGGGTCGATCTCGCGGATTGCTCCAGCGACGTATCGATCTTTTCGCGGGCTAGGCGAAACTCTAGTTGCAAGTCATTCAAGGCGGTCTTGCGGCGCGGATCGATCTCGGCCTGCGCCATTTCTTCCAATTGAGTAAGGGGATCGGCTCTGTCTGATGATCCATCAGAAGCAGATTCAGAAAGGGTGACCCAGCGATCGCGGATCTTGCGCAACTGGCTGTCGGAAGTTGCCACATGTGTGGACAAAACAAAACGTGCGCCAAACGTGGGGGACGACAGGGGCAGGCCAGTACCTGTGTCAAATGGGGGGTATTCGGTGCGTTGCGCGCTATAGATTTGATTTGATGTCGACAGAACAGATCCGCCGCGGGTTACAAAACCGCCTGTCTGACCATGCCAACGCCCTAACGCATTCAAACGGAAGGGCTCAAGCATCACCTCTTCTGCATTGCCATAGATGTCGAACAGGCCCAGCGGATTGGCCGCACGTAAGCCAATGGCGCTGAGAGTGCCGCGAGACGAACTTCCGGATTGATGAATGGCAAAGTCAGACATCTTTCCTTCGTCAAAGAAGAGAGGGCGCGCAAAGCTTATTGGATCAATGCGGCTGCCACCGCGCGCGGCGTATTCCCATTCAGCTTCGGTTGGCAAACGAACGTAGGCGCTAGCCCCGTCCTGCATGGGCAATTGATCGCGTGCATTCTGCAAGAGCCAAACAGAGTATCGACGCGAAAACGCCACCGCATCAAACCAGGACAGGTCGCCTTTTGCCAGCCTGCCCCTGTGTTTAGGGCCAGCACAGTCCTGATCGAGGGCTTTGAATTGGCCCACAGTCAGTTCGTAGCGCGATATATAATAAAAGCTGTCGCCAGCGACCGGATCCGAGAACGACCCACGCAAAAAAGCGGGTCTGAAATAGTCCGAAAAACCGGTTTCTTTGGCCGATTGGCCAAGGCGGATCCGCCTGTCATCCATCGGGTCTTCAATGTCGAGCGGCACGGCAACTTTTTGAAATGCCATCGCGCCACCACACGGCATGGGTAAGATCAAGTCTGCCGCCTGCGACGTGGAGCCTGGGTCAAAGAACTCGATCGGCCAGGGTTCAACTGGTTTTGGCGGTTCCTGTGATAGACTGGCTCCCCCCCAACCAAGGACACTCAAAAAACTTAACAGGCAGAGTCTCAGAGCAAATCTCATGCGCCTTCTCTCAGAACAGTTGCAGGATCAAGACGTTGGGCGCTCCAGGCCGAGATACCAGAAGCAGCAAGAACCAGAACCATAACAGCGGCGCAAATGGCTGCTGCCTGTGCCAACGGAATGAAAGCGATGGTTCCAACACCCGGTAAGCCTGCCCCAAACATCACGTCCGCCACTTGCCCGGCGGCAAGGAACAGCACAAACGAAAAGACCAAACCAAGGCAGCCTGCGACTGCCGCCTGTATCATTGGAAACACTGCCAGTGATCGACTTGGAAAGCCGATAAGGGCGATCGAGGCAAGGACAATTCGCTTGCGCGCAACATCCGCCAAAAAGCCAATGACAAGTGCTGCGGCTAGTCCGATTGATGCGCAGAACGCGGTCAAAGCCAACGCAAGATCAAGCTTTCGCCCAAGCCCCAACAGCGCTTCAACGTCCTGCGTCCGTGAGCTGGTTTGAATTTGAAGCTCTGCTTCCAGCCTAGATTGCAAAGGTGCTAAATCTTCTAGGGTTCGAGCGAAAACGCGAATGCCCTCATATGCGTTAACCCGGTCCTGAAGCGCGCGCTCGCCCTGAATCCCGTAATCCGGAAGGCTGTAGGAGTCATAAAACGCCTCGATCAGATCGAGCATTTCAAACGGGACGAAGACGGCGGCACCAGCAGATGACGCGTCAGGTAAGACCGCAACCGCTTCTGCCGCCAGCACCAGCTGTCTGGGTCGCCCTTCGGCCTGAGTTATGATCTCAACAGCGTCCCCGCTCGCAATGTCGAGTTGCCGCGCAACCTGAGCACTTAGGGCAAATTGCTGCGATCCAAGTTCCAGCCCTTCCGGAAGCGTCGGATCACCTGCGCCAGACGGAATAGCGATCGCTGCAATCACCCGCCGCCCATTGGTTTTGCGCACAGAGACATAGTCAAATTGGCTACGGACTTTTGGCGTCATAAAGGCAATTTCAGGCCAGTCCCTGATCCGGTCCAAGTCCGCCTGTGTGAACGTGCTGTTACCTTGCGTGTCAATCTGGCGTGTCGCCGGATTGGCCAGCAATTCCCCGATGAGAGCGTGGTACACGCCGTTTTTGACTCCCAATAGCACTAGAAGAGGTACAAGCACGCCAACGATCGCCGCGACATTACAAAACAAAAAGAACTTGTCGCGTACTAGATCTCGCCAAGCCAAATACACAATTAGCATGACACTACCTCGAGCGTGCTCTTGATATGGCTCCGATCCCCGGCCTGAGCCGTCAGATGCCAGCGGGTGAAGTCAAAACGCTTCAGGTTTTCCCGGTCGTGCGAGGCTAGAATGACGCCGCAGTTCTGGCTGTGCGCCTGCTCCAGCAACAGATCCAAAACCGCATCGGCGCTGTCTGGATCAAGTGCTGCGGTTGGTTCGTCAGCGATAACAAACGCGGGTCTGTGGGATAGTGATCTTGCGATTGAGGTGCGCTGGCGTTGTCCGATTGACAGGGCGCCGGGTGCCATATGCGCCACGTCAGATAGTCCAAGCCGACGGATCAATTCGTCACACCAGTCAAAATCGATGCGTCCCGTGAGCTTTTGCGGCAAGGCTATGTTCTCGGCGACGGACAGAAACGGCATCAGCCCACCAGTTTGGGGCACAAAACCAAAAAGATGCCCGCGTTCAATTGTCAATGCGTCATTGCGGGTGCCGCGCGCCCACAAACCGGCAAGATCTTTGCTGCCGCCATCCGGGAGCGTGAGTGAATACTCACTGGTCGATGAGGGGGCCCGCAGTAGGCCAAGTAGTTCCAGCGCCAGTGTTTTGCCCGAACCACTTGCGCCGGTCAGGACTGCAGCTTGTCCGGCAAGGAGACCGATGTCTTCAATCGCAAGTTCGAACTCCCGATCCTTATCGCGCAACAGGATCGTCATCTGGCCTATATGCAACCCGGGCTGCATTGTTCGGCTCACGGAAGTACGTCAAATGGCATCGCAAATACATACTCGCCGTCCGGGGCGTCTTTGTAGAGAGGCACCCAGACATCCGGATCCAGCAACCATTTGCGATATTGCGTCAGCTTTTGCCGCATCCCGTCCAGAATGGAGCGTCGGTTCATCGCGCTCTGCGCCCATCTCTCCTGCGTTGTCAGCATGATCTGGCTCTTATAAGGGAGATCCTCCAGAAACTCCAAAGCGCCCCCCAGAGTCTCACTGTCTGTGGTGATGAGCCGGTCAGGGTTTTGCGCCATCTGGGAAACAACATCACGCACTTGCGAAAAGAAGTTTGCCGCGTCGTCTGCGCCGCGACTTTGCTCTCCCAACGTCAGCAGGCTCGACAGGTAATCTGCCATAGTTGCAAGTTCGTTTTTTGTAACCAGAAGCCGTGGCTCGATAGCCAAAGACTTGGGATCCTCAATGGCTTTTTCTGAGACCCACCCCTCAATAATGTCTGGCGCTTGGGTTCCCTGTTGCCTGCCAAGATAGGCCAACCGCATCGCAAGGCCGAGGTTAACTAACTCCTGTCCGGTTTCTTCGGGTGTCAGAACGGTTTCCTCATCACGGGCGGAACGAATGACATCCGCAAGTGCCGTCACCAGCCGGGTGACGGTGGCCTCCAATACCTGAGCAGAACCATCTTCAATGCCATAGTAATAACTCTGGCCGTTGAACTGAGAAAGCGCGCGGTACTGGCCCGCTGCGTAGGCATGTTGAGACTGTCCACCTGCGGGCGTCTGCAAATGCAACGTCATGATTGCAATGCCTTTATCCTGTGCATCCCTTTGCAATTCTGCCGGACCAATTTGTGACCGGGCGTTTGGATCGTTGACATCTTTTGGCCCGGCATCGGTGATCAAGACAACAACACGCGCATCAAACGGATCATCACCTTCGGGCAACCAGATGGATTTTCCAATCGCATCTTCCACACCCGCCAGACTATCTTCGTTGAAACCGGGTGAGTTTGCCCCCGCCACTTGAGTTGCCTCACGGATGGTCGCGACCACATCAGATTGTTGGCTCCGACGCTTCAAAGGTAAGAGAACCTTGGTGCGGTATTTGAGGCCGGGTGCAACATCAGTGTTGTCACGAAATGCCACCACTCCAAACTGCACATTGTCACCTATCCGGGTCCCACCAAGATCATTTATGATCTTTTGAACAGCAACCTGTGTTCTGGCGATATAGGGGCTCATGGATTGAGTGGTGTCGAAAACAAATACGATACCGGCGTCAAAATCTTCGTCTCTGGGGGTGGGCACTGTTTCATCGCGCAGCGGGACCGAGGCGACCTTCATCAGAAGGTTCTCTTCATAGGTCAGAGGATGCAATTCTTGCGAAAAATCGAGAATTGGCATCAAATAGAGCTTTTTAGTAATGTTCACATATTCGGATGGTTCTGCAGCGACGACCCCCCTTTCAGGCGGTACGGATCCACGCTCTACCTCCGAAAGAATGTCGGCCTGCACCGCAATCAAGGCCTCGCTTTCCATAAGCCCGCGCAATCGCTGATCTGTGTCCATTATGAGCTGACGTTTGCGGCCCGCCGCGTTGGTGAACGCCGCAACGATGTTTTGTTTCCACTCAACAACACTGCTGAATTTAACCCAACCTTCCGGCTTTCCGGAAATAGAGGGGCCGACCTCAATCCAATCATCCCTGACACTAAAAACATAGAGCGGTTGAAAGGCAGGATATGTACCGATCGCCGCGGCCTCAGGGTCAGAGTAAAGCCGGGCTTTTGGACGGGTCAAAACACGTTGAAAAACCGATTTTCGCCCGTCAACCAAAAGTGGTGCGCGGGTGTCTTGGGCTGCGGCACTTGATGTCTCTGCGACGCCCGCCAAGAACGCCATCGCCAATACAAGAACCGTTGAATTGAAGAAAGCTTGAAACAGGGAGGCAAAACCGGCGCTACGGTTTCGGACAATGGTCATCATGAGCCCCTCTGGCTAAGGTTGAAGTAAGTTTGGACAAACGTTGGCAGGTGACAATCAACAGGGTTTCTGCCGCTGGCGAACCTGCATCTTTGGCGCGCGCATAGTATTCCGCCGCTGTTGCCGGATCGTCGTCAAAGGTCAGGCCGACAGTTGTTTCTATCAGATTATCTTTTTGCTGCACGTCATATATTTTGCCAAACATCAGCAAAGCTTCAGGAGACCCGGCGCGCACGCCTTTTTCCAACAAGCGGAGCGTATCAGTCGCGCTTACTTTGTCGTTGCAAGATCGCAGCGCGGCCTCAACTACGTCGAACCCGCCTGCGATCTGATCAAGAGCGGCGAAGGAGCAGGGTGGGGCTGGCGCATTGCCATTATCCGGCTCGTAGGCGATTCCGGTGTTTGCCGTCTCGTCTTTATCGAGCAAGAAGAAATAAGCTGCTCCTGTCACCAACAACCCCAGCACAACAATCCAGATGAACCACCTGGTTTGAGGCGTCTCTTCTTGTTCGACGGACTCCGTTGTCACCTCTTCCATAGGTCGGGCAAGTTCCTCAGCGTCTGGGACAACTTCTGTGCGCTGCCGCTCTGACGTTGGTCGGCGCACCGCAGAGGAGCGGATTTCTCCCACCAGCGCAGGCGCGATCCGAGGCAGAACATCGTCAGGCCAGATGATTTCGGCACTGTGACCCGCCACGGTGATCCGAAGCGGAGTATACTCTGCAATCTTGTTAACAATTTCGGGGCCAATCCGGACCCAGTATTCATCACCTCTGCCGTGTGTCGGATAAGGTCCGAATGCATGCGGCTCTGATTGCCAGTTTCCGTCACCAACTGTTATCGGGCCGTCACCGGCAGACGCGCCAAGCCATCGATCACTGTAACTGTCAAAAACTTGCACATTCACTGTACTGTCCGAAAAATTGACGCCTCCCAGAACAAGATAACCAAACCCGCCACCGGGTTCATCAGGATCGGGAACCGCGCGCAGTGTCATGCAGATATTCCGCTCAGGATGCGCCCAAGTCTCAGATTCTGTTCCACATTGGCGACACCGTTATTGCCATCCTTGGCGTTGTCGATGAACAGGGATTCAAGTGCAAATACCCAGTCGCTCCAAAGCTCCTCGGCGGCCGGACGTGGATGTTCAGGCAAGCTTTCAATCCGATCCACTGTCTGCCTAGGTGCAAAAACCGGCCTTGTTGTGCCGTCGTTGCTCTGAACCTGCGGACGTTTGTCTAGGGCGACAGTGTTCATTCCCAATGTCGAAACGAACCCGTTAATGGACTCGGCGCTCAGGATCGACGCGGGGCCAGCCTGCTTTTCTACGTTGAGGCCGAAACTAATGCCCGTCAGGCCATCCACAATCTCCCGACTTAGTCCAACACGGCGAACCGCGTGAATCATCTCAGCGATCAATTCGGATGCGGCTACATCCCCCAGACCATATGCTTTGCGTTGGCCTGTGGCGTCCCGAAACTGTTTCAGAGCATCTATCCAAG
Source organism: uncultured Sulfitobacter sp. (assembly GCA_965363755.1). Taxonomy (GTDB): domain Bacteria; phylum Pseudomonadota; class Alphaproteobacteria; order Rhodobacterales; family Rhodobacteraceae; genus JL08. The sequence goes on from CBDTVL010000068.1 coordinate 6,974, forward strand.
TTTCAATTGCGGTCTCGGCCTGAAACTCTTCGAGAGACATTGTGCGTATGTCGTCACCCGATTTCGCAGCCTTAGCCCGTGGGCCTTCTGACTGCACAGGCATCGGGCGGACAGGACGGCCCGGCCGCTGAACATGTGCAGTTTGATGCGCAGCTGTGACGGCACTGCCGCCAGCGGCGCTCATTGCGTTGTCGATCCGCACCGAACTGGGCACCCTGGACACGCGGCTTTGCACGATTTCCTGATCCACCATCAATGCTGCCAGCATGGCGCCAAAACGCCTGCGTGACAAAACATCCTCGAGATCGTCAATGACAGCTGAGGCAGTTTTTTGTTTGTCCGCAACTCGGTTTTCGATGTCATCAGACACATGGAACGGTAACATCGCCTGCCCGATATTGGTCGATAGGGCGGTTAGCTGGACCCTGATCTGAACTAACTTACTGTCGGGTGTGCAAACTCTGGCCAGTTGATCAGTCAGATAACGCACGCCGCCATCGTTCAGGCTAAGAGCCGCATCCCAGGCTGCCGCAGGATCCGCAAAATGCCGCTGAACTGAAGGTGCCTGCAGGCAGCCATCGCGCAACTCTGCTACCCTCTCGCGTTTTTCTTCCCGAATACCGATTTCGCGTTTGTCGGCGTCATAATCCAGCAAGCCGTCAACATAGAAGTTTGGATTTCTGAGCCAATAACAATTCTGGAAAGGTTCATTTGGACGCCATTCGCTGACCCAGCTATCGCGGCTACGACCGAATTTTTCAATAAGAGACGCCTGCAGTCGCCGTTCAAAACGAGTCGACTCGCCGCCTTCTGCAGCGGAATCGCCCAAATGTTTGTCGAACTTGGTGAGTACAAAGAAAAGCCCGCATTCTGACTGTTCCCGCAAGATCGGTGTGCTGCCATGGGTTGTGGATATCCAGTTTTCCACCAACGTCGGCAGATCCAGTGTCTCCATGTTGCTGTCCGGAATGCACAGCAACATGGACGTGATCTCCTGATTGGCGACGTATCGGTCAAACAGATAGGCAACTTTGCTGCGCAGCAATAACTCTGGCAAAGCCGTGTCGGCGTCTTCGAGCGTTTTTGACAGAGGCTGTTCAAAACGATTGCGCGCACCCGGGAAATCCAGCAGATCAGTGTATGCAAACAGCTCGGAGGGTTGGTCGCGCATGGGTATCACCAGTTCGGCGGCCAATGCGCAAATCTGAGATCGATCCATCGTTACCACTTTGCCGTCGGGCGTATAAAGCGACAAGGCTGTATCCTGATCACCCTTTCGGAGCGTTTTTACGTCAATAATTGAGGTCTCGCGCGGCACCAGCGCATCAAGACCGACAAAGACCTCCTCTGCGTGCGAAATCTGCGCCAGTGACTGGGCCAATCCTTGGTACAGTTCGGTCAAAGGCTGGTGTCCGCCCCAAAGGATGCTTAGAAAGTCTGCCCTGTCCGCGCTGGAAAGTGTCGGTGCAATAACTGCTGCCTCGTCCCAAAACGATCTCAGCGCCGCCGCATAAGCACTGCGACCGAAGGTTGCGTCGACATATTCAGCGATTTCGTAGACATCGTCCAAATCAAGACCCGGTGCCGTTTGTCTGGCCTTTTCCTTGAAAGCATCCAGATGCGCCGATAATTGCGCAGCCTCCAAAGGCGCTTCGGACTGGTCGCCGTCCATATAAAAACTGTTGATGATGGTGCGCGCGATGTCGGATTCGCTGAGCAGCGTCAGTTTGATCGGGAAACCCTTGGGGGTGGGTTCCCGGGAGATGGTAAAGCGCGTGACCACCCCGGTGCTCTCGCCCTCACCTTCCGGGTTGATTTCACGGATGTAGTCCAGCGCGCCGTTCGGGTCCTCAAAATCGGCAACCAATCGCCCGCCCTCGGGCCGTGCAAGCACAGACACAAGAAAGGACTTTCCCGCTTGGCTCGGACCAAAAACACTTACGGCCATGTTGGACGCAGCCGCGCGCTCAAGCTTGGCAGCGCGGCGCACGCTATTGCGCACCAATTTCACAAGAGACTTATGCTCGAGGCCCACCAAATCCCGGTTTTCGGGATCGTTGATCCAGCCTAACATTTCACGGCACAATTGGGCGATCCTGGCGCAGTCAGTGACCAGGCTTTCTTGGCTTGTCATCTCAGTATTCACCCCTCAGAGCCGGAAAAGACCTGTGTCAATCCAGTATTCATCTTCAAATCCAAGCGTTTGCAATCGCAGCTGAACTTCGGTCGTTTTCATGCCCGTACCCTCGTTGTCTTCAACCTCGACAACCGAAATGGCCTCGCGCATGGCTTCGCGACGAAGAGCGGTGTCAGAAGTCATCGTGTCGGTGTCGTCATCAAATTCGGTACGCTCAAGTGAGACATTTAGCGGAGTACGCGCCTGCGCCGATGAGTTGCCAAAATCCATCCGGTAGAGCGGCGTTGTTGTCCAGCGCTCCATCGGCAGTTGCCGTGACCCGATGTAGATTGGCGTATACATTTTGAGCGCCGCCATTAGTTCGCTTTCGGTTTTTCTGCCATCCAAATCAACATTCGAGAACAACAACCGTTCATTCATGATCTGGCCCGAGCTGTCCATCTCACCAATAAAGCGCGCGGTCGAGCGCATCCGAAAGGCCTTTGTTGCAACTTTGAAATTTGGCATCCGACTTTCACTGAGCGCGATCAGCATGCCACCTACGGCCACCGTGGATTTGGGATCTCCAATGCGTTGCGTCAGGGGGTCGCGAAATGGATACCAACGACCGGCCTTGTAGCTGTGCATCGATATCAGTCGATGTGGAGGCACCACGAGCATCTCTTCGAGCACGGCGCGCACTGCCGGCAGACGCGAAGGTCGACCAGTGAGCAGGACAACATCAACACCCAACTGGTCAATAATTTCAGCAAGATTGCTCAGCGCTTTCTGGAAGACTTCTCTGGCAATAGCGTCAATTTCTTCGCGGCTATAGTTCAGCACTACGTCCGCCAACCGAAAACTCTCGGCCCCCAGATCACGTGCGGCATCCTCAAGATAAGAGATCAATGATTGCGGAAGGTCCAGAGAGGCTGTCTCGATCGCCTCTGCAACACCGTATGACGGAGTATTGGGTTGCGCGAATTTGTCACTGTCACTTGCTGCATCAAGGCCCAGAACATCAGCCACTTTCAGTGTCAGGCTATCGAACTCTTCCGCTGTTTCACATCCCTTGAGAATGGCGGTGGCCAATGGCATGAGCGCCCGCAAGGCAAATTGACGGCGCCTCTGGATCATTTGCTGGTCTTGCCCAGCAAGATCACCGGCAAAAAGCTCGCTCAGCTTTTCACGCACAAACCGCCCCCCGGCTGCCTCGATTTCTTCCTGCAGTCTGGGTATAATGATTGACGCGATGATGCGCTGCATCAATTCGTCCCCGGCCACTCGAAAGCCCTCGCGGAAGGTTTGTTGCGGGTTCAGGACGCGGTTCGCTTCGCCCCAAAAAGTTGTCACCATCAAGTCGGTTGTGCCGCCACCGATGTCGATGCAGGCCAGACGCAGGGATGGCGTTGCAGTTGCGCCTTCGGCCTCAGGGCGTGGCGTCCCCTTGAGTGCGAGAAACTGGTCGATACGCCCGTCAAATTTTTGGGTCAATTCAGAAAACAGGTAGACCAACTGGGTGCAACTTGCTTCGTCCCAGTCGACGATCAGTTCCGGCGGACGCGAAATTGCGCTTTCGCCATCCTGAAGCCCGATCAGAGACCACACCAGTGATAGAGCCCCTTTGGCTTGCGATCGGATGATAGCCTGCTCTTGTGCCGTAATTGCCGTCGGCAGCGTCAGGATGATCCGGTCTAAGTGCCTGGGCAGTTCAGACTGCGCCCTGCGCGACCTGGAGCCGGGTGCATTTACCTGCACAAGTGCATGCGCGATAATTTCGGCCAGCATGAAGCCAAACAGCGATGAACGCGAAAAACGTGGCCGTATTGCTGGCGTTTGGGATGCTGTGCCACGCGGCCGGATGCGACGGGCTTCATCTTGTTTCACTTGCTCCAGAACGTCGCCGGCTTCGTTCATGAAACGCATGGCGGCCCTAACGGACTTTGGTAGGTTGTTAGGATCCGAATGGTGATGGAAGCGCCAGTCCTGCTGAACCGGATTGTTGTCCCACAGATATCGTTTGGGGCTCGAAACCCCAGATGCCGTTTCGGTGCCCTCTTCGGATGCAACCAGTCGTAAGGCTTCCGGCCCCATGCGCACAAAACTTGGCCAGAGGAAGGCATTTCGCCTGCCGGACCGGCTCGCGTAGCGTTCCTCGCCCATTTTGTGTTCAGAGAATTCCACCCGGCTTTCGAACAGGCCCGAATAGGAAAATTCTGGCCGCGAAAGGTCGCGAACTTCCAAGGAAAAAGACCGTGCCAGATCGACGCGCGCCTCGCCTGGAAACCGCTCGATCATGATGCCGCAGGTTCTGGAATTGCCGACATCCAAAACCAGATCAACTTCGACCGGGGTAACACTTTCTCGCTGGCTGACGGTGTTCACAAAGCGGATAGTTGGAATGTCGACGGCTTTGTCCAAAAGCGCGACATAGGCTAGATACCGCGCCCAATGTTCAAACTGGTGCGGTAAAGAGTCATGGGTGAATCTCCGGCCCGGCCGCTCGGCGCGCTTGAAGTAGATGAACAGCTCTTCCAGCCAGTCGGAGACCCATTGCTGCGGATCAAGAGTCGTTCCGTCGTCGGTTTTTTCGGGCCGACGCAGAAACCAATCCATCTGGGCGGGTTCTGAAACGAACCTGAATTCCCGTGATTTGGCAGCGTCCGTGCGATCAGGGGCGACATATTGAAAACTCTGTTCACCGCTCACGAGTGCCGTATCCAAAGCAAGCTGCACCCTATGCGTGTGACCGGTTGTCGGGTCTGGTTGCGAAAGCTCAACAGTGCGCAATCGCGCCCAACTTGATGGGCCCGGATCAAACCGCTCTTCTCCTGCGGGGCCACGGTCGTTTTTCACTCTGAGGACCGGGACCGGAACCCATTTTGCCAAAAACGGTTCGAGTGCTGCGACAGGGCGCACTGAGTAAAAGTCGTCGTCTGGCCCACCGGCATCTTCTATCTGACGATCGGTCTCTTCGTCACCCGTCAGAGGCAACAAAGCGCGCTCGATATTTTGTGCATCGCCACCGACCGCGCGTTCAACAAATCTGGCGCTTTTGACGTTGATGTCATCCAATGAGAATCCGAAGTCCAGAATTTGAACCCCAGAATACGGAACAATAGTAACGTCTTCTCTCCATTGCGGGATACTTGCCAGTTGTTCGGATCGATGTGTCGTCTTCACTCTGATACTCCGATTGTCTTCTTCCAGTCGCGCTGGGTCTTTGAGACCGTAGCAGTGAAGGTCTGCGCCGGTCTATCTCGTTGAGTGACACGCAGCGTAAAACTGACCGGACCTTCGTTGCGTACTTGTGACAGGCGCACCCTCAAATTGTAATGTCCAAGGACAGGGTCAACAAAATAAATGTTTTCGACCGGGTCGCCAACGGCGTCTTCGGTTTTGACATTTGCGTCAACATCAAGCGTCCCATTACACGCAGAGCGGGTCCGAAAATCTACGGTTACCTCTGTCGGACAGGTCACCTGCAAGTCGAGGTCATCTTTGGTATTCCAAATCAGAGAAAACCCCAGATCGCCCTGTTTTGCGCCGCTTTTCTTGAGCCTTCGTTCCAACTCGGCTTTATCCGTGACCGGAGCTTCAGAGCCTGAATAGTCAGGTTGGCACATGCGTGTTTGAAGGGCCAACTCCCGTTCGAGCGCTGCAACTTCGTCTTCGAGCACATAGGTCTGGTCACCGGAAACAACCACGGTCTTTGCAGGCTCGGGACAGAAATAAAACCCGCTGCGTCCAACGCCGCAAGGCTCAATCAATAGATACAGGATTGCAGCCAGAATGAGGCCAAGCAATAGCCAACCAAGCAATAAAAGCAGGGACCAGAGCCAACCAAAACCCCGTCCAGCCGCGTGTCCGGAATCGCCCGCTTGCCCACCAAACGCGGTCACGGGCTTTGCGGAATGACGCGGAATGAGGCCGGTCAATATGCCACGTACGTTTTGCTGATCGTCCCGAGCCCAGGCCCAACTGACCAATACGGGGTGCAGAGCATTGTTCGTGTCCCGCACAACATAGATCATGTCGTCGCTCGGGATCTCCAGAGCATTGGTGAGCGCATCCGCCAGCCTCTGATCTTGGGGTGACAGGCTTTCGTTGAGACGGCCGGCCTCAGCCAAAATGTCCTGAACCAATACTCCCAAAGCTTCACGAACGCTGTCCTGGTCTTCACTTTCCAGGTCCGCAAGTGGCACAGCCTTGCCGGAGATAGGGGCATACCAGTCAAACCTATCGCCATAAGACGTCGCCACCGGTTCCGAAAACAGGTTGGCGTGACGGTCGCCAAGTCGGTCGCGGAGGCTCCCTGACACCAACTCGTATGACCTTTGCGCCGCTGAACCCAGCGGCCTCAGACCCTCAGAGGAAGTGGTGACAAGGAAAGCTTCAAACATTGCGCGTCAACCGATCTACTCTTTGACCGGCTTGGCGGGTGTCGCATCCGTCTTTCCATCCTGAGATGGCGTTTTTGAGGCTTCAGGCGTCTGGTCGTTGCTTGCCGTTGCGGCGCCGGGTCTAAGGACCACAGGTGCACAAGCCGCAGTTTCCACTTGAAGGCGTGCGTCGGTGTCTTTGAGAAATTCCAACAGATCGGAGGACGCCAGCGCAAACCCACGGTTCTGCATCTTGCCTTTGCGCACAAACGTATTGACGCCAACCAGTCGCCCACACATGTCGACGAGAGGGCCGCCAGAGTTACCAGACGAAAGCGCCGCAGAATGCATCAGCACATGGGTTTCCGGACCAATTTTTTGTTCAGTATTTATTGATCCGTCCGTCATCGTCAGTTCAGGCATTGCCGTTGCATTGCCAGATGTTAAAGCGGAAAATCCAACATCAGTTGCAAGAACATCTGCCGGAAATCCAGCGGCGACGACGTTGTTGAGCTTTAAGCTGTCGGCCGATTGCAGCACAGTGAATACAGGAAGGGTTTCATTCTCAATTCTTAACAAGGCAAAGTCCGCTCCGGTCTGATCGAGCGGGCCAACTGACTTGATCACTTTGGCGGCGACGGGTTTCGCAAGCGTCTTGTTGACGACGTACAGATCGCCGCCGTTGTCGAGGATCGCTTCCACAACATGGTTGTTGGTCACAATCAGCCCCGGCCCAACGGAAAGCCCGGACCCAAGTTCCAGTTTCCCCTCCGCGACAGCAAGAACCAAGACCGTACGTGCCTCGATCAGGGTGGCCAAAGAGACCTTGGATATCTCTTCAGTTGACCCACCTTCCGGAACTTCGGCGGCCGGGTCAGGCACAAGTATCCGGCTTGCATGGCTGGGCAGAATTGCATCTGGAGGCACGTCACTTGCTTTTCCGGCGGCCCCCTCTTTGCTTCTCGGAGAATACGGAAGTAATCCGTCAGGTGTTCTGCCGTCAGGCAGCACCAGAGTGCCGTCCGCCCGGCAGAGGGCATTATCCAATGCGTCTTGCAAGGCGTTTCGGCGGGTTCTCAGACTCTGGTTTAAGGCCTGTACTGCGGCCTCAGCATATTCGTCGGTCACCACGACATCCTGTGCATGGTGCGGGAAAAGACGTGACCCGGGCAACCACAGCCAAGCCAGAAAAGCCCCTGAGACAATCAACAGGATTAGCAAAGGAAGCCACGCAATCGGACTAAGCGTCGTGCGCTTTACCGGCGGCAGGCCGTCCGGAGGCAAGGTCCCCGCCAAAAGCGGTACAGATCCACTGCCATCAGCGGATTGATTGGCGGTAATCGGCGATTTTGCAACGTCATTGGTGCTTGCTTGCGCCGCCATCGGGCTGGTCGAGGCGACGCCAAGAATACCCGGCAATGCAAGGTATTTTCCCATCGTCTTGTCATAGTGTTGCGCAATGCTGCCACCGCCTGAAACAGCGGGGTCGGGACGCAACCCCCACTTGAAAATCACAGGGGTGTCGCCGACCACTCTCACAAAATCTTCGTCCGCTACACTGAGGGCCGCCTGAACAAGATCAGCATTCCCGTCGTTTTGTGCCATAGTTCGTAGGGGTCGCAGATGGTCGGCGAGATAAGCCTCTATTTTGGTCCTCTCGGTCGGTGACAGCGACGACAGCGGGCGTGAACTACCTTCAAAATCGGTATACCATGACACCGTCGCGGGCGCTTCGTCATTGCCCATGCTGATGAGCGGTTCGGCAAATAGTGCCGCAACTTCGGGGCCCGCTCTGTCCAGTAGGAAAGCCTTCAGTTCGGCATGGCGCTCAAGTGCAGTCAGCCCATCCACCAAGATAAAATTGTCTTGGGACACCTGCGTCTTTGTCAGAAAATGATCTGCCATTGCCGACTCCTAGTTGGAACGCCGAAGCGTTGCAGTTCCGCGACCGCCCACTTCTGGTTGCAGGGACACACAATTGGCCCGCCCGGCGGAATCCAAATTGCAAGTTATGTTGCGTCGATAGATATAAGATCCGTTTGAACACATCAGGTTGCCGCTTTCACGCATGACCAGTCGTTTTCTTTTATCAATTCTTCCGCGCATTTTGCCATCACACGTTACGCCATTAGTGGCCCGCATCGTTTGGCGCCCATTCCCGTTGCCATCAAAACACACACGCCAGTCCTTGAAGGTCGTCAGCCTTCCGGTCCGAATGTTACTGGTCTTGTAAACAGAGACCAGTTGCCAGCATCCTTTCATGACAGAAATGTCACCCTTATCAAAGGCGTCCGGTTTCAACCCGCTTTGGGTTTTCGCGGGAGGGGATTTCTTTGGTTTAGGCGGCGGCGGTGGCGGCGGAGGGG
>CBDTVL010000069.1:0-15524 GCA_965363755.1 uncultured Sulfitobacter sp.
AGCTTGCGCTTGGTCTTGTCGCCTTTGCGTTTGGCTTTGACTGCCTTGCGACGCGGCGACCGACCTGCCGGTGACATGCCTTTTGGCATTGCTTTTCCCTCGAGCGTTAGCAATTCAAGACCGATGCCTCCGGTGACGGGCGCTGCCTCGGTCAGACGAACGGTCGCACGCTGACCGATCCCTATGGTCAGCCCGGTATCTGCCCCCATCAGCGTTCCCTTGTCGGCGTCAAAGTGAAAATACTCGCGACCTAAAGTTCTGATCGGGATCAAACCGTCGGCACCGGTTTCGTCCAGCTTTACAAACGCACCAAAGCGCGCGATTCCGCTGATCCGACCGGTGAATTCATTGCCCACCCGTTCTGAGAGAAACGACGCAAGGTAGCGGTCATTTGTGTCCCGCTCAGCCATCATCGACCGGCGCTCTGTGTCGGAAATATGTGCTGCTGTGGCCTCAAGCCGTTCAATGTCGTCTTGCGTCAGACCATCCTCTCCCCAGCCATGTGCACTAATCAGGGCGCGATGCACAATCAGATCAGAATAACGTCGGATCGGGGATGTGAAGTGCGCATATTGCAGCAGAGCCAATCCAAAATGACCAAAGTTAGACGGGCTATAGTAAGCCTGCGACATCGACCGCAGCGTCGAGATATTGATCAGTTCCGCTTCATCCGTTCCGGCTGCATCGTTCAGCAATCGGTTAAGATGGGCCGTTTTCAGGACCTGCCCTTTTGCCAGATTGAATCCTGCCGCCTGTGCCGTTTCACGCAAGCTGTCCAGCTTTTCCGGTGACGGTTCTTCGTGAACCCTAAACAGCAGCGGAGATTTCTTGGCGGTCAGGGTCTCAGCAGCGGCGACATTGGCCAGTACCATGAACTCTTCAATCATCTTATGCGCATCAAGCCTGTCACGGAACTGAACCGATGACACAGTGCCGTCTTCGCCCAGTTCGACTTTGCGTTCTGGCAGATCTAGCTCCAATGGCTGGCGCGCCTTGCGCGCTTCGACAAGAGCAAAATAAGCAGCATAAAGCGGTTTGAGAACCGCCTCTAGCAAGGGGGCTGTTTTGTCGTTGGGGTCGCCATCAATGGCAGCCTGCACCTCGTCATAGTGCAGCGATGCAGGTGAACGCATCAGGCCACGAACAAAACTATGGCGCAGCTTTTGGCCGTGGGCATCCAACACCATCTGAACCGCCACGCAGGGGCGCGGTACACCTTCGTGCAGCGAACAAAGATCACCCGACAACCGGTCGGGGAGCATTGGCACGACACGATCAGGGAAATAGCTGGAGTTTCCCCGGTTACGCGCCTCGCGGTCCAGTGCCGAATCTGGCGTGACATAGGCCGCCACGTCGGCAATCGCGACCCAGACGATGTGACCACCGGGGTTCTTCGGGTCGGTGTCGGCCTGCGCATAACACGCATCGTCATGATCACGCGCATCAGAAGGATCGATCGTGATCAGAGGCATTTCACGCAGGTCTTCGCGGCCCTTTAGGCCTATTGGCTTGGCACCGTCGGCTTCGGCAATTACGTCATCGGGAAAGTGGTCCGGTATTCCGTGTTGGTGGATTGCAATCAATGAAACAGCGCGCGGTGCAGATGGGTCGCCCAACCGCTCGACGATGCGCGCTCGTTGCAAACCTACGCGACCTTTGGGTCCGGCTTGTTCGGCCTCGACCAGTTCACCATCTTTTGCACCATGGGTCGCGCCGTCTGCCACCTGCCATTCGGCATCACGTCCCTTGTCGATGGGCAGGATGCGTCCGCCTTCTGACCCCTTGCGGAACACCCCAAGGATGCGACGTGGATTGGTGCCGATGCGGCGAATCAGGCGCGCTTCGTAGTTATGATCATCCTCTTTCACGTGGGTCAATCGGGCCAGAATACGGTCGCCTTCGCCCAAGGCAGGGTCAGACGCACGGGCAATTATCAGCACAATCGGTTCAACGCCTTCGCCATGCCATTCAAGCGGGCGGGCGAACAGGTCGCCGTCAGGGGTCGGAGCCTGCACCTGCAATACGCTGACAGGTGGCAGCAAATCCGGGTCGCGATATGTCCGCTTGCGTTTTTCCAGATGGCCGTCCGCTTCCAGTTCTTTCAGCGCACGTTTCAGGTCAATGCGATCCGCACCTTTGATGCCAAACGCCTTGGCAATATCGCGTTTGGCGGTCAGGCTAGGATTGTTTGAAATCCATTCCAATATTTCGGGTTTTGATGGGATATGTGCCATGGGTTTGCCTAACACGACCATGCCGGTGCGTCATGCGTAAAACATCATAAGTCTGCTGCGGTATCCACATCACGCAGGGACGCAATTTTGGCCACGCTATGACCCGAGAGTGTAGCCTCGGTGTCGGCCAGCGCGTGGACTGAAGACCAGCGCACCCTGCGAAATAGGTCCGGCGAGACTGCGCGTGTGCGCTTTAGCCCGATCAGCCAATAGCCACCATCAGTGGCGGGACCAATGACGGCATCGTTTTGGCCAAGTGCATCGAAGGCGTCTGCGATGTGATGTCTTCGAAGGTCTGGAATATCAGCCCCGATGATGCAAATCGGCCCGGGCGGTAGCGTGCGGAAGATGCGCCGCATACGATCTCCCAAATCTCCTCGACCTTGGGCAATGCGCGGCAGATGGGGGGGCCAGATGCGGCTGGTCATTCCGTCGATGTCCGGCGTAACCGCCAATATGACATCCCAGCGCGGGTCCTGTACATTGCGCAACAGCACCTCCACCTGATGTCGAAACCACCAGGCTGCACGGGTCATGCCAATCCCGCGACCAAGTCGGGTTTTTACCCGCCCCGGACGCGGCTCTTTGAGCATGATGACCAAACATCGGCGATGGCGCGCATCAGGCGAAATAGTCACGCAATATCCGACTGTAGATGGCTTTGAGTTGGTGAATCTGCTCGACCTCAACACGTTCATCAACCTGATGCATGGTCTTGCCCACAAGACCAATTTCGACCACGGGGCAGTGATCTTTGACAAACCGCGCGTCAGAGGTTCCCCCGGTTGTGGACAGGACCGGTCTAACACCGGTTTCCGCCTCCACCGACGCGGCGACCAGATCAGACAACGCGCCGGGAGGGGTAAGAAAGCTCTCGCCTGAAATCTTGATCTGCGCCGCGATCTGAACGTCAAACACTGCCGAAACAGAGTCTGCCTCTGAGTGGATCCATTCGCTGATACTGGCGCCGCTATGGGCGTCATTGAACCGTATGTTCACCGTCGCACGAGTTTGTGCAGGAATGACGTTTGTAGCAGAATTGCCCGTGTCGATCGTGACCACAGCCAAGGTCGAGGCATCAAAATGATCGGTACCATGGTCAAACACATGCGACGATAAACGGTCCATTAACCGAGCCATCGCCGGCAGCGGGTTTTTGGCACGATTCGGATAGGCAGAATGGCCCTGCACGCCAGTGATGGTAAAAAAGGCAGACATGGAGCCGCGGCGCCCGATCTTGATCATCTCTCCCATCCTGTCGGGGCAAGTGGGTTCTCCGACCAGACAGTCCGTCATCGCTTCACCCGCGCTTTCCATAAAGTCGAGCAATGCAGTGGTTCCGTCGACAGCGGGACCTTCCTCGTCTCCGGTAATGGTCAGTATGACCGCTCCGTCTGGCGGCGTATGGCTGACAAAATCGATCGCCGCTGCTGCAAATGCAGCAACGCCAGATTTCATGTCAGTGGCACCACGGCCATACATGAACCCGTCTTTGATTTCGGCCCCAAACGGCGGCATGGTCCAGGCGGCCTCGTCCCCTAAAGGCACCACATCGGTATGCCCATTAAAACCAAGGGTTCGAGGATGGCCACGGGGGCCCCAGCGGGCAAACAGATTTGAAACTTCGCCCCGGTCCGCGCGGGTACACTCAAAACCAGCCGCACTTAGCAGGCGGCTCAACACTTCCAATGCGCCGCCCTCATTCGGTGTGACAGACGGGCAGCGGATGAGGCTTGCGGTCAGCGCGGCGGCATCGATCTTGCTCATGGGTGTCCTCTTTTCCTGCACTATCGGGGGTACGATTGTGCGGTCCAAAACGCAATTGAGACCTAAAAAGCGCGGCAAGGCCCAAAACAGGAATAAAAGCCTCTTAACAGAACGCTCAGAGACATGCTAAGGTTGCGTTAATAATATGACCCGAGGCAGGGCAAAAGCAGTACGACCGAAACAGGTCAAAAAAGCGCGAGCGCTTTATACTTTAAGAACAGGGGGTTAAAGCCCCATCGCTGCTGTGTTCTGTCTCGAAACAAGGGTTTGAGGCGGCAGGCATGGCGATAGCAACTGAACTATCCATCAATCAAAACGCGACGGCGATGCAAATGGCGCAAGCCATCTTCGGGGATGGGGTTACTGTTGTAACAGCCTCTACTCCGGGTGTGCCGCCAGGTACACAGGATCCAAGCTACAATCAGGATGGCCGCTCATCTGGTATCTATACGGGCGGCAATACAACCTCTCCAGGCGTGACGCCCGGTGATACGGGTGTGATATTATCGACCGGGTTTGTCCGCAATTTCACCAACTCAAACGGGTCGACAAACACAAACGTGCGACCCAACACTTCGTCAAATACCTCCGGTGAAAACAACAATTCCGATTTCAACGCGGCTGCAGGCACCAGCACATTTGATGCGGCCTACCTTGATGTCGATTTTATACCAACAGCCAGTACATTGACGATGCAGTTTGTGTTTTCGTCAGAGGAATATCCGGAATTTCAAAACTCGGTCTATCAGGATTTTGTTGGCGTTTGGGTCAATGGAATGCAGGTCGACCTCGCTGTTGGTGATGGCTCAACTGACCCTGGAAACGTGAACTCTGGTTCCAACCAAAACCTCTACAATGACAACACCGGTGATCAGTTCAATACAGAAATGGACGGTTTCACGGTCACAATGACACTAAAGATGGACGTCAACCCGGGCGTGGTAAATTCGATCCGCATCGGGATCGCTGATGTGGGTGATAATCGGTATGATTCAACCTTGCTCATCGCTGGAGACAGTATCCAGACTGTATTGATTGCCAACGATGACAGTTCGAACTTGTTTCCTACGGGCAGTAAAACGCTAGACGTTCTCGCCAATGATGACGGTGGTGGCACCACGCTGACGATCACCCATATTAACGGTCAACAGGTGTCAGTCGGTAGTACCGTGACGTTGTCCACAGGCCAGTCTGTCCAACTAAATGGAGACGGCACCCTTGAGGTCACAGGCGATGGCGACATCGAAGACTTCAATTTCACCTACACGGTTGCGGGGGGCACAAACACCGACATTGCCTTTGTAAATGTAAGCTCAATTCCGTGTTTTGTGGCTGGGACCTTGATCCTGACGCCCGACGGTGAACTCCCAGTGGAATCGCTGGGCGCCGGTGATCTGGTTATCACGCTTGATGACGGTCCTCAGCCTGTGCGCTGGATTGGACGACGGAGCGTCGAAGCCGTGGATCAATTTGCGCCGGTTCATATACGCGCGGGCACGTTTGGTGACCACAACGATCTATTGGTATCGCCGCAGCACCGGATATTGATCCGCGATGTGCTGGCGGAGCTTTTGTTTGGCGAAGCCGAAGTCCTTGTTGCGGCCAAAGACTTAGTGAATGACAACTCGATCACCCGCAGAACCGGTGGCACAGTTGACTATGTGCATCTGCTGTTTGACCGCCATCAGGTAGTGTATTCTGAGGGGCTCGCGACGGAAAGTTTCTTACCGGGGCCACAAACCACTCAGAGCTTTGAGCGGGACATTGTTAAGGAAATTTGTGCGATTCTTCCTGAATTAGACCCTGCTACGGGCGATGGCTACAGCGCCGCAGCGCGACGTACATTGCGTCATTTCGAAGCACAAGTTCTTCTGTCTCAAGATAAGGCGGCATAAGTAGAGATGACTTGGATTGCACTTGCAGATGAAGCTGAGCAAGCGTTTTCACTGACCGGGCTCGATGGCGACACCCACGATCATTCGGTAGCAGGCACCGGACGCCATGCACTCTTGGTGCGGGGTAGTCTGGTGTTTGAAGCCCGGCTGTCTTCGGACGGGCTGCCGCAGGAACTTTTCAACTATCGCCAAGGCGACGGTTGGTTGGGCGCGCTGACACTACACACGGGTCAAGACGGCATAACGCTTGTTATTACGCAAAATTGCGACGTGATTCATGCGACGGTCCAGCATTCAGACACGGGTCGCAGCGAATTGGTGCGGATTACCTATTCGTGGGATGCACCCGGGCGCTGGGCACGATTGGCGATCGAGCGGCCGGAAGGGTGTGCTGCAAGCATTGTGAATATCGACAATCCTCAACCGATGTTGGTGTCAGACCTGCACAGCCTTTTTATCGACCAAACCAAACGGCATGTGTCAGAAGATGTCCTCTTTATTGCGCTTTCGAACCAAGTCGAACCCATCGGCCCGATGCCAAAGCTCTCCACACAAACGCCTATTGAGACGGCGAACGGGTATCGTCAGGCTGGAGAATTGCAACGTGGCGACCTGGTCCGGACAGACGAGGGCGATTTGGTCCCGGTTCTGGGTGTGGTACATCGCAACGTGCCCGCGCGAGGCAGTTTCGCTCCAATTCGCGTGTGCGCTCCCTATTTTGGCCTAGAGCAGGACATCCTTATTGCTCCTGACCAACGACTGGTGCTGCGCGGAACCGAAGTCGAGAAACTGTTTGGGAAAGATGCGGTTCTTGTGCCGGCCCGACATCTGGTCAACGGAACAGCCGCCCTGCCGCATCTGGGGCTGACAACAATCACGTATACTCAGGTTCTATTGCCGGGGCACGAGACTATGATCGCGGCTGGAATCGCAACAGAGAGCCTCTATATTGGCCGGTTGCGCCGCAAACCAGCCCAGTTGGAGGCCAGTCTGCTCGCAGGTTTTGACCGCAACAGCCTCCCAGAGCACGGGTATACCGCCTTTCCGGTACTGCCGTGGTTCGATGCAATCACACTTGCCGCCTATCAGACAGCATAGCGGCAAGGCGTCCACCGAACGCGCACCGTTCAGTCGTAAAACGGTGTCATCTGCGCCACGATCACAGCATTTTCGGCAAGCGCTCTTTGCATCATGGCGCGTTCTTCATCGTCGATCTCGTGACCTTCTGCCTCGCGTTCGGCCAAGGTGCCGTACCCGGTTACATCAAGCGGAGCCGTATCCGCCTGTTTCAGGATAGCAACCGTTTCCCGGACTGCTTCGGCCTCGTCAATGCCACTGGCAAAACACATCAGCGCAGCGCCGGTCGCGTTTTCTGGCAATCCATCACCATCTTTGCGGCCAATCTGGACAAGCAATGTATAGACTTGCTGGCGGGACGGCTTCTTGTCGGGTTTAGGCGGATTAGTCACGCAGCAACTCGTTGATGCCGGTCTTGCTGCGAGTCCGCGCATCCACCCGCTTCACAATAACTGCACAGTACAAATTGATCCCGTTCTTTGACGGCATCGATCCGGCCACAACCACGGAATAAGGTGGCACTTCGCCATACGTGACCTCACCGCTCTCGCGGTCCACGATTTTGGTCGACTGGCCAATAAACACACCCATGCCCAAAACGGAGCCTTCCCGCACGATGCAACCTTCGACAACTTCAGAGCGTGCGCCGATAAAACAATTATCCTCAATGATGGTCGGTCCTGCCTGCATAGGCTCTAATACGCCGCCAATACCAACACCGCCGGACAGGTGCACATTCTTGCCAATCTGGGCGCAGGACCCGACTGTAGCCCAAGTGTCGACCATCGTGCCGCTGTCAACATAGGCGCCAAGGTTCACAAAAGATGGCATCAGCACCACACCCGGAGCAATGAATGCAGATTTTCGCACAATGCAGCTGGGAACCGCCCGAAAGCCTGCGGCTCTCCACTGGTCATCGCTCCAGCCCTTGAACTTGCTGTCAACTTTGTCCCACCAGCCCGCGCCTTGCGGGCCGCCATCCTGCTGTTGCATGTCTTTTATGCGAAAACCCAGCAAAACGGCCTTCTTGGCCCACTGGTTTACATGCCAGTCACCGCTGTCCTGCTTTTCAGCGACACGTAACTTTCCGCCATCTAATGCGTTCAGGGTATCTTCGATCGCATCACGTGTTTCGCCTGTGGTCGCGGGGGTGATTGTCTCGCGATTCTCCCAAGCGGCTTCAATGGCAGCTTCCAGCTGTACGTTAGACATGGTCTGATCCCCTTATGGCGTTGCGCACGGCTTAGACACCATCATGTGAACCCATGCAATCATACTCTGGGCAATTCTGGCCAATGGAGCTAGGTTTAAAGGCTGACAACAAAAGGTGCCCCATGAGAGATGATCGTCACAGCCGGTTTCGCGATGCCCATTCAGACATCGAGACAGCTGATGGTATTCCCGACACGCCACAGACCCGCGCACCCGCTTATAAACTAGCATTTGCCGATGCGGATTTCCTGTGCCGTGAGGAATTGCGCCCGGTGCGCCTGCAGTTGGAACTTCTTAAGCCGCAAATGATTCTGGACGAAATGGGGATCGAGAGCACCATCGTTTTATTTGGTGGCGCACGTATACCGGAGCCGGCAAAAAAGTCAGAGGCACGAACCGAGACGCTGGCAGAACTGTCCAAGTTTTACGATGTGGCCCGGGAATTTGCGCGGCAAATGACCGAGAGGTCGATGCAAAGCAATGGGCACGAGGACGTTATTGTGACCGGGGGTGGCCCGGGCGTGATGGAAGCGGGGAACAGAGGTGCCATTGACGCCGGCGGTGCCTCTATCGGGTTGAACATAGTTCTTCCGCACGAGCAGGCACCAAACGAATATGTAACGCCCGGTCTTTGTTTCAACTTTCACTATTTTGCGATCCGAAAAATGCATTTTCTGATGCGCGCAAAGGCCATCTGTGTCTTTCCGGGGGGGTTTGGGACACTGGACGAGATGTTTGAGACACTGACGCTGATTCAAACGGGCCGTATGGAACGGGTACCATTCCTGTTATTTGGCCGGGCATTCTGGGAAAAGATAATCAACTGGGAAGCGCTGGCAGAAGCGGGCACAATATCAGCTGAGGATCTCGATTTGTTTCGGTTTGTGGAAACCGCAGACGAGGCCGTCAAGATCATCGAAAACTGGGCGCCAGCGCCCGCTCGAGATCATATGCCCGGGCGTTAGCTGGATCAGGCAGCAGTTGCGACTTTGGGGATCATGCAAAGTGCATTGCCAAAAGGCAGCTTGGTGACAATTATGCCTTCAGAGGTATCTTCAAGGCCATAGCCGTAACCGGCAAGGCGGTGACGCAATTCGCGTGGCGACAATGCCTTGCTGTTTTCGCTTGTCACCAGGGAGATGAGTTGTGTTGCTTCAAGTGAGTCGTTCTTAAAAATAATCGACATGGAATTTGCTCCTGCGTTAACCTTTTGCTTGGTTCACATTGGTCGGTGACCATGGCGGCATTTGTGCGCCAACAGGGCAATTTAGGGGCACTCTCCTTAACATTAAGGCAAGCGCGCCGGGATTATTGCTCAGGCGCAGGGCAAGATTGGGTCTGATTGCTCTAATTCTATCAGTTGCTCTAGACTTGAGGCTGTGATCGATCCGACAACGATCGTGCGGCCGACGACCGTCGTGGGCGTTCCGATCACACCCAACGCGCCAGCCAGCGCGCGCGCTTTGCGCAGCTCTGCGGCGACCGCGCTACTTTTCGCATCCGCGATTAGCTGATCCGGATCGAGATCCAACTCTTGAGCCATCCGGCGCAGCCCGCTCGGACCCGGCGGCAGGACTTTGGTCATCAAATGACGATGCGCCGCAATGTAACGGCCTTGTTGCGTGGCTGCGAGCGCAGCGTTGGCAGACATTTCAGAGCGCGGCCCAAGCAATGGTAGTTCGTACCAGATCAGGCGAACCGGTGCGCCGCTTTCCTCAAGCCGGATCAACCGGTCGCTTAAGACGGCGCAGTAGGGGCAGTTGTAGTCAGAAAAAATCGCAATCGGAATCCGATTGTCCAGCAGCACTGAAGGTCCAAAGATCGATGCACAGGGGTTCTGCAGTATCTGAGCCTGTTCAGTACTCAGGTCTTCGTCGTTAGCGTCCAACCCAAGAAACACAACCGGGCCTGTAGAAATGGAACCCGAACCCAAGCGGCGAAATCCTTCAAGCCCTTCCACAGGTTCGAATTGAAAAGAGGTGTATTGTCTGCGAAGTGCGGGAATGCCAGCGAACACGGCCAAAAGAACAGCGCCAGAGACAAGAAAATCACGACGCTTGAGGCCCATTGGCTACAATCCGGCCTCAGCCTCAATCTGTTTGCGTGATTTGCGCGCGCGCTCGGTGGCTGATTTCAGCTGACCGCAGGCGGCCATGATGTCCTCTCCGCGCGGTCTGCGAACCGGGCTAGCATAACCCGCATTAAACACAATCTCGGAAAACGCGCGGATACGGTTGTTGGAGGACCGCTCATAAGGCGCACCCGGCCATTCGTTAAATGGAATGAGGTTGATCTTGGCCGGAATGCCTTCAATCAGCTTGACCAGCCGATGCGCGTCTTCGTCACTGTCATTGATGCCTTTCAGCATGACGTACTCGAATGTGATTCGTTCAGAATTGCTGTTTTTGGGGTAGCTGCGCAGAGCATCCAGAAGTTCAGCAATATTCCAGCGCTTGTTGATCGGGACCAATGTGTCGCGCACAGCGTCAGTTGTTGCATGAAAGGACACCGCCAGTTGGCAGCCGATCTCTTGCGCTGTACGGGCGATTTCAGGCACCACGCCTGATGTGGACAGAGTTATGCGTCGTCGGGACAGCTGGATACCTTCGGGATCCATGGCAATCTTCATCGCGTCTCGGACATTCTCAAAGTTATAAAGCGGTTCCCCCATCCCCATCAGAACGATGTTTGACAGCAGGCGCGCTTCGACGTTTGGGCTTTTGCCCAGCTCTGGCCATTCCCCCAGATCGTCGCGCGCAATCATTAGTTGGCCGATAATCTCGCCCGCAGTCAGATTGCGCACCAGTTTTTGCGTGCCGGTGTGGCAAAACGAGCAGGTTAGCGTGCATCCGACCTGAGAACTGACGCAGAGCGTACCGCGACCTTCTTCGGGAATATAGACAACTTCGACCTCATGCCCGCCGGCAATCCGCACCAGATATTTGCGGGTGCCGTCACTGCTAACCTGCTTGGTCACAACTTCGGGCACTTCAATCACGAAATTCTCAGCCAGTTCGGCGCGATAGGGTTTGGACAGATTGGTCATCTGATCAAAATCGCGCACGCCTTTTTCATACATCCATTGCCAGATCTGCCGGGTCCGCATCTTGGCCTGTTTCTCAGGCGTGCCGAGGGTCATCAGCGCGTCGCGCAATCCCTCTCGGGTCAGTCCAACCAGATTCAACGGCCCCTCGGGCTGCTTGCGGGGAATGGTGTGGACATCCTGAGTGATCGGGGCGGTCATAAGCTTTGGCTTTCTTCGGGCGGTTGGATGGTTGTCATATAGGATTCGGCGATGAAGTCCAAAAGGTATCAGGCAAAGAGAATTGGTTTGTCCGCTAACTCGACCAGTCCGCTATGCGACCAATACACGAGTCGGCGCAGATCCGGTTGCCACGTCACAAGCATAGCCCACTCTTAGGGTTACGAAGTGAGAGCGAGAAATGAGCCCGACAATCTGGTGTCAATCGGGCAAATAAAATAGCTGAAATATCAGCTTCCGCAGCGGGTTTCGGCCTCTTCCAGCGCGGCAGAAAAGCCGAGCAGAGAAAAGGTGTCTTTGGTCACAGTGCCTTTTCCGGACCGACCGGTCGCCACAGCCTGCGCACCGCGCTTCATTGCCGTGATTATCTTGGCATCATCGGCAGGTGTTGCGGGCCAGGCCCACTCACCTTCTGTGAACAACTCAAACTCGGTGCCGCTGATGTTCAGGTTGACGGTTGATCCTGGCGCGAATGGATAACCCCCGGTAAAAGTCACCTGACCTTTGACCTCAGCGGAAGGGCGATAAAATGTAAACAACAGGACTTCACCGCGCCGAACCGCAACAACATTGCCGTCGCGGGTATTTACCGTCTCTTTGGGGGACGAGACGCCCCAGCATTCTTTTGGGTTATCTTCAACAAAAATGCTCCAATCGGTCTTGGCCGCGACGCGATTTGTGCTTTGTTCCTGAGCAAAGGCGGTGCTGCATGCCATTGATGCGGCCAAAAGTCCCGCCATTGCGTACGTTATTCTAAATCCCATAAGTCCAGTCTCCAGCTGTACGTAACCTCAACATCAACGGATCGCTGCAGTCTTTTGTTGACTGTCTGAGTAAGCCAACCCGTTTTCTTTTCAACAGAACCACACTAGCGTGATTCATGCCACGGGTGAAAGCCCGTTTGGCGAGAATTCGCGCAACTGTGAGCATGAAAATATGACAATTACTGACCTCTCTCCTATTTCGATGGTCGAAATCTGGCGTGGGCCTTTTTTGGAGAGCATCCACGCCGGTCACGCGGTGGTCTGTGATGATACCGGCCAGATTGTTCACGCTTGGGGCGATCCTGACGCTGTGATCCTGCCGCGTAGCTCTGCCAAGATGATTCAGGGGTTGCCATTGATTACATCCGGAGCGGCGGATGCAGCGGGTCTGTCAACCGAGCAACTGGCGTTGGCGTGCGCGTCTCACAATGGTGCGGCGATTCACACTGACAGGGTGCGGGCATGGCTGAAGGACCTGGGCCTCACCGACGATGCACTGCGATGCGGTTCGCAATGGCCTGACGACAAACCCGCCAATCACGGGTTAATCCGGGCGCATGAAACGCCATGCCAGCTGCACAACAATTGTTCGGGCAAGCATTCCGGTTTTCTGACATTGGGCAAACATCTGGGCGCAGGCCCTGATTACGTTGACCCCACCCATCCGGTGCAAACGGCTTGTCTTGACGCGTTCGAAGAAACCACACAGCTTACCAGCTCGGGCTATGGTATTGACGGGTGTTCAGCGCCAAATTTTGCCACAACGGTACATGCAATGGCGCGGGCGATGGCGTTCTTTGCTTCGGCTCATATGCGGTCTGACACCACAAGCTCCGCCGCCACCCGGTTGGCACAGGCAATGATGCTGCACCCCGAACTGGTGGCGGGCGAAGGTCGCGCCTGCACCGAATTGATGCGCGCGATGGATGGAAAGGTTGTCATAAAGACCGGTGCCGAGGCGTTTTACATCGCGATCATACCGGAAAAGAAACTGGGCGTGGCACTGAAAATTGTCGATGGGACCAGCCGCGCGAGCGAATGTGCGATTGCCGCGATTCTGGTAAAACTGGGAGTTCTGGATGCAAAACACCCGTCCACCCAAAAGCGTATGAATGCGCCGCTGAAAAGCAGGCGGGGGATTGCTATCGGGATGATCAAACCCACCGCCGGTCTTTTATAGATTTCACTACATTTCGTGGACTTCGGCGACCTCGACCGAGCCTGTTCCGTCTGCGACCATTGGGCAGCCCTGCGCCATCGCGCAGGCTGCGCCTATGTCAGCGGCTTTGACAACAGTGTAGCCGGATATCGGATTGGCGCCGCCATCGTCCGCAACACCCCCAGAGCTAACAGTTTTGGACGTTCCGACCGGCGCGCCTGGTTGCGCAACTGCATCGCCCATGCCATCGAACCAGGCTTTCCATTTGGCCATAACCTTGGCACCCTCTTCTGGCGAAGACGGCGTTGTTCCACCATGATACGCAAATACAAATTCTGGCATTTTTTTCTCCCTTGTTGGTTAGGCTTTCGTGGTTAATCCAATAGAACAGCAAGTTTGCGGAGCGTCGACGCCCACCCCATCTCGTGGCGTTCAGATTGCTCGTCGCTATCCAATCCTCGGTGATCGATAATCAGCCGGGCCCCACTCTTCGTCTCGGCAATGGTAAAGGTAACATGGCTTTCGGGGCCGCGCTGGTCTGCTTCGTCGTGCCAGCCCCAAGTAAACCCAATCGATTTCAGCGCGTCGATGTAGGTCACTTGTCCCGACATTTTGAACTGCTGACCCTCGGAATTCTCAATCGTCGAAAACCACGGTCCGGTGCGGGTGAAATCCAGTTGGTGATCGGCCAGGGTCGTGGATTCCGGCCCCCACCATTGCAACAATTCGGCTTGCGTTGAGACAACCTCAAACAGGCGCTCCGGTGTCACGTTGAATTCTCGTTCTAATCTCAGGTCAGTCAATTCAGGTCTCCTCGTCCTGGGCCAGAATGACCGAAAGTCGGTCAAGGCTGGTTTCCCAAAAGGTGCGATGGTTGATCGTCCAGCCAGAGATTGCTTGTAGCGCCTCAGGCCGCACTGAATAAAGCCTGCGTGTCCCTTCAACACGCTGGTGGATCATTCCAGCTTTCCGCAGCACTTTCAGGTGGCGGGAAACAGCAGGGGCGGTCATTTTGGCATGCGCAACTAGATCACCGGCAGGCAGTTCGCCCTCTTTCAGCATTCGCTCCACCATAGCAAAACGGGTTTCGTCAGCCAAGGCGGCAAAAGTTTGGATCAGATTGGTCATGGATACTAATTAACGGATAAGTTAATTAATGCAAGTGTTAGAACGACTAAGTGACGAATTCGTTCTTGGCATAGCCCTGCAAATACAGCAGCGCGGTAAGGTCGCCGTGATTGATCCGTACTTCACATTGGGCCGCAACAGCCGGCTTGGCGTGTAACGCAACACCAGTGCCAGCCCGACCCAGCATGCCCAGATCATTTGCTCCATCACCAACCGCAATGACGTCGGTCTCTGATATGCACAACTCAGCAGCGATTTCGGCCAACGCATCCACCTTGGCCTGCCGCCCAAGGATCGGCAGGCCAACAGTTCCGGATAGCTTTCCGTTCGCAATATTCAAAATATTCCCGCGGTTCTCATCAAATCCCAGGTCCGCCCCGACCCGTTCGGTAAAGGCAGTGAACCCGCCAGATACCAGCGCAGTATACCCGCCATTTGCCTTCATCGTGGCCACCAGCGTCTTGCCGCCCGGCATAGGGCTGATCCGTGTCGCCAGCACATAGTTGATCACGCCTGCATCTAATCCAGCCAGCAGACCGACGCGCTCTCTCAGGGCGGCATCAAAGTCCAGTTCACCATTCATGGCGCGCGCCGTAATGCTCGCAACATGTGCTCCGACACCAGCTTCGTCCGCCAGTTCGTCGATACATTCCTGCTGGATCATGGTGCTGTCCATATCCGCCAGAAGCATGCGTTTCTTGCGCCCCTCTGCGGATTGCACGATCAGATCTACACCCATGCTCTGCAGTTCCGCCCACACATCCCACTGGTGTGCAGAGGCATTGGTCAGGTTAAATTCTGCAGCTTCGTCAATGGCCAGCCACTGTACGTCGCCGCCGCCCCATGCATTACGCAGAGACTCGACCAAAGCGGGGTCCAGTGACGGTCGTGCCGGGGAAGTCAGGAGAGTGGCAACATACATTTTGGCTAGATTCCGATCCGCTACACGAGTGTCGCAATCATACGATCAAGCGGCGCTATAGCGGTGTTTTTATCCGTACTCCAGCCCATCGATGCCTCGGTGTC
>CBDTVL010000070.1:0-15245 GCA_965363755.1 uncultured Sulfitobacter sp.
TGAAGCCAATGGTTTTCAACCGAATTACTGAGACGAAGGTCTGGATGCAGGCCGTCAACTGCTGAAGTTATTGCCTCTGTCTGTTGTGGGTTCAGAGCGGACATTGGTTATCTATCAAGTTGGATAGCGGATACACAAACCAACCACGCTGGCGTAAAGTGGTTGAATGCAACGTTCTAGTCAAACGTTCCTGCGACCCGACCAAGCAGCATGAACGCCCGCGCGGTTCGGGTTTCCGACAAGGACGAGATGTCTGAATCTGACGCGGTCTCTTCAAAGTCAGTGAACATTTTATCAAATATCCGCAAAAAGTGATGCGCCGCATCCCGGAATATTGGGTCCTGTTTCATACGGCCTGCAGTCAGCGCCAGTGAAGATCGGTCGCGCACGCCGCCGAGAGCTGCCACAGGCCGCCCGCGCGCCCCTCCGGCAAATTGT
This sequence comes from uncultured Sulfitobacter sp., assembly GCA_965363755.1. Lineage (GTDB taxonomy): Bacteria > Pseudomonadota > Alphaproteobacteria > Rhodobacterales > Rhodobacteraceae > JL08. Next base: position 439 of record CBDTVL010000070.1, read on the forward strand.
CTCCAGATCTCGGGCCGCGCCATGTCGGGACGCAAATCATCCATGTATATTCCGTCTTGTGACAACAATGTCAGGACGTCCTGCGCGGATTGGATCAACTGCGCGGCTGACCGGTTTCGCAGCGCCCTGCGCAAAGCATCAAAGCCCTCCTGATCGTCAGCGGTTTCAGGAAAGTTGAGGGCGCGGATAAAGTCAGCCCGATCCAGGGGTGGGTCCAGTTCCTCGCCTAGTGTTCCCAAAGCAAGGGACGCCTGATCCTCTGGCGCCGGGTTCGGGACTGCAACCGGTTTTGTCGCGCGCATCGTCGCATGATCGCGGCGGCTTGAGAATGTGGCCATCGCGCTTTCCGTCTTGCGGGTCGCGGCTGCTATCTCGTCCAGTTTGCGCGCTACGGATGGCTCTGAAGCGGTGTTGCGGTTTTGGTTCTGGGAGACATAAGCTTGGCGAATTGCATCTATAGCGGTTTGCAAACGCTGGCTTTCTTCGCGCATGACACGAGCTGAACGCGCCGCTGTAGCTGCGACCCAAATCATCGCGACGGGCAAAAAAATCGCCAGAATCGTAATGACAAACCGCAGGCTATCCAGATCGCTGATACCTGCTTCATCGGTATTGGAGATAGACAAAAAGAATATTGCGGCCCCGATCAACCACGCTGCGCTCAGCCCGCCTGCAATGACCTCGATCCCGGAAATGGAATCGCGGCCCGGTTTGTCATAGATGCCCAAAGGTGTTGGGTGTGCAGGATCATTTTCACTCATCTGACGGCCTTTTAGGCGTAAACGATTTTGAGAACCTCATAAGATTTCTCGCCCCCCGGCGTGCGGACTTCTACGCTGTCGCCTTCTTCTTTTCCAATCAACGCGCGGGCAATCGGGGATTTGATGTTCAATAGGCCGTTTTCGATATTGGCTTCATGCTCGCCCACAATTTGCCAAGTCTTTTCCTCGTCGGTGTCTTCATCGACAAGGGTCACTTTGGCGCCGAACTTGATTGCGCCGGACAGTTTGGCAGGGTCAATGACTTCAGCCAAGCTTAGAACGCCTTCCAACTCTTTTACCCGACCTTCGATAAAGGAGTGTTTTTCGCGCGCCGAATGGTATTCCGCATTCTCGGAAAGATCGCCATGTTCGCGGGCTTCAGCAATGGCCTTGATGATCGCTGGGCGTTCAATTGTCTTGAGCTGTTTAAGCTCGATCTCGAGCGCGGAATGGCCCGCGCGGGTCATCGGTATTTTATCCATCTTCAAGTCATCCACGCCATCTGGGCGGCCTCTGCGAGGTCCACCGGTTATCTGGCAGATACCTGACCCAAAGCGGCAGGGGATTGCAAGAGCAAGACGCGCAGGAGGCGCAATCGCCCCTGCGCGTCAGCGGTTAATCGTAAGACACAACCTCATATTCGATGCCGTCATGATCATCGAAATAGAATCGCTTGCCGGGTTCATAATCTGCATGGCTTCCGGGGGTGAAGCCTGCATCCCTGACCCGCGCTTCCATTGCATCGATGTCATCGACAACGACGGCAATATGATTGAGGCCGCCGATGGTCTTATAGTTGTTGTCGGTCGCTTTGCCGGGCGCGCCCGGCGAGTAAAGCGCCAGATAATGCGTGTCGGTGCCCACATGTATGCTGCGTCCTTTGTCCTTTGAGGCTCCGGCCCAACGAATATGCCATCCAAACAGATCGCACATCCATTTCGCAGTGGCATCGGTATCAGAAACGGTAAAGTTTGTATGTTCCAGATGGGCGGTCATTTTGGGCTCCGTTCGAGGTTGATTTGGATCAACGTAATCCCTAAACCTAACTTTAGGTCAAGGAGATTCTTGTGGCAAAAAATGACGGACTTTCTATTGGGTATCTGGCTGATCGGACGGGGCTTGCCGTATCGGCAATTCGGTATTACGAGGCGCAAGGTTTGGTGAGCGCGTGGCGTAATGACGGAGGGCAGCGGCGGTTTGAGCGTGCTGACATCCGGCGGCTCAGTTTTATCATGATTGCGCAGCAGTTTGATTTTTCTCTGGGAGATATTCGGGCGCAACTGGATCGATTGCCCAATGGTCGCACACCTACACCAGCAGACTGGGCCGCCATTAGCGTCGAGTTTCGTTCGGCACTGGATGCCCGAATCGAGACATTGCAGAAATTGCGCGATAATCTGGACGGATGCATTGGCTGCGGCTGCCTCTCGTTGCCGAAATGTGCGCTGTACAACCCGAAAGACAAGGCACAGAGCAAAGGCTCAGGCCCGCGCTATCTTATGGGCGATGTGCCCGACCCGCTTTCCGGCGTGGTTGCGGAGCCGGCAGGCTAGGCGATCCCTTCACCTGCCAGCATCTCCAGCTGACGTTTACACAGTTGGGCACAGCAAGGCATCGGCAAGCGTGATGGTTGGCCCGGCTCCGGGAAATCGTGCGTGGTCAAAACGATTGTCAGATTGATCTTTCAAAGTCGATGCGAAAGCAGGGCACATTCTTGCCTGATGTTCTCAATCTAAGAGATTTACGTCGTTTTCTCCGATTTTACGCCGTGTCGTGATTGCAACGGGCCCGCCTGTGCGCTAGCCAAACGCGAAAGAATATGTCGCAAGCGCGCCGCTTTGCGCCACAAGCCCAAAAGGGAGCCTCGAGATGGCCGATAATGAACGCGAAGCAATGGACTATGATGTTGTGATCGTTGGGGCCGGACCAGCGGGGCTGTCGGCGGCGATCCGGCTCAAACAGCTCGATGCTGATCTGAATGTCGTTGTTCTGGAAAAAGGATCCGAGGTTGGCGCGCATATTCTGTCGGGGGCAGTTTTGGATACCTCAGGGCTTGATGCACTGATTCCGGACTGGGCTGAAAAAGGCGCACCAGTGACGGTTCCAGTCAAAGAAGACAATTTTTATATGCTGGGCCAATCGGGTCAGTTTCGCATCCCGAACTTCCCAATGCCGCCGCTGATGAGCAACCACGGAAACTACATCGTGTCGATGGGCAATGTGTGCCGCTGGATGGCCGAACAAGCTGAAGAACTGGGGGTCGAGATCTTCCCCGGAATGGCGTGTTCCGAACTGGTTTATGGTGAAAATGGCGAGGTCAAAGGCGTCGTAGCGGGAGAGTTCGGGCTGAATCCGGATGGCAGCCAATCCGGCGCATATGAGCCGGGAATGGAGTTGCGTGGAAAGTACGTGTTCCTGTCCGAGGGTGTGCGCGGGTCATTGGCCAAAGAAGTGATTGCCAAATATGAACTTTCAAAAGGCAAAGAACCGCAAAAGTTCGGTCTTGGTATGAAAGAGATTTGGGAAATCGACCCAGACAAGCACCGAGAAGGCACGGTAACGCACACTATGGGCTGGCCTTTGGGCGGAAATGCCGGGGGCGGATCGTTCATCTACCACCTTGAAAATAATCAGGTTTACGTTGGGTTTGTTGTCCATCTGAACTACAAGAACCCGCACCTTTATCCCTATATGGAATTCCAGCGTTTCAAGCATCATCCTATGGTGGCCAAATTGCTGGAAGGCGGCAAACGTGTTGCTTATGGCGCGCGCGCGATATCTGAAGGCGGATATCAATCGATGCCCAAGATGGTCGCCCCCGGCGTGGCCCTGCTGGGTTGCTCTGTGGGCATGGTCAACGTGCCGCGTATCAAAGGCAACCACAATGCGATGTTGTCGGGTAAAGCGGCGGCAGAGGTCGCATATAAAGCCATACAGGCCGGGCGCAGCGGCGATGAGCTGACCGCTTATGAAGACGAAGTGCGCGCTGGCCCGATTGGCAATGATCTTAAAAAGGTGCGCAATGTCAAACCGTTGTGGTCCAAATACGGCCTGATAGCATCGCTGACGTTTGGCGGCTTTGACATGTGGACCAATACGCTTGGTTTCTCGCTGTTTGGGACACTAAAGCACGGAAAATCCGATGCAGAGGCGACAGAAGAGGCCAGCAAACACAAACCAATCGACTACCCCAAGCCAGATGGCACCCTGTCGTTTGATCGGCTGACAAACGTTGCGTTTTCCTTCACCAATCATGAAGAAAGCCAGCCGGCACATCTCAGGCTGACAGATAGCGCGGTGCCGGTGGCACAGAACCTGCCAAAATTTGCAGGCCCCTCGGCGCGATATTGTCCCGCAGGCGTCTATGAATTTGTAGAAGAGACAGGCAAAGACACCAAGTTTGTCATAAATTTTCAGAATTGCGTGCATTGCAAAACATGTGACATCAAAGATCCGGCACAAAACATCACCTGGACAACCCCGCAGGGTGGAGATGGGCCGAATTATCCAAATATGTGATCCGCGATCCCGCAGCGCTGACTTTTGCCTTGGGTATAGCTATGGCGTTTGATCGATACTGTGTCTGTCGGATTCATAAATCGGCAGGGATTTAATGACACAATAAGAAACTTCTCTTGATCATGTTGCCGTATAGCAAGGCATTTACGAAAGTGCGCGAAAGTACCGGGGTTTTCCTTGCCAGACGTCAGTTCGACTTAAAAGCCTCGCGCTTGCACCATTGCACGTTGCCTATTTTGCCCCTAACTTAGCCTATCGAAATACAACAGAACAAAACGAGGCAGGTCATTTGGAGTATATCAGAACGCGTGCAGCGCTGTGTGCGGCATTGGTCGTCCTCAATGCAGCCCCAGCGATAGCTGACTCAGGCTCGGGGGCCTATTTGGCTGCTCGACAGGCGGCCATTGCCAGCGACTTTGAGGCCTCGGCAGAGTATTTTACCCGGGCTCTAGTCCAGAATATCGACAACCCTCAGTTGATGGAAAGCGCCGCATTGGCGCAGTTGTCGCTAGGGCGGATCGACCGGGCCCTGCCAATGGCGCAACGGATTGAGGCCGCCGGATTGCGCAGTCAGATCGCACATATGATCGTGACTGCTGATCTGGTAGCAAGCCAAAACTACGCCGCCCTGCTGGAACGCGACCCGGACATAACCGGGATCGGGCCGCTGGTTGATGGATTGATCGAAGCTTGGGCGCATGTTGGGAACGGATCAGTTGCGCAAGGGCTGCAGCGTTTTGATGTGGTCGCACAAGAGGTCGGTCTGCACGGATTTGCGCTGTATCACAAGGCGCTGGCTCTTGCGATGGTGGGCGATTTCGAAGGCGCAGATTCGATTCTTTCGGGCGCAGAGGCAGAGACGATCACGCGCACTCGCCGCGGGGCGATGGCTCAAGCCGAAATCCTGTCTCAGCTGGATCGCAACGATGACGCTCTGGCCTTACTCAACGATGTGTTCGGCGGGCGTATGGATCCAGAACTGGAGCAAATGGCTGCCCGATTGAGTGCGGCTGAGACGCTGCCGTTTACCCATGTCAGCTCTGTCAACGATGGCATGGCAGAGGTGTTTTTTGCGGTCGGCGCGGCCCTGCGCAGCGAAGCATCGCCAGACTATACACTCATCTACACGCGCGTGGCAGAGCATTTGCGAACCGATCACGTCGACGCCATTTTGCTGAGCGCAGAACTATTGGAGGAGCTGGGTCAGTATGATCTGGCCATCGAGAGCTACAAAGCCGTTCCTGAAGGCCACAGTGCACACCATGCAGCCGAACTGGGTCGCGCCGCTGCGCTGCGCAAGAGCGGAAAGCCGGATGCGGCGATCGAGGTGCTTGAGCAGTTGACGCGCGCATATCCCGATCTGCCTATCGTTCATTCAAGCTTAGGCGATCTGCATCGTCAACTCGAAGACTTTTCGGCGTCGATTACGTCTTATGATCGCGCGCTGGAATTGATCGCTGACGGTGCTCCGTCACAATGGTTCTTGTTTTATGCCCGTGGCATTGCTCACGAACGGCTTGATATGTGGCCCGACGCGGAGTCTGATTTTCGTGCGGCGCTTGCGCTCAGCCCGAAGCAGCCACAGGTATTGAACTATCTTGGCTATTCGATGGTCGAAAAACGTGTCCATCTGGATGAAGCTTTGGGGATGATTGAAATGGCAGTAGCGGCCCGTCCTGACAGCGGATTTATCGTCGATTCGCTGGGGTGGGTTCTTTACCGGCTGGGGCAGTATCAGGAAGCAGTTGCTCACATGGAACGGGCGGTAGAGCTTGAGGCTGTCGATCCGATTGTGAATGATCATCTTGGCGATGTTTACTGGGCGGTCGGGCGCAAGCGAGAGGCGCAGTTCCAATGGCATCGCGCCCTGTCTTTTGGGCCCGAAGAAGTGGAGGCAGAACGTATCCGCCGCAAGTTGGAAGTCGGGCTGGATCTTGTCCTTGAAGAAGAAGGCGCACCGCCTTTGAAACTCGCCCAAGAGACAAATGACGCCAATGACGGCTAAGGCCTTTGCTCCGGCAAAAGTCAATTTGACGTTACATGTCACAGGCAAACGCTCTGACGGAAAACACCTGTTAGACAGCCTGGTAGGTTTTGCTTGCGTCGGGGATGTCGTGACGGTGACACCTGATGCGCGAGCAGATGTGGTCGTATCCGGCCCAGAGGCTGCTGGTGTGCCCGGAGATGGCAGCAACCTTGTCGCGAAGGTTGCTGCTGCTTTTTGGCCAGCTGAACCTCTGCAAATTCATCTTCTGAAAAATCTACCGGTGGCGTCCGGTATCGGCGGCGGGTCAGCGGATGCCGCTGCTTGTTTTAGGGCAATTTGCCAATTGAGCGGGACGAGAGAAGGCACTCGGGCGATGCGCTCCTTATTGTCTTTGGGGGCTGACATTCCAGTATGCGTCCGCAGTGCACCGGCGCGTATTCGCGGTATCGGAGAAGAAATAGTCCTGTTGGATGCCTTACCCAACCTCCCAATTGTGCTGGTGAACCCGCGCGTGGAAGTTTCGACCGCAGCGGTGTTTGCGTCGCTGGATCAGGTAGAAAACTCGCCGATGTCAAACCTGCCCCACGACCTGTCCGATCAGGTTGCACTGATCCACTGGCTCAAGCGCCAGCGAAACGACCTGCAGTCGGCGGCGATCAGCTTGGCGCCAGAAATTTCTCAGGTGCTGAACAGCATCTCGGCGACGCTGAACTGCCAACTTGCCCGAATGTCCGGGTCCGGCGCTACATGTTTTGGTCTCTACGACACATCCCGGCAGGCAGAAAAGGCGGCAAAAGCCCTGCTAGCCGAGCACCCCGACTGGTGGGTCGTTGCGACGCAACTGGGCGGTCAGGATAAGGCCGCAGCTCAGCTAACCCGTTCAACCACGTAGTCAGCGAGCTCAATCAGCATGGTGCGAATGACATGGTCCGGCAGACAAGCGAGTGCTGCCTTGGCTTTCTCTGCCCACTCAATCGCATCGCGCCGGGTTGCCTCGAGCGTGCCGTGCCGCGAGAGCAAAGCCAGCGCGTGCTCGAGATCGCCGTCATCCTGCTGACCTTTTTCAATGGTGCGGACCCAAAAGGCGCGCTCTTCCGCGTCAGCCAGCGCCACGGCCTTTATCACTGGCAGGGTGAGCTTGCGCTCTCTGAAGTCGTCGCCAACGTTTTTGCCAGTCGCCGCGGCAACACCTTGATAATCCAATAAATCATCAACAATCTGAAAAGCGACTCCAAGCGCATCACCGTACTCGTAAAGGGCTTTTAGTTGAGTTTCCGGCGCGCCGGCGATTACGCCACCAACTTCGGTCGCGGCGGAAAACAGCGCCGCTGTCTTGCCACGCACAACTTGCAGATAGATGGCCTCGTCCGTGGCGAGGTCCCGGGCCGCGGTCAGTTGCAGCACCTCACCTTCGGCAATCGTCGCAGCAGCATTTGACAGGATATCCAACACCCGCAATGATCCGGTTTCGACCATCAATTGAAAGCTGCGGGCAAATAGATAATCGCCAACCAGAACCGAAGACTTATTGTCCCACAGCAGATTGGCAGTGGGCCGTCCGCGTCGCTGGCCGCTTTCATCCACCACATCGTCATGCAGCAGAGTTGCTGTGTGAATGAATTCTACAGTAGCTGCCAGATGCACGTGGTACGGGCCAGTGTAGCCACACATTTGGGCGGTTGCCAGAGTCAGCATTGGGCGCAAGCGTTTGCCGCCGGCCTCCACAAGATGTGCTGTCACCTCGGGGATTCGCGGCGCATGCTCAGAGGCCATACGCGCGCGGATCAGGGTATTAACCTGATCCATCTCGTCTGCCAGATGAGCAGCCAGTTGCTCATGCGGCTTTTTCGACACCAATACGCTGCCCATTTTAACCCTGTTCCAAGGCTCGACATTTCTGCCGCCTTGCCATTACATCCCCAGCTATGAAGGAACTTCTACGCACGACTGATCCGACCATCATCGCTTTTGCGTCCGCCCTCCTGCAGGGAGAGGATATAGACTGCTTTGAAATGGACGTAAACATGAGCATACTTGAGGGCGGTATCGGAATTTTCCCGCGCCGGATGATGGTGCGCGTCGATGACTACGACCGTGCGCTGAGGGTGATGCGCGACAATGATATTGATCTTGGTCAGATGGCCTGATGTTTGCCGAAGACGCGCTGACATATGATGCGTTTTTGGGCGGGCGGATGTATCTTTACCAGCCCAAGAGTGGATACCGCGCGGGGGTAGATCCAGTTCTGCTTGCCGCGAGCATCAATGCAACTGCGGGTCAGTCAGTGCTTGAGTTGGGCTGTGGCGCCGGAGCGGCCGGCCTTTGTCTGGCAGCGCGGATCCCGGGCCTGACATTGAGCGGCGTCGAGCGACAGGCAGATTATGCCGAACTCGCCCGCCGCAATGCGCAGGTGAACGGTGTTAATCTGTCCGTCATCGAGGCCGATCTGATGGAATTGCCCTCCGCAGTGCGCCAGTTGCAGTTTGACCACGTGATCGCCAATCCGCCCTATTACAGACGCGGACGCGGCACGATAGCACGCGACCATGGGCGTGAGGCGGCTTTGGGAGAAGACACGCCGCTTGCCGACTGGGTCGACGTGGCGACCCGACGACTGGCCCCCAAAGGATACGCCCATTTCATTCAGCAGGCCGAACGGCTGCCTGATTTGCTGGCGGCTTGTGATAGGCGTTTGGGCAGTATCGAGGTTTTGCCGTTGATCCCGCGCACAGGCCGGGATGCGCAACTGGTCATCTTACGTGCGCGGGCCGGTGGCAGAGCAGCGTTTCGGTTGCATGCGCCACTAGTGTTGCATGCGGGCGAGCACCACGGTCGGGACGCAGAGGACTACTCACCTTTGGTCGGTTCGGTATTGCGAAAAGGCGCCGCGATTGAACTGGGCGCTTAGGCAAACCAAGTCGCATTCACGTCATCTTACCCGAAGTTTGTGTCTGAGACGTGACAGGTGAGGCATTTTGTGGTTTGCTGATCAGGCAACTTATTCAGAGGAGGATTGCCATGAGCTTGAGCTCGCATGTGTCGGAACTGAAAAAGAAGCACCAACACCTGAGTGACGCCGTGGAAGAAGCCCAACGTGCGCCCGGGGTCGATGGCCTTCAAGTAGCGGATCTGAAGAAACAGAAACTGCGACTCAAAGAAGAGATCGAACGATTATCCGCCTGAACCACCGGATCGATTCGCATTGACACTCGCGCGTGCTGCTACAAGTGCGCCAGCTGTGATCAGACAGGCTGCCAGCGCCAGCGTTGCGCTGGGAGGGGTGATTCCTGCGATGACCAGGCACAAAGTGGACAGCAAGGGGGCTGCGTAAGATGCGGTGCCAAGTAGCTGAATGTCGCCTTGTTTTACGCCAATGTCCCAAACATAGAATGCCAGGCCTACCGGGCCAAGGCCCAGGCCGAGGGTTGCGGCCCAGCTGCCAAGGCCGACAGGCCAGGCAGTTTGCTCAAACGCCATGTGCAACAGACCGGACAGCACGGCGGCAACACAGCAAAACACAGCCACAGATTCGGTGGGAACATTGCCGAATTTACGGGACAGCACAGAATAAGAAGCCCAGGTCAGGGCGCACAATAACGCCAGTGCGTACCCGGCAGCGGCGCTTGCCTGAAAGCCGCCACTGCCGCCGGTTATGATCAGTGCCGCGCCAGCAAACCCGAAGACTGCGCCAATGAGATGGCCGGGGCGGAGGCGTTCAGCGGGCAGCAAACCGGAAAACAGGACGATGAGGAGCGGCCAAAGATATGCGATCAGCCCAGCCTCGGCCACCGGTGCCAACCGAAGCGCCGAGAAATAGAGCGCGTGATAGCCAAACAACCCAATGGTGCCAAAGAGATAGACGCCAATGGGCACCGTCCGCAGCTTGCTGAATCCACCTGTCATTGCGCACCAGATCAGCCCCAAGGCACCTCCGACAGAAAAACAGATTGTATTCAGCAACAGCGGCGGCGTTGGTGCAGAGCCAACGGTCAGCACCGCAAGAAGAGACCAAAGAAGCACCGCGACAAATCCGACTGCAGTAGCGCGTGGGCGGGTCATGATGGGGGGACATCCTCGACAGGGATAATGTCCAGTCTGTCGGTGAAGGGGGCCAGTTTCTCAATTTCTTTTAGCATCCAGTCTCTGAAGGCTTGGATTTGGGGGCGGGTTTCAGCGCCTTTGGGGCAGAGAAAACGAAAATGTGCTTTGGTAGACAAAGCGATTTTGTAGGGGGCAATCAGCCGTCCTTCAGACAGGTCTTTGATCACAAGCGCCCGACGACCCAGCACAACGCCTACCCCTGTTAAGGCTGCGTCAATCGCATGATCTGCCTGTGAAAACCGCACACCATGTGTTGGATCAAAGCTAATGCCAACGGCACGAAACCACGTCTTCCAGTCACAGGCAGGCCGCAGGAAGTTGATCGAATCGTCAAACAGGATAGGGGCGTTTCGCAGGCTTTCCGGCGTCGGGTACCGCTTGGCCAGTTCCGGCGTCATGACCGGTGTAACCCATTCAACCGCCAAAGGAAGCGCAAAGAGGCCGGGGTCGGGACCGTAGCCAAAACGGATCGCCACATCAATCTCATCATGGTCAAAGTCCATAATGCGCAAACCCGCAGAAAAGCGCAGTTCGATTTCAGGATGGGCCTGCGCAAAATCATAAAGGCGAGGTGCCAACCACTTGGCGGTATAGGCTGGCCCGGCGGTGACTGTCAGTGTGGTGTTGTCCCGCAATCGACGGGCTGCGCGCCAAGCTGCGGTCAGGGTTGCAAACCCGTCTGCGGCACCGGGGGCCAATGCGCGTCCGGCTTCCGTTAACGTCACTGCCCGGTTAAGGCGATGAAACAGCGGTTGATCCAAATGCGTTTCCAAGGATTTGATCTGAAAAGACAGCGCGGCAGGCGTCACGTTCAGTTCCGCAGCCGCCAAAGCAAACGACATATGGCGCGCGGCGGCATCAAAGGCACGTAAAGCGGTTAGAGGTGGCAATCGATCGGACATGGTTCAGACAAGTATACCTTACCTGAGCCGTTGAAAAGTCTCGTTTGTGCGCGGCGTCGGATAAGCCCATGTTGAGGAAAGTTGATCAAACCCGATGCAAGGAGAACTCAGATGACCGAAGCAACAACATCCCGCACATTGCGTGCCGCAATGGACCAAGCCCATCACGAACGGGCTCGCGCCGCAGCAGACATCTGGCATTGGTTGTTTTGCAAAAAAGCTTCCCGCTGATCGCCAAAATCTTACGGGATAAACAGGAAAGGGCCGGTCAATGTGACCGGCCCTTTTTGTGATCGTATTACAGTTCTTATACGCAGAATTGTGCGCCGTTGGCGGAAATGGTCGACCCGTTGATGAAGCCCGAATCGTCTGAGGCCAGAAACACCACGCAGCGCGCGATTTCTTCCGGCTCACCCAAACGGCCTGCCGGGATTTGCGAAATGATGCTCTCGCGGACCTTTTCGGGAACGGCCATGACCATATCAGTTGCGATGTAACCGGGGCAGATCGCATTTGCGGTGATGCCGGCCCGCGCACCTTCTTGTGCCAATGATTTCACGATACCCAGATCGCCTGCTTTGGAGGCGGCGTAATTCACCTGTGCGAACTGACCTTTTTGGCCGTTGATCGACGAGATGATGATGATGCGCCCGAATTTGCGCTCGCGCATGCCGGGCCAGACCGGGTGAGTCATGTTGAATACGCCCGTAAGGTTGGTGTTGATCACATCATGCCATTGATCAGGCGTCATTTTATGGAACGGCGCGTCGCGGGTTATACCTGCGTTGTTGACCAGAATATCGACAGGACCCAGATCGGCCTCGACCGTTGCGATGCCAGCGGCGCATTCATCGTAATCGGCCACATTCCATTTGTAGGTTTTGATGCCAGTGTCCGCGGTAAATTTGGCCGCGGCCTCATCATTCCCGGCATAGGTGGCGGCGACGGCATAACCGGCGTCCTTAAGAGCGGTTGAGATTGCGGCACCGATTCCTCGGGATCCGCCTGTGACCAGGGCTACACGTGACATATTCTGGGTATCCTCCAATTTGCATTCGTAATCTTATTATGGGTTACAGGTCGGTAGCGCAATTATCTTGCGCGAAGAAAAGCGCAGGCAGCAAAAAATTTACGGCCTGCGTTTCATTTTTCAGCTGGGGTATCGCGCGCTTTGAAATGGATCAGTCGCGTTCTACGCAGAGGGCGATACCCATACCGCCCCCGATGCACAAAGTTGCCAGACCTTTCTTGGCATCGCGGCGCTGCATTTCAAAAAGCAGCGTGTTCAGGATGCGGCAGCCCGAGGCGCCAATCGGATGGCCAATTGCAATTGCGCCGCCATTGACGTTCACAATTGCCGGGTCCCAGCCCATTTCCTTGTTCACTGCACAGGCCTGAGCGGCAAAAGCTTCGTTTGCTTCCACCAGATCAAGGTCTTCCGCTTTCCAGCCCGCCTTTTCCAGCGCTTTGCGGCTGGCATAGATCGGGCCTGCGCCCATGATCGAAGGGTCAAGTCCGATAGTTGCGTAGGATGCGATCCGGGCAAGCGGCTGGATGCCGCGTTTGGCAGCATTGTCAGCCGACATCAGTAGCGTTGCCGCCGCGCCATCGTTCAGGCCAGAGGCGTTGGCAGCGGTGACCGATCCGTCTTTGGCAAACGCGGGGCGCATTTTCGCCATCGCTTCCAGATTGGCGCCGTGGCGGATGTATTCATCTTTATCAACCACGATGTCGCCCTTGCGGGTCTTGACCGTGAACGCAGTGATTTCATCGTCGAATTTGCCAGCCTTTTGAGCCGCTTCAGCTTTGTTTTGTGAGGCTACAGCAAATACATCCTGTGCTTCGCGGCTGATCTGCCATTTTTCGGCGACGTTTTCTGCCGTCTGACCCATGTGGTAACCATTGAAAGCGTCCCACAATCCGTCGCGAATCATTGTATCGATATATTTCATATCGCCCATTTTGTGACCGGCTCGAAGGTTTGCGGCGTGGGGGCTGAGGGTCATGTTTTCTTGTCCGCCAGCGATCACGATATCTGCATCACCCAACTGAATGTGCTGGGCACCCAATGCGACGGTCCGCAATCCAGAACCGCAGACCTGATTGATCGACCAGGCCGCGCTTTCCAGCGGCAGGCCTGCATTCACATGCGCCTGCCGGGCCGGGTTTTGGCCCTGCGCAGCCGTCAAGACCTGTCCTAGAATGGTTTCAGAGACTTCGCCCTTGTCCACGCCAGCCCGCTCAACAACAGCCTCAAGAACAGCCGCACCCAGATCATGGGCGGGTGTGTTGGCGAAAGAACCGCAAAAACTGCCAACTGCAGTACGGGCGGCGGATGCAATAACTACGTTGGTCATGGTGATGATGTCCTCTACCAGGTTCAGGTTCTGGCCGAGTTTTGCAAAATGTACAGCCTGCTGGCCACACTGCGGCCCCCGGCCCTTACGAGAAGCCAATAAAGGATTAGCTGCAGCGCGGCAACAGTGAGGGCGACCCTGGGTCAGTGCGTCGCAGAGACTTAGGCGGTTGCCTGCGCCGACATGCCGCCTGTCGCGGAGTTTATCCATGGAGGCTGAACGCTTGGCGCACCAATGAAGTAGCCTTGCATGCAATCGATCCCGATCTCGGTCAGCATCTCTGCATCCTCTGCCCGCTCGACGTGTTCGGCAACAGTGAGCATATCGAACTGTTCTGCGATGGCGGCCAGCGCCCGCACAAGGACCTGATTGTCGGGAGAGTCTGCAATGCCCCGAACAAACTGGCCGTCGATCTTGACGATGTCAAAATAGAAGTCCCTGAAGTAGCGAAAGGCCGTATAGCCTGCGCCAAAATCGTCCAACGCAAAACAGATGCCTTTGGACTGCAGACGTTTCATAAAGTTGATCACCAGTTCTGGCACAAGCATGGCAGAGCTTTCGGTGATTTCAAGGATCAGCCGTTCTCCAATGGTTGGGTTTTGTTTCAGACCACGCTCGAGCACCCGCATCCAGCGCTGGAACCCAATTGAACGTGCCGACATATTGATGGAAACGCGTATGTCCGGATTGTGTGCCAGTGTCCGAAGGCCCTTTTCCAATGCCAGGCAATCAATCTGCCGACCAAGGACAGAATTCTCAACGACCGGCATAAAGTCTTTCGCCGGAATAATCCGACCAGTGTCATCCAGTACGCGAATCAGGCCTTCATAAAAGGCAGGGGCGGTGGTGTTTCTGGTTTGTACCACTGGTTGAAATGCCAGAAGAACCTCTTTGTGGGCGACGGCCTGTGCAACCATTTCCAGAACTGCTTTGTCGCGGCCTGCGACAGCATAACTGATGGGTGTTTCCACACCTTGAGGGATTTGGCGAAATCTGCCGGTTTTGCGCTGTTCCATCACGGGCCCACTCATTGTCACTGCTCGAATATACACAGGGAAACTGGCTCAAAAATGATAATATGGACTTAATATTCACATTTTGTTCTAGTTAAGTTCTAATTGAACAGAATTTCAGAACGGGGCGTGAAATGGCAAAGCGATGTGGCTGGGCAGGACCGGAT
>CBDTVL010000071.1:0-15095 GCA_965363755.1 uncultured Sulfitobacter sp.
CGCCCGGGGTCGCCCCTGGAAACGGAATCTCACCCCTATATGCAGCCAGCAACACGGCCCCAAGGGCATAGAAATCTGACCGAGGCTCGGCATGACCATCCAGTTGCTCGGGGGCGGCGTATTCGTATTTCCCGGCGAATTCATTCCCCACAATCGTGCGCGCGCCCGACGCCGTGTCTTTGGCAATGCCAAAGTCAATAATGGTCGCCGCCTCGGGGTTACCGTCACGCAGGATGATATTGTCAGGTGACAGATCGCGGTGCACAATTCCACCTGCATGTGTGACAACCAACCCTTCGGCGACCCGGTGAGCGATGATCAGCAACTCTCTGGGATCAAGCCGCCGGTGCTGCATCACATCATTCAGGGATTCTCCGTCAACGAAGTCCATCACCAGCACGACATGCCCGTTATCGGTCCGGGAACATTCGGTGTAGCGCACAACCGCGTCGTGGATGATGCTGCGCATTTCCTCTTCACGTTTCATCAGCTCGATATAGTCGGCGTTGCCGGAAAACTGCGCGTTCAGCGCCTTGATCGCGACGACTCTGCCTGTGACCTGATTGCGCGCAAGATAGACTTCGCCTGTGCCCCCACGACCAAGCACACCTTCAACTTTGTATGTGTTGTTCAGGACCTCATCAGCACGAAATATGTCAGATGGGAGTGGATCGATCATGTCAGGAACTCCGGTCGAAATAATGGACGCGGGGGTAAAACTATCGCATTGTATAAGGATTCAGCATAAACTTACCTTATGTAAGTTCACCACATTATTTTTCTGATGCCGCATTGTGGCAGCTATTCATAGAGGCGTACCGATATTATGTCCCAACGTGGTTCACAGGAATCCATCAAGCGCAAAGAACTTGTGGGCAAGCTTAATCCGCTATGCCTCAAGGCTTTTTCTCAAGCGGCCCAGGGTGCCAAAGCCCGCGGGAACCCTTATGTGGAGCTGGTCCATTTTGTATCCGAACTGATCAATTCAGAGCGGTCCGATTTCAAAATCCTGTTGCAATCGGCCGACGTCGATTTTGAAAAACTAGAAGGCGATGTCGTCAAGGCGATCGATGCGTTGCCCCACGGCGCCAGTTCAGTCGAAGAATTTTCGGACCACATTTTCCATGCAATTCAGGACGCTTGGAGCATGGGATCATTGGACTATGACGACAACACAGTACGCTCGGCTTATCTTTTGCTTGGTGCGCTACAGGTGCCTGTTCTGGAAGGTCTGTTGTTCAAGATGAGTCTTGAGTTCGACAAGATTGACCCGGCGCAGATGTCAACGCAGTTGGATGAATTGCTCGCGGATTCCGTCGAAGGCAGCACGGCAACTGCGCAGAGCGACAAGCCCAAACAAAGACCCGGCGGTCGGTCTGCATTGGACCAGTATGCAACCAACCTCACCGAGCGCGCAAAGGCAGGTCTGATCGATCCGATTGTCGGGCGCGACATGGAAATCCGTCAGATCGTTGATATTCTGATGCGACGGCGCCAGAACAATCCCATCCTGACTGGCGAAGCCGGAGTCGGAAAAACCGCGGTTGTCGAAGGTTTTGCGCAGCGCCTATCGCGCGGCGACGTCCCGCCGCAGCTACGATCCGTTGAGCTACACATGCTGGATGTTGGGCTGATGCAAGCCGGGGCATCCGTGAAAGGCGAGTTCGAAAAGCGCCTGAAAACCGTGATTGAAGAAGTACAGTCGTCCGACGTGCCCATCATCCTGTTTATCGACGAGGCACATACACTAATCGGGGCTGGCGGGGCGGCAGGGACAGGGGACGCTGCCAACCTTTTGAAACCTGCGCTGGCGCGTGGAGAATTGCGTACCGTCGCGGCGACCACTTGGTCCGAGTACAAAGAACACATCGAAAAAGACCCTGCTCTGACCCGGCGCTTTCAGGTGGTCAAGATCGAAGAACCTAGCGAAGAGGTCGCGATCCGCATGTGTCGTGGCATGGCAGGCGTGCTTGAGAAACACCACAAAGTCGAAATTCTGGATGAAGCGATCGAAGCTACAGTGCATCTGTCGCATCGCTACATCCCGTCACGGCAGCTACCTGATAAGGCGATTAGCCTGCTAGATACGGCTTGCGCCCGTGTCGCCGTGTCTCAGCACGCGACGCCCGCCGCGGTTGAGGATATCCAGCGCCGGCTGGCATCGCTCGAGATCGAACAACGCATTGCAGAACGCGAAGACGCGATCGGGATCGATACTTCAGAGCGTATGGAGGTGATACTGGACGCCGTAACCCTGGCCGACTCGGAACTGAGCGAAGCTGAGCAGAAATGGGAGGCGGAAAAGGCGTTGGTTGAGGAGATTCTTGACCTGCGTGCAGTGCTTCGCGTTGCCGGTACGTCAATTGATGACACTGGAGAAGACTTGGGCGAACAGGACGCGGAGGAAGAGTCTGAGGATGACATTGCCGCGCTCACGCCGGAAGAGCGTCAGGAAACCCTAGCTGCGCTGCGCGACAGGATGGCAACTCTTGCCGAGGCGCAAGGCGAAGCGCCCCTGATCCTGCCATCAGTCGACCGGAATGCTGTGGCCAGCGTTGTGCAGGACTGGACTGGTATTCCAACAGGTCGCATGCTTGCCAGTCAGACCGAACGCGCTCTGCATCTTGCCGGTATCCTGTCTGAACGGGTTGTCGGGCAGGACCATGCCATGGCGATGATCGCCAATCGCATTCAGACCTCTTATGCCGGACTGGGCGCCCCGGAAAAACCCATTGGCGTTTTCATGTTATGTGGGCCGTCTGGCGTTGGTAAAACCGAAACAGCGCTCGCCCTGACCGAAACGTTATATGGCGGAGAGCAGAACTTGATCTCTATTAACATGAGCGAGTTCCAAGAGGCCCACACAGTATCAACCTTAAAAGGCGCGCCGCCCGGATATGTCGGCTATGGCAAAGGCGGCATTCTCACAGAAGCCGTGCGTCGCAGACCCTATTCTGTTGTTCTGCTGGACGAGGTCGAAAAAGCCCACCCCGACGTGCACGAGATCTTTTTTCAGGTCTTTGACAAAGGCATGATGGATGACAGCGAAGGGCGGCGCATTGATTTCAAGAACACCTTGATATTGCTAACGTCGAATGTCGGTTCGGATGAAATCATGGCGATGACCGACAACGGCACGTCTTCGGCAGATCTCGACGATCTGACGCGCGCGCTAAGGGCACCCTTGCTGCAGGTATTTCCAGCGGCGTTGCTGGGCCGCGTCGTGACCATTCCCTATTATCCGCTGTCAGACACCATGATCGAAGCAATAGCCGGCCACAAACTACGCGGCATCGCAAATCGATTGTCAGAGGGCCACGGTGCGGAACTGGTGATGGGCAAAGGCGCAATGGATCTGATCAAGGCACGCTGCACCGAGATCGAGTCCGGTGGCCGTATGGTTGACGCCATCCTGACAAATACTCTGTTGCCCGAGTTGAGCCGTCAGGTTCTGAACAGGACCATGGATGGAGAAACATTGAGCAAGGTGACAGTCACAGGGTCAGACGAAGGCTTTGCCTATTCGTTTGAATAAGTCTGGAGCGTCGTCCAAAACAAGACTCGGGATGACGACCACTTCACTAAGTTGTCATCGGCGAAATTAAGTAGTTTCCCACACTACATCGTTTTGGGAACAGCCACTGAACGGTGAACCCAGCAGTCCATTCAGGGGCATTCTCGGGCCGCTCGACATTATAATATGCCTCTGCTCGCACGTTCATCGCCTGATCCCCCACTTTGAACAGTTTTCCAAATCCGCCACCAACAGGGATCGTCAGCGCATCTCCGGAGGGCGCTTTCCAGTCATAAGTGATGACCATGTCACTGACCAAGTACCATCCGTTATCAAAATTATAATTCACGAAAGGTTCAAAGAGGAGCTGATTAACGTCCTTGCGAGAGTCGTCACCGGCAAAGGACCACAATTGTCGCACAAGACCCCCGTAAGTCCCCCAACCCGGCTGAACCAGGGCGATGCCCGACAGCCCGCCTGTCCACTTCCCTGCGCCAAGCCTGTCATCCGTCGCCGTCGGTGCTGTAATCGACGGTCCGACGCCCCACGTAATCCCGTTGGTTGCTGCAACTGGGCTGACGAACAAAGTGTAGTTGATGTCACCAAGGCCTTTCGTGCGCCCAGCGGGAGTCGGAGATCCGCCGCCGGGAATGCCTGAAATGCCAGTTACGCCACCCGGTGCATCATAAAGCGGCTGATCAGATTGAGGTCTCCAACCGTAACCGGAATGACCGGCTGGATCGTTAAAGAGTTGGATTTGCCGTTTGGAGCACCGTTGTCAAATTGGAACTTCAGCGGCACGCTGATCAGCGAACTGATCGGATTTTGAACAACCGATCTCAAATCGCCTCCTCCGGCCTCTTCAGATATGGCACCGGATGCGCTGAAAATCAGCGCCACAATCAGCCCAGTGATCGTTTTCATCATATGTCTCTCCAATAGCGGGCAAATGTTCCCGGCAAACTACAACGCACTAGGTTCTCTTGCGCCGAGATTGGCAGGTAATGGATGACATGACAATTGCACAAAGGGGAGAGTAGGACATGGTTTTGCACCGCCACCTATGCTCAGATAGTTTGTTGGAATGCATTCACTGGCATTGATCCGGCCGGTCTGGTTTCGATGCTCAGGTCGTGCGATTACTATCCGAGGGCTTCGCTTTTCGAGGAGGTCTCGAGGATCTGAAAAACCTGATGGTCAACACCTCAATCAAACTAAACGGGACGGTGACATGCTGGTGAAGTTGGGGCATGCGTCTGGCTTATCCGCAAGCAGCGGTTGTTGTGTCCTCTGGAAACCCCTCATGGTGAGTCAAAAGCGTAACCAGCGCACCCTGCGACAGTGGCCCATAGAGCGCAAAACCCTGCACAAAATCTACACCGGCGGCGATAACGGTATTCAATTCGATGTCAGATTCTATTCCCTCCGCCACCACTTGAAAGTCATTGACGGCGGCAAGATCCTTGATTGCATTCATGATGATGCGGCTGCTGACACGTCTGTAACAGTCCTTGACCAGCGATCTGTCAATCTTGACCACATCTGACGGAAAATGGTCCAGATAGCTGAGTGACGAATAACCGGCTCCAAAGTCGTCGATGGCGACGATGATCCCAGCGGCGCGAAGCGCATTGAGATTATCTAGAACAGCGCTGTTGTTTTCAAGATGTTCTGACTCGGTCAGTTCAAGCCATAGGCGCTTGCCGGGAAATTTCAGTTCATCCAGCGTCGCCAGAATCTGGGCAGAGAAACTGTGCCGCTGAAGATCCCCGGCAACGACATTTACCGAGACGAACGTTTGATCAGGCCAAGAAAGCGCCGCATCACACGCATTGCGCAATACAAAATCCAGCACACCACTGCCGTTCCCTCGCTTGGCAGCAAGCCGCACAATTTTTTCGGGATCCACCAGGCCAAGTTCGGGATGAAACCACCGCAACAATGCTTCGGCACCCGCAATTCTCAAATCGGCACTGTGAACAATGGGCTGGAACTCCAAATAGAAATCGCCCAGCCGTACAGCTTCACCAAGGTCCTTGGCAAGAACCCGGTCCTGACCGATCAGGCGTCCGGATGCGGCGTCGTAGACTGTCAGTTGTCGCTTCCCCAAAGACTTTGCGTGGTAAAGAGCCCGGTCTGCCTCAAGTTCCAGTTGCTGCAGGGTCGTTTCTTTGCCCGGATGAATGCTAACCCCAACAGAACAACTAAGGTGGACCTCATTACCTATGGCTCGAAATGTCTGGTTCAGCGCCGATAATGCCTGTTTGGAGATCTTTTCAGCGGCCCTACGACTACTGCAGGCGACCAACGCCAGAAATTCGTCACCTCCTTTGCGGGCGATAATGCTACCGTCGGGCAACAGATCGCGCAGCCGCTGCGCGATCGTAACTAGCAAATTGTCCCCTGTCGCGTGTCCCAACGTGTCGTTCACTGTCTTCAGGTTGTCAGCATCTACAAACAGAAAGGCAGTGACCCCCGAGTCTCCAAACGTCTGGTCGCGTGACAGCATGGCAGTGCCGCGCCTGACAAATTCTGCATAGTTCAACAGATCAGTCATCGCATCCCGGGTTGCCAACCGATAGATTTCTTCCTGCGCGCGCGTCTCGACAGTGACGTCTTTGAGATAGCCGTTATACCCATCAGACGGTCCGCCATCTGCTTTCGCCTTTCGCCCAACCAGTTTGAAGATCGAGGCCTGATTGGCAACAATCATGAGTTCGAAGTAATCTGGTCTGCCGGTTTCAGAACTCAGCAGGTCGGACAAGGCCTCTGCGGCTTGATTATCATAGGACTGTGCTGCGCAGGCTATGAGAAATTCGGTCAGACCGTTGGGCATGTCCGCCTTTGCACCAAGGCCCAACATCTGGGCCAGCGGGGCAAGATCAGTCTTCAGTTGCAGATCATCATCGCTTCTCCAGAGGCACTGACCATCCGCACCCTGATGACTTTCGAGAAGCAGGGTAACGGTGTCGCGCTGCCGCTCTGCTTCGAGTTTGCGCAGCAGTTCTGACAGAAACAGACCTGCGTGGCGCTTGACCGCCGATAAGACAATGACGATGAACGCGGCTGTCACCATAACGAAAGGCAGCGTTTGCTCGGTCGTCCCAAACAGCACTTGGGGCAGAGCCGCTGCTGACAGAATCCCAATGTATACAAGCGTCGCAAGCGGGACCGGATAAAGTGCCAGAGCGCCGCCCGCGATCATTCCTGCGGTCAAAGCGCTGATAAACATCATGTCAAGCAAAGTGCCGCCAAACATCAAAAATAAGACTGGATAAGACCAGATCACAGCCAAAAACGCCGATGAAATCACAATCTTGCCCGGCGCTCCTCTGCTGGAACAGCGGCGCGGCGCGCTGCGCCGGAACCGGCGCGCACTGAACAGTCCGTAGCCGGCAAACATCACGACAACAACGCTCCAGATACAAGTTGCGAGCGTCAGCGAATCCTGCCTCCATTCCAGCAGGACGAGGGCGGATGCGTTGCAGATATTTGCGATCATCATCGCCGGTGACAGCGACATGACGGCGCTCAACTGCGCCTGCCGAATAATGCTTAGCTCCTCTGCCTTGACTGACGATGAAGTTGGCGCAATCTCAGTGTAATCAAGGAACCGCATAGTCAGGCGATCAGACAGTTGACCAAGGCCCACAGCGAGATTCATTGCGCATCTCCAGTTTCGACGGGACGAGATTAGCTTTCATTGATAGAGGTTAACGAAGTATTAAGACCGCACCCGCAGGAGAGTGTTTCCGATTGACGATACGCGTTTGACCTTTCGATGCGCAGCCAGAATGCTGCTGGCTTTATCGCATCCAATTCCATTTTCCGAACGCCGAATTCTCTTCATGGCCCCTGAAAATGGCAGGCGGCCTGATGGGTCCCAGCGCCAGACGGCATCGGACGCTCTTTCGCGCACAGCGCCTGTACCTTGGGGCAGCGGGTACGAAAGACGCAGCCCGATGGCGGCGCCAGCGGAGACGGAAGCTCGCCCTGCAGAACCGGGCGATGACGCGCTTTCTCGAGCTTTGGGTCCGGGATCGGAACCGACGCGATCAGCGCCTGCGTATAGGGGTGGTGCGGCTTGCGTACCAGTGCGCGCGCCTCGGCTTGTTCCATCTGCCGTCCCAGATACATCACCATGGTACGATCGGAGATATGTTTCACCACGCTCAGATCATGCGCGATAAAGATCATCGACACCCCCATGTCGCGCTGCAAGTGACGCAACAGATTGACCACTTGCGCCTGCACCGAGACGTCAAGCGCCGAGACAGGTTCGTCACAGATCACCAGCCGCGGCCCGCCAATCAGGGCCCGCGCAATGCCGATACGCTGGCACTGTCCGCCAGAGAATTCATGCGGATAGCGGTTGATCAGATTGGGTAGTAATCCAACGCGTTCCATCATCTCGGCAGTGCGGTTACGCACCTCTTTGCGTTTGATGTCCGGATGATGGGTTGTTAGCGGCTCGGCAATGATCTCGCCCACGTTCATACGTGGATTAAGCGCCGCCAGCGGGTCCTGAAAGATCATCTGAATATCGCGGCGGAATCTGCGCCGCTCCTCGGATGAAAGGGTCACCAAATCCTTGCCGTCGTAAAGAACACTGCCACCCGATATTGGCACTGTTCCCACGATCGCGCGTGCCAAGGTCGACTTGCCGGAACCGCTCTCGCCAACAACGCCCAGCGTCTCTCCCGCCGCAAGATCAAATGAGATCTCGTTGACGGCCTGCAGTGTAAGGTCTGGGGTCCAGGGCCACGCCCCGCGCGGTTTGACGGCAAAATCGACACTCAGATTGCGGACACTCAACAAGGTCATACAACCGCCGCCACATCTGCAAAGCAGGCTCTGTGTTGGCTCCGGCACGGTTCCAGCGACGGTTGCGCGGTGCGGCAGCGGTCGATGACCAAGGCACAGCGCGGGGCAAAGGGGCAGCCTTCTGGTAGGCGCGACATGTCGGGAGGATCGCCGGGGATGGTTTCCAACTCTTCCTGGTCAATATCAAGCCGCGGAACTGCTTTCAACAACCCCAGCGTATAAGGATGGCTCGGGGCCTCGAACAACGGCTCCGACGGCCCCTGCTCCATCACCCTGCCGCCATAGAGGACAACTGTTCGGTCGCAACTGCCGGCCACAATGCCCAGATCATGTGTGATCAGGATCATCGCCATGTCAAAGTCGCGCCGCACCTCGGCCAGCAAAGTCATGATCTGCGCCTGAATCGTCACATCCAGCGCTGTTGTCGGCTCGTCCGCGATTAGCAGGCGCGGGCGACACAATAGCGCCATTGCGATCATGATCCGCTGCCGCATTCCGCCCGAGAATTCGTGCGGATACATGTTCATCCGTGACTTGGCATCCGGAATTTGCACCGCATCCAGCATCGAAACGCACTCTGCCTCGGCTGCCTTGCGCGAAATCCCTTTGTGCAGGGTCAGAACCTCAGTCATCTGCGCGCCGATCTTAAGATATGGATTAAGCGAGGTCATCGGATCCTGAAAGATCATTGCGATCTGTTCGGCCCGGATCTTATTCATCTCATTGGGGCTGAGTCCGAGCAATTCCGTCCCGTCAAAACGCGCAGATCCGTCTGCCCTGCCGTTGCGGGCCAATAGACCCATCAATGCAAAAGCTGTCTGGCTTTTGCCTGACCCGCTTTCCCCGACGATGGCCAGCGTTTCGCGCGCGTCGATATCAAGCGACACGCCGTTGACTGCGTTGACCGTTCCGTCAGCAGTCTTGAACGACACCGCGAGATCACGGATTTCCAGCAAACCCATGCTCAGCGATCCTTGGGATCAAGTGCGTCGCGCAGCCCGTCGCCCAGAAAGAACAGCGCAAAAAGCGTCACGATAAAGAAGCCAAGCGGAAAGCTCAGCATCCACGGAGTCTTGTTGCGTAGGTTGTCGGAGCCTGCGTTGATCAGCGCGCCCCAACTGGTTGACGGCTCTTGCACACCCAACCCAAGAAAGCTGATGAAGCTTTCAAAAATGATCATGTTGGGCACCAATAATGTCGCATAAACAATCACGATGCCCAAAAGGTTCGGCACAATATGGCGCAGGATAATCCGTGGTGTGCGCACCCCGGTTGCAATTGCCGCCTCGACAAATTCCTTGTTCTTGATCGACAGGGTCTGCCCGCGCACGATCCGTGCCATATCCAGCCACGAAATCAACCCGATCCCGATGAATAACATGATCAACGAGCGTTCAAAGACAACCAGTAAAAGGATCAGCACAAACATGTAAGGAATCGACATCATCAGATCAACAATCCGCATCATGACCGTATCCGTCGCGCCGCCAATATAACCGGCTGTTGCGCCCCACGCAGTGCCAACCACCACTGAAATCAGCGCGCCAACGACACCCACCATCAGCGAGACCCGTGTGCCCTGCACGGTGCGGGCATACAGATCTCTGCCGGTTTCATCGACGCCGAAGAAATGCCCGTTCTGCAGCGACGGGCCACCCAGCTCGGGGACGCTGCCCAGCATCGACCAGTCAATCTCTTCGTTTGACCATTGCGCCGCAAACTGCCCGAGGGCGGCAAAGATCACGATCACTGCCAGAACCACCAGACTTGCCACGGCGGCTTTGTTGCCGATGAACCGCGCCCAAGCGTCCTGCCACAAGGACCGGCCGCGCACAGCCTGCAAGCTGGCTGCATTCTCAAGCGCGTCAACCGCGGCACGTTGCAAGACCATTCCTGTGCCCCCTAATACCGGATCTTGGGGTCGATCCAGGCGTAGATCACATCGACCAGCAGATTAAAGAAAACCGTCAGTGTCCCGATCAAGATGGTGATCCCCATGATCACCGAATAATCCCGCGCCAGCGCTGAGTTGACAAAAAACTGGCCAATCCCGCCGGTAGAAAAGAATACGTCGATCAGAACCGACCCGGTAATCATCCCGACAAAGGCGGGCCCAAGATATGAGATCACCGGCAACATCGCAGGCTTCAGTGCATGGCGCAGAATAACACGCCGCATCGGCAGTCCCTTGGCCTTTGCGGTGCGGATAAAGCCAGCGTTCAGCACTTCAAGCATCGAAGATCGAGTGATGCGCGCGATTGAGGCCATGTAAGATGTCGACAAGGCAATCACCGGCAGCACGAGATATTCGGCCTGTCCGCCGCGCCAACCGCCCCCCGGCAACCACCCAAGCCACAGCGTGAAGACGATCACCAATAGCGGTGCCATGACAAAATTCGGCAGCACCTGCGCCCCGATAGAAATACCAACCGCCAGATAATCCAGCCACGAATTGTGATAGATCGCCGCCAGAATGCCCAGCGAACAGCCAACTGTCACGGCGACGACAAACGACCAAAAGCCATAGGTCAGTGTGACGGGAAACCCCTGGGCAATAAGATCATTGACCGTGCGGTCCTTGAATTTGAAACTGGGGCCGAAATCGAACTGGGTGACAATATTCCAGATGTAGATGCCCATCCGCTCGAGCATGGGGCGATCAAGGCCGTATTTGGCCTCCAGATTGGCCAGAACCGCAGGGGGCACGCCGCGTTCGCTCGCAAACGGACTGCCCGGAGCAGCTTCCATCAGCAGGAACGAAAACACGATCAGCAGAAGAATCGTTGGTATGGCGATAGCCAGACGGCGCAAGATGAATGAGATCATCTGCATCTTCCATCAAAGGTCCGGCGCTGCGCCGGACCTCTTGTTAGATCAAGGCTCATTCTGCGACGCGATACATGTCCTTGACGTACCAGCTATTCTCGACGTTTTCACGGGGAAATCCCTTAATGCTCGCGTTCAGCAGGAACGTGTTGGCATAGTGATAGATCGGGATAATCCCCATTTCATCCGCCAAAATCTGCTCGGCCTTGGTGTATTCGGTATTTGGCGATTTGGAGGTCTTTGAGGCCTTCATCAGCGTATCATACTCAGCGCTTGAGAACTTGCCGTCGTTCTGCTCCTGCCCGGTCTGCAGAATATCGAGGAACGTCGAGGCCTCGTTGTAATCCCCACACCATGCGCCCCGGGCAACGTCGAAATTCCCCTCGCGGCGCACGTCCAGATAGGTGGACCATTCCATGTTCTCCAGCTTGGTCGTCACACCCAGCTTCTGCTTCCACATCTGGCTGATCACGGTCGCAATCTGCTTGTGAGATTCTGAGGTGTTATAAATCAGTTTCAGTTCAAGATTCTCAACGCCGGCCTCTGCTAACAGTTCTTTGGCTTTTGCATCGCGTTCCGCCTGGGTCCAGTTCGCATAATCAATATCGGGCATTTCAAAGCCTGTTGTCGCGCCGTGCACAAAGTTGTAGCCGGGCAACTGTCCACCCTGCAGGATTTGATCCACGATCACATTGCGATCCACGGCATAGCTCAGCGCCTTGCGCACGCGCGGGTCCTGAAGCTCGGGTTTGGCATCATCTCGTTGGTTGATCCCATAATAGTAAGAACACAATCGAGGCACCGACACCGCCTCGTCCGGGCGCTCTTGCTTAAGGCGCGGAAACGATCCGGGCGGCAATGGTTCGAGCATGTCATATTCGCCAGCTTCATAACGCGTCAGAGCCTGATTTACGTCGTTGATGATCAGCCCCGTCACTTCTTGGATAATGACGTTTGAAGCATCCCAGTATTCGGGATTTTTCTTCAGCGTAAAATACTCGTTCAGCGCCATCTCTTCGAGTGTGTAGGCCCCGTTGCCCACATAATTGCCTGGCGCTGTCCAGTCAGACCCATGTTTTTCTATCGTCGCCCGGTGAACCGGAAACAGCGTCGCATAAGAGGTCATGGCCGGAAAATAGGGCAAAGGTTGGGTCAATGTGACCTTGAGAGTGTGGTCATCCACCGCCTCAACGCCCAGCTCGGTTGGGTCTTTGGTTCCGGCCACAATGTCAGCAGCATTCACGATGCTGGTCAATTCAACATACCAAGCGTAAGGCGACGCGGTTGCCGGATCAGCGGCACGCTGCCACCCATAAACAAAATCTTGTGCGACAACCGGATCGCCGTTGGACCATTTTGCATCCTTGCGCAACGTGAAGGTATAGACAGTGTTATCTGCGCTGGCTTCAAACCCCGTGGCCACCCCGGGCACCAGATTGCCCTTGTCGTCCTGGTTCATCAGCCCTTCCATGATCTGCTGTAACACGTGAGAGCCCGCTGTCTCCTCGTTCAACTGCGGATCAAGCGTCGGGAACTGGTCGAGTAGCCGGTAGGTGAAGGTCTGGTTCTCTGATAGAGTTTCGCCTGCCATAGGCGAGGCGGCAAAGCTTGGTTGCAGGTTGGCGGCAATGATCATTGCTGCGCTCATCGACAAAAGAATTCTACGTTTCATGATTTATTTTCCCCGAGGTTTGATGCGGTTGTTTGACCCCGCACAAGCTGAGCATCATGGGATGCGTATCCGATCAGTCTCCTGAATAGTTGTTGAATGTGCAAGCAGAGGTTGCGCAGGTAGTTTCGTCTCTGCGCGGGAAATATCTGAAATCACGGATTTCTCCCGCACCACGCAACTTACTGTGAGGCTTCTTGGCGTTTGACAGAAGCGCCGTATGCTACAGGCAACAGCGGAACGCGCTTTCCGGCGCCCTGCCGAGCCGCGGCGGCCCAGCCTAGAACAGTCAATCAAAGGAATCATAGTGCCGAAATACCAGAAAATACCGGTTGCGATCGCAATTCTGGGATTTCTGTATGTCTGTTATCAAACCGCGCAATTCGGTGGCCTGAAAAATGTCATGGCCGTGAGTATCGGGATGTTTGCAGGATTTGCGCTTTATCACGCCGCTTTTGGGTTCACTGCCGCGTGGCGTCGCATCGTGACTGAACGCCGTGGTGTCGGACTAAGAGCACAGGTTGTCTTGCTGGGGCTCACCGCGCTTTTCACAATTCCAATGATAGGCTGGGGTAGCGCCAGTGGATTTGTTCAGCCGATTGGCCTTGCCTTGGTCTTTGGGTCGTTCCTGTTTGGGGTCGGTATGCAATTGGGCGGCGGCTGCGGATCGGGTACGCTTTTCACTGTTGGCGGCGGCAGTACGCGCATGGTGATTACCCTGATCTTTTTTATCATCGGGTCGATGTTTGGCATTGCGCATGCCAGTTGGTGGCGCGACCTTCCCAGCCTCGGTCGTTTTAGTCTGACTAATGATCTTGGACCGGTACCAGCAGTTCTGATCACCTTTCTGCTTCTGGCCCTCATCTGGATCGGATCAACAATTGTGGAACGCAGGGCACACGGTGAATTGGAGAACGGCCGTGCAACGGGATCCTTGATGTCGGGCCCGTGGTCTCCGTGGCTGGGTGCAGTTGCTCTTGCTCTGGTCGGCATCGCCACGGTTTATGTCCTCAATCGGCCTTGGGGCATCACACAAGCGTTCAGCGTTTGGGGCGCTAAGATTGCATATGGTTTGGGATACCCGATTGACCAAATTTCATACTGGAAAACCTCTGACCGCCAGATTGCGCGCAGTGTATTCCAGTCAACCACATCGATCATGAACTTTGGTATTATGCTGGGTGCACTGATGGCCGCTGGCCTTGCGCATCGTTATGCGCCGGTCTGGCGACTAACCCGTACCGAGTTTTTGACAGCCATCTGCGGCGGACTGTTGATGGGGTTTGGTGCCCGTTTGTCAGGCGGCTGCAACATCGGAGCCTATTTGGGGGGTGTTGCCTCAGGGAGCTTGCATGCGTGGGTCTGGGCCCTCTTTGCATTTGGCGGCAGTTCAATTGTTGCCTACCTCAGAATGCCGCTATCCCCAATGATCCGCCAGACCGGCCCGTAGATATCGGGAGCATTCGAATGAGGTAACATCCCATCGGCAGTGGGATCAATCCACCGGTTTTGCCGTTCAGATCAATGTTCGAATTTGTGGCGATTTCGATGTTCGGCAAACAAATCGTCTTTTGCAGTTATGCTGCGGAAAGTCGCAGTCCACCTGCCTCGACGATATACTTCAAGACCTCCGGCACACCCTCATTGTGTCGCAATGAACAGAAGACGTACGGCCGTTGCCCGCGCATCTTAAGGCAATCGTGCTGCATCACCTCCAGAGATGCGCCAACATGCGGTGCAAGGTCGGTCTTGTTGATAACCAGCAAATCCGATTTTGTAATCGCGGGGCCTCCCTTGCGCGGGATTTCTTCTCCGGCAGCGACATCAATGACATAGAGGGTCAGGTCCGCCAACTCGGGGCTGAACGAGGCCGACTGATTGTCACCGCCGCTCTCGATCAACACGATGTCCAGATCATAATGACTGGCTTGCAGATAAATTGCAGACGTCAGCGATGCATCGATCTCCATTCGCCTTGCGATGCCACCCACTGCCACCGGATAGGTGAGGTCTTTCAGGTCCCCTCCCCATATGTCTGACGTCGCCCTGCAGAACGCCTGCCCTTGCAATTGCGTCTCTTGCAGCCGTTCAGAACTGGAAACAATCGCGCGCTGACGCATCAACCAACAGCAACGCTTCAGAGCTGTCGCATTCATGCACGGCGCGCAACTGAGCCTCCCCAAAAAAATGGCCCGACCTTATGATTAGGAAAGCGGAGGACCAAAGATGGCCCTTAAGAGACCCAAGCCCGAAGAGATTGTC
>CBDTVL010000072.1:0-15072 GCA_965363755.1 uncultured Sulfitobacter sp.
TATCGCTTATGACATTGTCAAAGGCGACGAAGGGAATGGGTGTCAGGGGCGTTCCTTTCGGTGGAACGAAGTCCCTACCTATGGCTACATCGCCGTTGTTGAGAAGCTGTTCCTGTACGTTCGAAACACCAATGAAGCTGATGCCCCATGGTCGCGGTAGCACAATGCCTCGATCAACCGCCTTCTGTCCACCAATCGGAAAAAAAACGACCATATTTGGGCGGCTTCTGGTCGTCGGTGCCGAATTCCTCAGGATAGCGCAACTGAAGTGTCTCCGGGACACGGAACAAGAATCCAATAGACGGCAGAATACCGTTGGTCAGCGGTGAGTCTTCTTGGGCGATGCCCCCTGGTTTCTTTTCGCGGCCAGTCTCTTCAGCCTGAGCAACCGAACCGCCAGCCAACGCCGCTGAAATGACAAGCGCCCACAAAACACACAGGACGCCAGATTCAACGGTCGATACATGCGCCGAACCCTCATATTTCCCGGCTGTTTCACACGTGCAGCCCGTTTGAATGTCACCCGACATTCCCCAAGTAGCGCGATCAGCAAAAGCTAAGCCTTGCAGAAGTCGGCACTTCACGCCTCAACTTTGTTTGCTACCAGGTCATGGATTGACTTCAATAATTTATCGTAGTCTGGCGTTCCATCTGCGGCATAGTGAAAGTTTTTGAACAGTCCAGTGAGCTTTGTAAAATGGGCCCTTATGTCTGCTTTCGATGTCAGATCAAGATCGCCCGAAACCACGTCATACATAATGCCAAAAACCAGTATTTGCCGATCCAGCGGCACACATGAATCCACGTCGTCGAAGGCGTCTTGCTGAAGATAGATCATGTCGATGAACAATGCTTTCTGCTGCGTGATATAGTCTTCGGTCGTCACACCTTCTTCGCCGGTGACCTGCATCATCTGGCTGATCTGATCGCCTTTGGTCAGGACCTCTTGCATCTCTTGCACCTTGGCAATCCAGCCCGGTTCCATATTGTCTTCGTACCAGCCCGACATCTGATCGAGATAGCGCGACCATGACATAAGCGGGTCAACGGCCGGGTAGAACCGTTTGTAGGCGCGCTCAGAAGACAGGCCAAGGAAGCACTTGACGGTAGACAGCGTCGATTGCGTGACGGGTTCGTCGAAGTTGCCGCCTGCGGGCGACACGGTGCCGATCATTGTCAGGCTACCCTTGTCACCGTCATTGGTTTCGATCACGCCCGCGCGCTCGTACAGACCTTTGATGGAGCTTTCCAGGTAGGCCGGAAACCCTTCCTCACCGGGGATTTCTTCAAGCCGACCCGAGGTCTCTCGCATTGCCTGCGCCCAACGAGAGGTGCTGTCCGCAATCAGCAGCACATCAAGGCCCATCTGGCGGTAGTATTCGCCCAAGGTGATGCCGGTAAAGATCGACGCCTCGCGCGCGGCAACTGGCATTGAGGAGGTGTTGCAGATAATGATCGTACGATCCATCAGACTGCCGCCCGAGGTCGGGTCGGTCATCTCTGGGTATTCGTTGATGGTCTCGACCACTTCCCCCGCGCGTTCGCCACAGGCGACAACGACCACAATGTCGACCTGCGCATTTCGCGCAATAAGGTTTTGCAGCACAGTCTTGCCCGCACCGAAGGGCCCCGGAATACATGCGGTTCCCCCTCGTGCAATTGGAAAGAACGTGTCGATCAAACGCTGCGAGGTCAAAACAGGCTGATCCGGAAACGTGCGACGCGAAACCGCCTTTTTTAGCAGACCACCTGAGACCGGCCTGCGTACAGGCCATTTTTGCGATAGGGAGATCGTTTGTTCATTGCCAGAGTCGTCAGACAAACGCGCAACCGCATCATGAATTCTCGCAGCACCTTCCTGAATC
The DNA here is from genome assembly GCA_965363755.1 of uncultured Sulfitobacter sp. Taxonomy (GTDB): domain Bacteria; phylum Pseudomonadota; class Alphaproteobacteria; order Rhodobacterales; family Rhodobacteraceae; genus JL08. The sequence continues at coordinate 1,866 of CBDTVL010000072.1, forward strand.
CAAACGATGGTGTATTTGCCGCTCCAGTTAAACGGCACCATGATCTTGTGCGAAAACCGTCCCTCTGGAACGGTGCCGATCACATCACCCGCGCCGACCACAGCGCCCACTTTCAGGCGTGGTGTGAAGGACCATTTCGCAGATACGTCCAACGGCTCCATATCTGCGCCGCGCGGCAGGAATATACCGTATTCGCTGGCTACCTTGGCCAAGGGGGCCTGCAAACCGTCAAACACCTGTCCCAGCAATCCGGGCCCAAGTTCGACCGACAAAAGCTGCCCTGATTGTTCGACCGGATCGCCGACAGCTACGCCTTGGGTGCTTTCATAAACCTGCGCATCAGCCGTATTGCCCCGCACCCGCAGCACCTCTGCTTTCAGACGTTCCTGACGGCCATTCGCCCCTAACAAACTAGGCAGGATATAGACCACCTCGTTTTTGACCAAAGGACCGGGCGTACCATCTGGACCGGGCAAAGCCTCAATCTCAACCAGGTCATCTTGCACCGCAACGACACGTGCGGTGGTGGTGGATGAAGCCGTCATTGCGCCTCTCCTTCCAGAATGAGATCGGGGAAATTCTGCAACGCGTCCAGTGAGAGTTCGGAAAACCGACGCGCTGCGGCTTCGCTATTAGACTGTTGCCAGCGATCAAAGATGTTCCATTTAAGAACGTAGATTGCAACCGCTTGGAAATCGAATTGGTGATTTGCGGCATGTCGCTGAAGCTGTTTGAAGGTCACCTCAAGGACATGACGTTGCAACTCCAGCGGGTCCTTGCGCTCCATCAGCGCCACAGCGTGACGTAGCCAGGGCATTGACCCGTCAAGCCGAAACGTTGGGTCAGCCCAGTTGGTCACAATGTGGCGAGTCCAGCGACCGTATCCCCAGACGCCCGTCGGGGCGGCGTCGCCGCGGCGCCGCATTCGCAAAGCGGCGATGGCAGTGCGCAACTCCATTCGTTCCAACACAATTGCCCTTAGAGTGGGCTCATGGATATCGCGCAGTGCGACTTTGACCCGGGCAAGGACAACGTCAATGTTGTCTTCCATGCCGTATTCGGACCAGCTCAACAGCCCTTCGACCAACGCGAGGGTCTGGGCGTCCTCGCGGCTGAGTGCCGACAGTCGCTTGTTCAGCCGCAGGCGCGACAAAGGGGGCTGTTTGGCAACAAAAAGCCGTTCTGAACTGGGCAGGCTGGCGACTAAGGCCGTATAGATATCCGGATCAGACATGACTACCTGATCACACCTTCGAGCACGGCGCGAAAACGCGGCTGGAGGTGCTGCATCAGCAAGGACGCAATCGCACCATCAGACATATCTAGAAGGATACCGTCCTTGCCCCGCTTGGCTTTGATGCCGCCCTGAAGATCGTCCGACGCATGTAGCGTCACACCCTCCTCAAGCATCTTCTGGCTGAGGCCCAGCACAAACTTTGTCAGCTTGCCCGACTTTATGTCATCGGCGTTTTCGCGGATTGCATCAGGGCCAACAACTTGAGCAGGCAAAATGACCTCTGCCCCTTCATTAGCGCCGATATCCTCGCGCGCGCGACCGACTAGTTCCAGCACCATTTGTTTCAACATCTTGGGATCGGCCATCGTTTTCGCAACCATGCGCTGCACGTCTGATTCAAACCGCGCCATCAAGGTCGATTTCATTGTCAGGACCGCGTCCCGCATGGCAGTGTTCAGCGCTTCCTTCCCGGCTCTCTCGTACCGCTCTGAGGCAAGACGTGCGTCATTAAGCGCCTTGTCCGCGTTTGTCTTGGCTGCTGCCACTACCTTAGCCGCTTCTGCCTTGGCCTCAGCCACAATGCGCTCTGCTTCCTGCGTGCCTGCAGCTATGCCGTCTGAGCGCAACTGAGCAATTAACGCATCTACGCCACGCGCATTTTGTTCGGGCGCGTTCATGCCGGAATTCCCGCGCTGAGGACCAGGGCGAAGACAAAGGCGAAAACACCAAAGCCCTCGATGATGGCTGCTGGTGCCAGCGCCAGACCGAAGATTTCAGGCTTTTCCTTTGACGCGTTAATTGCTGCCGCACAGGCGCGTCCCTGCGAAATTCCGCAGTAAAGAAGCGCGATACCCGCCAGCAGGCCTATACCGAACAAGCCGCCCGCGTTTTCAGCGGTGACCACGCGGTTCAACGTGAACATGATGACGATCCCATAGATCACAAATGTGGATGGAAAAGCCGAGATACCGACAAAGCGGCCGTAGCCACCCTCGGTCTCCAGCATTGCGCCGATACTGGCCTGCCCGGCGATAGAGCACCCCATGGAACTGGCCACGGCCCCGAGCGCCATGGGTGCATATATCCCAAGCCACCCCAACGCGATTACGAACTCAGTCATTCCTGCACCTCCTTGCGGGAAAAGGCCCGGAAAGCAACGCCTTCCTCGGGCAAACCCCATTTGAAAAATTCGATGTAATTAAGCCGGAGCCCGTGAACGACGCCGCTCATTATGCCGAGCCCGAAGTTCAGCAAATGTCCGATCAGCAGGATCAAAAGCCCACCAAGGATGCCAAGGCCCGACTTCGACCCCATTACGTCCATCGCCAGATCATTAAACGTCAGCGCCAGTGACGCCGAGGCAAGCCCCAATGCAAAAAGCCGCATATAGGACAGCACGTCGCCAAAAGCCCCCATCAGACCGCTCAGACGCTTTACGCCATCAAAGATGCGCAACGCCCAATCCATTCGTGTCGTGATCGGCCGCTCACTGGTAAAGGCAATGATGGTAGCCAACCCACCAAGCATACATGCGATTCCGATCGAAAAGAAAACCCCAGTCTGCCCGCTCAGCCAGATCAACAACCCGCCTATCAACACGGCAATCCATCCAAGATTCGCCCGCCCGCTGCGTTTAGGGTTCACGCGGTATGCCATGAAATTGGCGAATGCGATGTGGATGACACCGACGATGATCGACAGTTGCATCATCGTGTCGAAGTCATTGAGGTCGAGTACCGACAAGCCCGCGAATATCGACCCATCGGGTGGGGCGGCACCGAAATAGCTACCCACAATGGCACCGTAAGCAATGGTGCTGCCTGCGAGGATCAGGCCGAGCCGTCGCCAGGCTTTCATATGGGCATCACTACCGAGGCGTTTCCAATACGCCAGAAGGCCTAGCAAGATCACCACGCCATATCCCGCGTCGGCGATGATCATCGCAAAGAAGATGGCAAAGGACACGACCAGCATCAGCGTCGGATCCCATCCGCGATAATGCGGGACCTGATAGAACATCGCCAGATCGACACCTGCGGCCTCGCTCTCTGGCTGTTCAAGCAGTGTGGGCGGGGTTTCGTCCCAGCTTGGGTCTTCGATCAGCACGGCCAGCCCAAGGGTATCGCAAGCTTCTTCCATCTCTGCGATCCTGTCCTCGGGCACCCATCCCTGAACGGCGAACAGATCCTGATTGTCCAACGTTTGGGTTTCGGCAAAGGACAGTTCGGCGGCGGTCTCAGCCTCTGACAGACTGGCGCGCAAGAGCGTAACAAACCGCGTTTGCGCCATCCGGTCGCCTTGCAGGCTTTCAATTGCAATCTCGGTCTCGTCCAGCACTGCTTCAAGCACCGCGATAGGTTTGTCACCGGTATGCACGCGCGGGACGGGCAGAACATCGGACGCCGGTTCATCCTCTGCGAGCAAGACGACATAGGCGAACTGATGATCGTCGCCCACGATTTGCCAAGGCAGATCAACCGCCTCAAGGCTATCGCGTTGTTTGAGGGGCAGTTGGTAGAACCAAAGACGTAACCCGGCCATTACATCCTTGGGCGGGAACGAAAAGTCACCCCATGGCTGCATGGTCGCGATACGATGTGCCAGAAAATCCCGCTTGTCACGGGCCGCGCGCAGGTCGTCCTTCAGCGCAAGGATTTTCTCGACAAAAGCCTGGACATCGAAGGCGTGGTCGCTGCGCACCTGACGGCGCGGGTTCGGAACAACGGACAAAAACCGCAGGGCTTTGTAAGCGTCCTCTGCTTCACGACTGACGACTTTTTCCGGGTGGGACTCTGCGGGGGACAATGGAAGTAGATGCATGGCACCCAGCGCCTGCACCTGCTTTAACGCTCTGTCCTTGTCCATTCTGCGCCCGGCCAGCGAGAGCTTCTTTAACTGCGCGACACTCATGCCGCGGCCCGTTTGCGCTTGGAAATCTTCGAGCGCACCACAGACTGCATGTCAGCATCGCTCAGATAAATCCTGATTTTCTTGATATTGGCTCGCGCGCTCGGGATCAGCACCTTGTCAAACAGGTTCAGCCGCTGCGTGATAACATCGACGGCCTTTGACAAAGCCTCGACCCGTTGGCGGGCCACTTGAACCCGCAACCGTGCCTCAAGCATGTCGTGCAAAAGTCGGGCGACGTCATCGACCCAATGGGGTTTGGTCATCGGCGAATAGGGCCACACCTCGACCTCGATCTTTTCAAGAAACGGAAGCTGCGTGCCGACGACATTTTCGGTGCCAAGTTGATAATCCGTCAGGCGTACCAACCCGTGCAGATCAACGCCCGCATTGCCCAGCATCGGCACGTCACGCCCAACCTGCGCCGCAAGCTCTGCAACCTTTGCCTCCATCTCAGCGATAGCTGCGACAGCTTTGGCCTTCTCACCCATGAGTTGCTGCCGCTTCAGATCCAAAGACGGCAAAAACCGCTCATAGATTTTGAGCTGCCCCATTTCGCGAGCGAGCGAGGATTTATTCAGCTGCAACCGCGCCATCACTGCCTTTCGGGAAATAGGTGTCGATCAGGTTCTGTTTCATCAAAAGCTGTTCTGGCTCAAAGCATTCGGCCAACGTCGTCCAGCACAGGTCCAGCGCCTCCTCCAGAGGAATGGAGACGTTGATGTCCATGAACCGTTCGCGAAACAGGTCGCCAAACTTCAGTACTTGATTGTCATACTCTGACAACTCAAAGGCCATGGCTTGCTTCTGGGCCGCATCGCGGGCCTCTGAATAGAAACGGATCATCGTATTCATAATCTGGCTGTGATCCTCACGCGTGACCTTGCCGATGACGTTTTGTTTCAACCGCGAAAGGCTGCCAAACGGGTCGATCACACCGGAATGCAGATAGAACTGACCTTCCGTGATATACCCTGTATTGTCGGGAACCGGATGGGTCACATCATTTCCGGGCATGGTGGTCACGGCCAGAATGGTAACCGATCCACCTTTCGCATAGTCGCAGGCTTTCTCATATCGCCGCGCCAGCTGACTATAAAGATCGCCCATGTAACCGCGGTTTGATGGCACACGTTCCTGACTTATCCCGACCTCTTTCATGGCGTCGGCATAGGCCGTCATATCGGTCAGAAGCACCAGCACACGCTTGCCCTCCTCCACCGCAAATTTTTCAGCCACAGCCAGCGCCATATCCGGAACCAGCAGACGTTCGACCAGTGGGTCAGAGGCTTGATTGACGAACATGATGGTGCGCGAGAACACGCCAGCATCCTCAAACGACTTACGGAAAGTATAGTAGTCATCGAAAATCAAACCCATGCCGCCAAAGACGACAATATCGGCGTCGGCCTGAATGCCGATGCGAGCCAGAAACGGGTTGAAAGGTTCGCCCGACACCGAGAAGATCGGTATTTTCTGGCTTTCGACAAGACAATTGAAGATGTCGATCATCGGCACATCCGTACGGATCATTTTCTTGGGTACGACCCGTTCAGACGGATTCACCGAAGGGCCGCCGATGTTGTAGCGCGGCTCGGATGATACATCCGGCCCGCCATCAATCGGTTCACCCGCACCATCAAACACTCGTCCAAGGATGTTGTCAGAATAGGGCGTTTGCATCGGGTGGCCCAGAAACGTGGCCGTCGCGCCCGTGGATATGCCCTTTGTCCCAGAAAACACCTGGAGCGACACCACGTCGCGGTTCATATTGATCACCTGCGCCAGAGATTTAGCGCCATCGACGCTTTCGACCACAGCCAGATCACCAAATCGAACGACGGTGTTTGTGCCCGCGCCTTCCGGGACATGCACCTTGAGCGTGTCGCCAACAATCTCCAACACACGGGAGTATTTGACCAGATCACGTGTCATCGCCTGCGTCCCCCTGCCCTTTCATGAATGAAACACCGTTTCACCAGCATCAACGCGGATCGTCGTGCCTTTTTCACCAGCAACAATGTCTTTAAGATCTGCCAATGCGCCGATCGCCGCCGCCTTGCCGGTTCGGCGGGCAAACTGGCAAGCAGCATCAACTTTTGGCCCCATTGACCCGGCGGCAAAATCATAATCGTCCATAGCATCAGGCGTTGCAGTTTTGATGCCGCGTTGGGTGTCAGTACCCCAATCCAGATAGACACATTCCGCATCCGTGGCCGAAATAAACAGATCAGCCTCGGTGTCGCGCGCAAGGAGTTCAGACGCGAGGTCTTTGTCGATTACTGCCTCGATCCCTCCAAGATTACCGTCCGCATCATAGGCGGTTGGAATGCCGCCGCCGCCTGCGCAAATCACGATCGTCTGCTTTTCGACCAACCACTTGATCGGTCTGATTTGAAAGATGCGTTGCGGCAGCGGGGACGCCACAACGCGGCGCCATTTGTCGCCGTCCGCACGGATTTCCCAGCCTTTTTCAGCAGCCAACCGCTCAGCCTCCGCTTTCTCATAGACAGGTCCAATGAACTTGGTCGGATCAGAAAAGGCCGGATCATCCGCGTGCACTTCGATCATGGTGAGCAGCGTCGCAAGCGGCGTTTCCTGAGGGAGACGATTGCCCAACTCCTGCTCGATCATATAGCCGATCATGCCTTCGGTTTCAGCCCCAAGCACGTCCAGCGGATAGGCCTCATCGGGTTTGTAGGCGTTGCCCTGCAGGGCCAGCAATCCAACTTGCGGACCATTGCCGTGGGTCACAATCAATTGATGATCCTCAGCAATCTGAGCCAGTGCTTCCGCCGCAACGGCGGTATTCTCGCGCTGGTTCTCTGCTGTCAGCGCCTGACCACGTCGCAGAAGCGCGTTGCCGCCAAGTGCTGTGACGATACGCATCGCTCAGGCCCCCAGCGTGGCTACGAGAACAGCCTTGATCGTGTGCATCCGGTTTTCGGCCTGCTCGAACTGAATGCCCGCCGGACTTTCGAACACGTCCTCGGTCACTTCCATTTCAGTGATGCCGAACTTGTCAAAGATATCCTGCCCAACCACGGTTTCCGTATTATGGAAGGCCGGCAGGCAGTGCATGAATTTGACATTCGGGTTGTTCGCCGCCGCCATCAAACTGCTATTCACCTGATAAGGTGTCAGTTGCTTGATCCGGCTTTCCCAAACCTCTTTCGCCTCGCCCATCGACACCCACACGTCCGTATGGATGAAATCTACGCCGTCAACGGCCTGTGCCGGGTCTTCGGTAATGGTCAGGGTGGCGCCATTTGTCGCCGCTGCTTCTTCCGCAGGGCCTCGGAATTCGTCGGCGGGCCACAGTTCTTTGGGCGAGGCGATACGCACATCCATGCCCATCATACAGCCAGCAATCATCAGCGAGTGGCCCATGTTGGAGCGCGCATCGCCGACATAAGCGTATTTGATATCGTGCAGGGGCTTCTCGCCATATTCCTGCATCGTTAGCAGGTCAGCCAACATCTGGGTCGGGTGGAATTCATCCGTCAGTCCGTTGAACACAGGCACGCCAGAGTTGTCCGACAGAGTCTGCACCAGATCCTGACCAAAACCACGATATTCAATGCCATCAAACATGCGGCCCAACACACGGGCGGTGTCTTTCATGCTTTCCTTGTGACCGATCTGCGATCCCGATGGCCCCAGATAGGTAACGAACGCCCCCTGATCCATTGCCGCCACTTCAAACGCACACATTGTCCGGGTCGAAGACTTCTCGAAAATCAGGCAGATGTTCTTGCCTTTGAGATGCTGGATTTCTGAGCCTGCATATTTTGCCCGCTTCAGGTCGCGGGACAAATCCAGAAGATAACGCAATTCGCGCTGGTCGAAATCCAGTAGCTTAAGGAAACTACGCCCTTTTAGGTTAAACGCCATGTCAATCTCTCCTTATTAATAATCCACCGGATCACGCCAAATCGGGCATGTCATACAATGCCCGCCACCCCGCCCACGGCCCAGTTCGGCCCCAGGAATCGTAATCACTTCAACGCCCGCCTTGCGCAGCAACGTATTGGTGTAGGTGTTGCGATCATAGCCGACGACGACGCCAGGCTCCAAGGCCACTACATTGTTGCCATCATCCCATTGCTCACGTTCCTGGTTGAATGAATCCCCGCCAGTCTGGACGATATTCAGCTTCTTGATACCAAGACAATCGGCCGCAACCTTAAAGAGGTGGTCTTTTTCCTCGTGAAAATCCATCGTGCCTGCCTTGTCGCCCGGGCGCAGGCTGATGCATTTGACTTCATCACACACTTCGACAAAAGCGGTCGCGGTCTCGCGGTCACAATGGCTGAAGACGGTATCCAAATGCATCGCAGCCCGGCTGCGCGGCATCAGGCATGCAACCACGCGCTCGGCGGCACCTTTGTCAAAAAGCGCTCTCGCCACCTGGCCCACCGCTTGCGGAGTGGTGCGTTCGCCCATGCCGATTAAGACGGTGCCATTGCCCCACGGCATGACGTCGCCACCCTCAACCGTCGCAGGACCGTGGTCGTCATCGGGGTCGCCCCACCAGATTTCAAAGTCACCATTTTTGAAGTCTGGGTGGAATCTGTAGATAGCAGTCACCAGAAGCGTCTCGGGTCGGCGTGCAGGCCAGTACATCGGATTGACAGTCACGCCGCCATAAATCCAACAACTGTTATCACGGGTGAACTGGGTGTTGGGAATGGGCGGGATAACGAACCCCGAATTGCCCAGATACCCGCCGAACCAACCGGCTGGTTTGAATGGCAAATCCGGCACCGTGATACCGCCGATCAGATGCACCGCCAGACTCTCCGCAGGCATCTCGTTCATCCAGCCTCGCAGCTCGTCCAGCATGCCGATGCCCACCTGATTTTCGGTGATACGACGGTCAAGTATCCATTTGCGTGCTTCTGCATCTTTGACGGTCTCCGTCAGCAGCGCATGGAATTCCAACACCTCAACGCCACGTTCTTCCATCTTCAAGCGGAAATCGGCGTGATCCGTGCGTGCCTGATGCACCCAAAGGACGTCATCATACAAAAGCTCAGCCGCATTAGAGGGAGTCAGCCGCGCATGCGCCAGCCCTGGTTCGCAAACCATCACTTTGCGAAGTTTTCCAATCTCAGAATGTGCGCCAAATCCGGTCATATTAAATCATCTCCTTGGAGGTTGAGATACTGGCTTGCCACCGCAGCCAGACGTAAATGGGTAAACCCATCACAAGCAGTAAAAATCCCCAGAACACCACATCGCGGCCCGCGCCGTAGATCGCCCAAATGGAATACAAAAACCCTACGCTGGCAAGTGTAACAACTTTAAAGGATTGATTTTCAGCGATTTTTCGCCCCGTGGTGACGCTGATCATAAGTTCGCACAAAGAGCAGACCAGGTAAGGGACCAATGTCGAGAGTGTCGCCAGAAGGATGATGAATTCAAACTGCTCCGACAGGCTTTCGGTATAGTTCATCATGATCAACCCACTGGCCAGCAGGTTTGAAACGATCAATCCAAATGCAGGCGTGCCGGTGCGCGACAGGCGGGCAAAGGGTTTGGGAAAGATACCGTCACGAGCTGCGCCCAGAGGGACCTGGCCCGTGAGCATGGTGAAGCCGTTCAGAGTGCCGAAAGTCGAGATGCACGCACCGATTGCAATGAACGTGGCCCCGCCAGCGCCCCACATGACACCGGCCACTACGGCCAGCGGCGCGTTGGTTCCGGCCAGTTGCTCAGACGGCATCACGCCTAATGCCACGACCGTCACACCAATATAGACAACGGCCGCCAAACAGGTACCGATGATCGTTGCCCGAGGAATAGTGCGTTCGGGCTCCACCACATCCCCTGCGGGGACGGTGGCCGATTCCAGACCTATGAAGGCCCACAATGTCAGCGCAGCGCAGGCGGATATCGCGGATATCGCGGATTGGCCACTGACATTGACGGGGGTAAAGTTGGCGGTGTCGATATAGGCCACACCAAACACGATCAGCGCAAGGATCGGGACCAGTTTCATCACTGTCGTAACAAGCTGGATGATACCCGCCTCTTGGACACCGCGAATGTTCATCCATGTCAGCAGCCAGATCGGGCCAAGCGCGGCCACAAGCCCGGCAATCTGACTTTCACCGACAAATGGCACCAAATAGCCAAAATACCCTGCGAAAGCGACCGCAACGGCAGCATTGCCCGACCACAAGGCAATCCAATATCCCCAGGCAATCAGGAAACCTGCGAAATCTCCAAACCCTTCGCGCGCATAGGCATAAGGTCCGCCGGTTTTGGGAGTCGTGGTTGCAAGACGGCCAAAAATTAAAGCAAGCGCAATCGCACCACCGGCCGTCACAATCCACCCGACCAAGGAAATTGGCCCAAACGCAGCCAACGAGGACGGCAGCAAGAATATGCCAGACCCGATCATATTGCCCACGACCAAGGCCGTACACATCCATAGGCCAAGCGATGCTTTGCTACTTGGCTGGGCCGTGGGGATGATTTCTGCAGCTGTCATGTTCTAAAGGACCGTCGCGATACTGAGCCCGGCCATGATGATGACGACAAGGATCAACAACAGCGGGGCTATGAACTTTAGCCAGCGCTCATAGGGTACTCGGCCCAACGCGAGCCCCCCCATCACAACGGCAAAGGTCGGGTTGAAGAGATTCACCAAACCACTGGCGGATTGAAATGCCGTCACGATCAAGGACCGTTCAACGCCAGAGAAATCGCCCAGCGGCGCCATGATCGGCATCGTCAACACCGCCAGACCAGAAGAGGATGGAACAAGGAACGACAGCCCAGCCTGCAACCCGAACATGGTGTTGATAAAGGCGATCTCGCCCAGACCGCTGACCGCGCCTTCGGCCCAGAACAGGATCGTGTCGGTCATGTTGCCTGCATCCATCACCACAACAATGCCGCGGGCAATACCGATAACCAATGCGACACCAAGCAGATCACGGGCGCCGTCGACAAAGGTCGATGTGAACTCTTCTTCGCCCATCCAGTCAATCACGCCAACCACAAGGGCTGCTACGATAAACAACGCCGACATTTCGGCCATCCACCAGCCGCCTACAGAGACACCCCAGATCATGACGGCAAAGCTAGCAGCAAAGACGATCAGGATAATACCATGTTTGCCGGTAAACTCAGGCGCACTCTCACCCTCGTTCCGACCCTTCAGGAAATGCGCTTCGTTGCTTTCGCGTCTGTCGGCCACGATAGATAGATCAGGATTGGCTCGGACCCGTTCGGCGTAGCGCATGACGTAGGCTACACAGGCCAGCCAACACATCGCCAAAAGCCCGAACCGAAGGGCGATCCCGTCCGTAAACGGAACGCCGGCTGCTTCAGATGCAATCACAGTGGCAAAAGGATTGATGGTCGATCCCAACGTGCCCACGCCCGCTCCCAGCATGATAATGGCCACTCCGGTAAGCGCATCGTATCGCGCCGCAACCATGACTGGGATTATCAGTGCATAGAATGCCAGCGATTCCTCGGCCATGCCATAAATCGTGCCCCCTGCGGCAAAGAGCGCCATGAGGATCGGGATCATCCACTTCTCCCGCCCCTCAAGGCGCACCATCGCACGCGCAATGCCGGCATCAATAGCACCTGTCTTGGTCACAACACCCAGAAAGCCGCCAATTATGAGAACAAACAAAGCCACGTCGATCGCGCGCGCATCGTAGCTCACTGGATCGTAGAAACCTGCAATCGGAGCCAGTATAACATCGAAAAAGCCCTGAGGAGTGGATTCCACAACATGATACGTGCCAGGCACCGGGACTTCTTTGCCAAGTTCCTCGCTCATCACGCGATCATATTTACCAGCAGGCACAAAATGGGTCGCAATGGCGACGACTGCAATAAGCGCAAAAAGGATTGTATAAGCGGTTGGAAACTTAAGCTTCATTGTTCGGCTCCTTGATGCGCAAACCAAGTCTTAGTCAAAGGTGTCATCTAACATGCAATCAGTTGAAGAATGACAAGGTCAGAACCAGGGTTTCGTCATCCAGATTGCCACCGTAAGCGTCCAGACTGATACTAACATTGTCTGTGATATCGCGGCTCAAACCGATGTCCCATACGTTTTTGTCAGACCCCAAATCGCGCGAACCAAAATCAGACGCGATGCCACCTGAAAGCGTCAGTTCCCAAGGCAGTCCCGACAGCGACGCGCCCAAGTGAAACCAGTTCTCGTCAAAATAAACTTCACGGTAGTAATCCAACCCAAGGGTCACCCGATCTGACGCGCCCCAATCTGCCTGGATGATGACTTCGCCATAATTTGTGCTGTCGTCGCGGTAAAGATACTGCGCGAAACCGATGTCGAAATCGACATCGCCCCAACTTTGCGCAAATCCGAAATAGACATCCAGTTCGATGTCCGTAGCGCCGAAGTCCACATTTGACCCCCACAAACCAGCATAAAACAGCCCGTAACCAACCTCGATATAAGGTTGCAAGGCGGGCTTGTCGTCCGTCTGCGTGGTGCCTTTCGAGATATAGTTTGATGTAATGTCGACCCCATAGCTAAAGGTCACTTCTTGAGCCAGCACAGTATCCGGCTTACCAATGGCTATTGCTGCACATAGGAGGGCCGGTATCGCGGTTACTCTTCTCATTTTGGTTTTTCACCTTGGAGACGGAAATTAAGATGCAGGAACGCGGTCAAAATTGGTTCAGCGCTTTATGTCCGTAATTGTTATACACTCCAAAACGCTTGTCGTTACCATTTCCCGACAAACGGCGTGATGATTGGAATTACCTCGAAAATGTGGAGAGCCCCAACAGAGGAACCGGGGGCTTTTCAATGTCCCGTGGAAACAGACCGACGTCAGAATTTCGTCGCGAAGCGGCCCGGCTTGCACTGACCAGAGGCAGGGCGCTGAACGAAGTAGCTGACGATTTGGGGGCCGGGCTTTTGTCCCTGACCCGAGCTGAGCCACGGCATGCAGTCATAAGTGATTCAAGCAGGCGCCAAGACCTGGACCAACCATTGCATGTATGCAGACCGTTGCGTTCCCTTTTCACAACAAAATCGAGGGGAGCAGGCGAGGCGAAGCA
>CBDTVL010000073.1:0-15032 GCA_965363755.1 uncultured Sulfitobacter sp.
CGACCAGATCGATTTGAGCCGCGTGGCGTTTTCGGGACGTTTATGAAAAGCAGCTACCTCATCGTACCAAAGCTGCCAGACTTCCCCGAACTTGGTAGGATCGGCTGTCGCGGCGTTCGCATCGGCGAGGGTGACGGTTGGGTGCTCATCCAGTTTGGTCATTTTCCCGGCCTTGCGGTGTGACCAAATCTTACGCCCGTTTGGTTCGATACGAAGCGACAAGCCTGATCCATCCTTCAATGCGATAGTTTGCTGTTTTCCAAGCGGCTTCATCCGCTGGATTTGCAGGTCTGTAATCATGGAATGCGCTTTCGGAGTTCTGACCTTTCTGAGGCCGTGTTACATGCTCGCCCTTGTAACACGGTGCGGTCAAGGGTGGTTTCACGCGACTAACGGCGCACAGAGATTTGACAGTTGTCACCACAAACTCAACAAAATAAGGTACTAAATGCGGACTAGCGGGGAACGGTATATCGAGTTTCATCCAAAACCGGTACATCCACAATGTGAGGATCGTCAGCGCCCCGGTTTTCAGTGCCAGCCAGAACAGCGCGCTACGCCGCCCGACAAATTCTGTGCCGAGTGTGTCAGTTATACTTGTTGTCTCTGGGGAATCCGCGGGGCGCCATACGTCCGGCACTGGCGCGTTTTCCAGTCCATTCTGCGAGCTCGGACTCGGTTCTTGTCCGTCCGGCGGGGTCTGACCAACTGAGGCCTTCTGCCAAGGTGAAACTGGTGGCGTCACTTAGACCTCCATCCTTGTACTTTTGCAGCCGCACGCCTTTGCCCCGCCCCATCTCGGGTAGTTCGTCCGCCATAAATACCAGCACTTTGCGATTTTCACCCACCACAGCGACAGCATCACCATACATCGGCGTGCAGACAATTGCGCGCACGCCGTCGCGTACGTTAAGAACCTGTTTGCCGCTGCGCGTCTGCGCCACAATATCGTTCTCGGGCACCACAAAACCATCGCCGGCCGAGGACGCCACAAGCAACCGGCGATCTGGTTTATGTATAAAAATACCGACAATCTCAGACTCATTGGGCAGGTCTACCATTAGGCGCAATGGTTCACCCATGCCACGCCCACCGGGCATATTTGAGGCAGAAATTGTATAGAACCGCCCGTTTGCGCCAAAGACCAGCAACCGGTCAGTGGTTTCAGCGTGAAATACAAAACGCGGCCCATCGCCGTCTTTGAATTTCAACTCGCGGGTCAGGTCAATATGGCCAGTCATCGCCCGGATCCAACCCATTTGAGAGCAGACAACTGTGATCGGTTCCCGATCAATCATGGCCTCGATTGGCACATCCTCGACCTCGCCCGCAATCGCGAACTGAGTGCGGCGCGCGCCCCCGTCGTAGTCTTTGCCAAATAGCTTCTTGGTCTCGCGCAACTGGTTGATGATGCTGTCCCATTGCAGCTGCGCGGACTCGAGCAGGTCTTCCAGACCCGCGCGTTCTTCCATCAACGCGCCTTGTTCCCGCAGCAATTCCATCTCTTCAAGACGGCGCAATGACCGAAGACGCATGTTCAGGATTGCCTCAGCCTGAACGTCAGACAAGCTGGGATCATCTCCGGTTTTCGCCAAAGGCGGTACATAGTCAGCTTCATCTTGGGCCCGGGCGTGCGGTATGGACCAATCTTCGTACATCAAGCCTGCCTTGGGATCATCATCATAGCGAATAATGTCGATCACCCGGTCAAGGTTGAGGAACGCAATAATGAAACCCTCAAGCACCTCAAGCCTATGGTCTATTTTCTCCATTCGGTGGGTCGAACGGCGGATCAACACCTCTTGGCGGTGATCAAGAAAGGCCCGCAGCACTTCCTTCATGCTACAGACTTTGGGCGTTAGCCCATCTATCAGCACGTTGAGGTTCAGCGAGAACCGCACCTCGAGATCGGAACTGCGAAACAGCATGCCCATCAGAACGTCGGGATCAACGTTCTTGCTGCGCGGTTCGAACACCATTCGGATGTCGTCCGCGCTTTCGTCGCGGATGTCTGCGAGGATCGGAATGCGCTTGCTTTGGATGAGTTCTGCGATTTTCTCGATCAGCTTGGATTTCTGTACCTGATAGGGAATTTCGGTGACAACGATCTGCCACTGGCCCCGCCCCAGATCCTCGACCTCGTATTTGCTGCGCAACCGGAAAGACCCGCGCCCGGTTCGGTAGGCCTGGGCGATATTCTCGGGCGGCTCGACAATTATGCCTCCGGTTGGAAAGTCCGGGCCCGGAACAAAGTTAAGCAATGTGTCGTCGCGTGCATCCGGCGTTTTGATAAGATAAATGCAGGCATCACATAGCTCGGCAATATTATGCGGCGGGATGTTTGTCGCCATTCCCACGGCAATGCCAGATGACCCATTGGCCAGTAGATTTGGGAAAGACGCGGGCAACACAATCGGTTCGGTGAGCGTACCATCATAGTTTTCGCGGAAATCAACGGCGTTTTCGTTCAAACCCTCCAGCATGGCCTCGGCCACAATGGTCATCCGCGCCTCGGTATAACGGCTCGCGGCAGGGTTATCGCCATCGATATTGCCAAAGTTCCCCTGCCCGTCCACCAGCGGATAGCGCACGTTGAAATCCTGAGCGAGCCGCGCCATAGCGTCGTAAATCGCTGCATCACCATGCGGGTGATAGTTGCCCATCACATCGCCGCTGATCTTGGCGGATTTGCGGAATCCGCCAGTGCTGGAAAGCCGCAATTCACGCATTGCGTACAGAATACGCCGATGGACAGGTTTCAGGCCATCACGGGCGTCTGGCAGCGCGCGGTGCATGATTGTCGACAGCGCATAGGTCAGATATCGGTCGCCGATTGCCCGGCGCAACGGCTCGGTCAGATCAGGTGTTGGCAAATCGGTATCGTCCGTCAGATCACTCATACCTCACCTGATACGCCGGGACCTTCGAAGGGTAAAGCAAGGACGTGTTGGTTTTTGAAACAGCTGCGGGGAATAATGGTAAGTTTCTACCGCTGCCGATTCTAAGACGTTTTTGATATAGTGAACCGGCGCAGGTGATTCTGTCCGGCGTTGATAGCTAAGAGACCGTAACTAGTTAGAAAGGATAGGACATGAACCGTTACATCTTATTGTCGTTCCTGTTTATGGGTTGGACGTTCTACGAGTTGAGCGGCGGCGCTGATTTTGAGCCCCCAAGTGCGAAACAGGTGGCGATAACGGAGCCCATTGACGAACCCAAAGTACAAACCGAGCGTAGCGTAGCTGAATTCACGGCGCCCGAACCGGTGGCGAAACCTGAACCCGTCGTGTTGCCGGAAGCGTCGGCGCAACTTGATCGCGTGGCCGAACCCGAGCCCTCGAATGTGGCCGCGGAGTTAGTCGTCGCTGAAATTGATACGGAAATCCCAGCGCCAACAGGGATCGTCATATCGGCTGATTGGTCAACTGACTTCGAAAGCCAAACCGTTGGCACTGACACCGTCTTCTCACTGGCGTCTTTGGGACAGCTGTCTGAGACGGTGACCGAAGACCCCATCTGGAGCATCCGAACTGTCAAAGGAACAGAAGTGAACGTGCGAAGCGGGCCGGGTACAACCCATTCGGTTGTTTCGAGACTGATTGGCGGCACTGAGGTTCAGGTGCTGAACGATCCCGGTGAAGGATGGGTCAAGATGCGCCATGTAGAGTCCGAAACCGTCGGCTGGATGTCCGCATCGCTGCTAACCCCCTGACAAGATCGACACGGCTGGTCATTGTGCTTCCGAGCAACCTGCGTCAAAACGCAGGAAAACGAGGCTGACCGCATGCAAAAATGCATTCTGATCACTGGCTGCTCGTCCGGCATTGGCTATGACGCGGCACATGGACTAAAAGCGCGCGGATGGCGTGTGTTTGCGAGCTGTCGCAAAGCCGAGGATTGCGCACGGCTGCAGGCTGAAGGATTTGAGAGCCCTTTGCTTGATTATGCTGACCCGGGCAGCATCGCTGCAGCGCTGGACGACGTTCTGAGCGCAACAGGGGGCACGCTGGACGCTTTGTTTAACAACGGGGCTTATGCCATTCCCGGACCGGTCGAGGACATTCCAACCGACGCAATGCGCGCGATTTTTGAGTCCAACTTCTTTGGCTGGCATGATCTTACACTCCGAATTATTCCAATCATGCGGGCGCAAGGACATGGGCGGATCATACAGAATTCGTCAGTTTTGGGGTTTGTCGCTGGACCCTGGCGCGGTGCCTACAACGCAACCAAATTTGCGCTTGAGGGGTTAACCGATACACTCCGAATAGAAATGAAAGACACAGGTATCCATGTGGTGCTGATCGAACCGGGGCCAGTGATGACAGACTTTCGCAAAAATGCGATCCTGCAATTCGAGCGCTGGGTGGACTGGGGGAATTCGGCCCGCGTCGGGCAATATCGCGACAGCCTGCTCGACAAACTTTACAAAACCAACAAACGAAACCGGTTTGAGCTTCCTGCAAGTGCTGTCACCGCAAAGCTAATCCACGCGCTTGAAGCACCCCGACCCAAGCCGCGTTATTACGTGACCACACCGACCTATCTGATGGGGTTCTGCCGCAGGGTGCTGCCCACCCGGGCGTTAGACTGGGTTCTGTCAAAAGGCTAACGCGCACCCTCGCCCCAAAAAAAGCGGTTCGCTTTTTGCCCGCAGGCGGCTACATCACGCCCAACAGGTTGCACAAGGACAATTGCAGATGCCCTCAGACCCACTGTTTATCCTTGTCGTACTTGCGGTTCTGGCCGTAGTCGTCATTTTGATGCTGGGCCTTGGTGGCTTTGCCAAAGGCGGCAAAACGAACCTGAAGTATGGCAACAAGATGATGCGCTATCGACTGATTGCGCAATTCATCGCGGTCATTCTGATCCTGATCTACGTCTATCTCAAGCGCGGAGGAGTTTCCTGACATGGTCGTTCTAAACAAAATTTACACCAAAACCGGAGATGCGGGAGAAACCGCTTTGGGCAATGGCATGCGAGTCGCGAAGCATGCACTACGGGTTACCGCTTATGGCACGTCGGACGAGTTGAACTGCTTCGTTGGTGTCGCCCGACTTGAAGTGACCGGAGATTTGGACAGCCAGTTGTCGCGCATCCAAAATGATCTGTTTGATCTGGGGGCGGACCTTTGTCGCCCCGATATGGAGCAGGACTCAACCGCAGAATACCCCCCCTTGCGCATGACCAATGCACAAGTCGAGCGGCTCGAACGCGAAATTGATGCGATGAACGAGATATTGGAGCCGCTGCGCAGCTTCATTCTGCCGGGCGGATCAGCACTTTCCGCGCATCTGCATGTGTGCCGAACCGTCGCACGTCGCACCGAACGACTGGCCGTGGAGCTTGCCACAATGGAAGCGATCAACTCCGCTGCCTTGAAGTACCTTAACCGCCTGTCGGACTGGTTTTTTGTTGCGGCACGTGTTGCCAATGATGACGGAATGAATGACGTTTTGTGGGTACCCGGAGCAAACCGTTAGGGACCAAAAAGCACCGATTGCATAGAAACGCGACGTCCCCGTGCATTGGCGTGACGATTTTGCCCTGTTTCCACGTCCCTACCATCGCTATCAACAGCGGGAATGAAAAAAGATCGAGTCGCGCGTGCGGCTTGTCATGTAAGGAGAGAGACGCCCATGAAGGTTCTGGTACCTGTCAAACGCGTGATCGACTATAACGTGAAAGTTCGCGTCAAAGCGGACGGATCGGGTGTTGATCTTGCCAATGTGAAAATGTCGATGAACCCGTTTGACGAGATTGCCGTCGAACAGGCCATCCGTCTGAAAGAGTCCGGCGCTGCAGAAGAAGTCATCGCAGTTTCGGTCGGCGTCAAGCAGTCACAGGAAACCCTGCGCACCGCTCTCGCAATGGGCGCCGACCGCGCCATTCTGGTGATCGCGTCGGATGACGTTCACAATGACATCGAGCCTTTGGCCGTCGCCAAGATTCTCAAAGCCATTGTGGATGAAGAGCAGCCCGGTCTGGTGCTATGTGGTAAACAGGCAATCGACAACGATATGAACGCCACCGGCCAGATGCTGAGCGCGTTGTTGGGTTGGTCGCAGGCAACCTTTGCGTCTTCATTGGACATCGATGGGGAGACTGCCACAGTGACGCGCGAAGTCGACGGCGGCCTGCAGACCATCAAGGTCAAAATGCCGACAATCGTGACGGTTGATCTGCGGTTGAACGAACCGCGCTATGCGTCTTTGCCCAACATCATGAAGGCAAAGAAGAAACAGATGGATGAGAAGACGGCCGCTGACTATGGCGTCGATGTCACGCCGCGTCTCGAGATTGTCAAAACCAGCGAGCCTGACACACGGGCCGCAGGGATCAAGGTTGGTTCGGTTGACGAACTGGTTGCAAAACTCAAAGAAGCGGGGGCCGTGTAATGGCTGTTCTACTCCTTGCAGAAGTGAACAATGGCGAATTGTTCCTCGACGCCACCTCCAAAGCAGTGACGGCGGCAGTCCAACTGGGCGATGTGACCGTTCTGTGCGCAGGTGGCTCAGCTGCCGACGCGGCTGCAGAAGCCGCAAAAATCTCGGGCGTGACCAAGGTGCTGTGCGCCGAGGACCCCGCCTTGGGGCATCGGTTGGCAGAATCTACTGCTGACCTGATTGTCACGCTGGCAGGTGACTATGAACACATCGTGGCCCCGGCGACCACGGATGCTAAAAACGTGTTGCCCCGCGTTGCTGCTCTGCTGGACGTAATGGTGATGACGGATGTGTCGGCTGTCGTCGACGCCAATACGTTTGAACGTCCAATCTATGCGGGCAATGCTATCCAGACCGTCAGATCAACCGATGGCAAAAAGGTTGTGTCTTTCCGGACATCGACCTTTGATGCGGCCGAAATGGACGGTTCTGCTGCAATAGAAACCATTGGCGCGGCCGGAAATCCGAGCCTCAGCGAATGGGTCGAAGACAAGGTTGCAGCCAGCGACCGACCCGAGCTGACGTCAGCTGGGGTTGTTGTTTCTGGCGGCCGCGGTGTCGGTTCGAAAGACGATTTTGCGCTGATCGAAAAACTGGCAGACAAACTGGGTGCCGCGGTTGGCGCATCCCGCGCCGCTGTGGATAGCGGCTATGCCCCCAATGATTGGCAGGTTGGCCAGACCGGTAAAGTTGTTGCCCCCGATTTGTACGTAGCGGTCGGCATCTCTGGCGCGATCCAGCACCTTGCTGGAATGAAAGACAGCAAAATCATCGTCGCCATCAACAAAGACGAAGAAGCACCCATCTTTCAGGTCGCGGATTTTGGGTTGGTCGCCGATCTGTTCACTGCTGTGCCAGAGCTGATCGAGAAACTGTAAATCCGGGGCCGCCGGTTTTTTCAGAGTTTCAACTAGAAGGCCTGCCAAACTCTGGCGGGCCTTCTTTTTTAGTGTAACCGCGCAACAACATCGCCAAGAACAGCTGCCGCCTCTTCATGAGCAGCCGGTCCCATGATGCTCCCGGCGGCAGGCGCCTCCATCTGCGCAAAAACCATGCCTTCTGTTCCTTTTGCCAGAGCCTCCGGAGTTGCGACCACCTCTACGACGTCAGTGACAGCTGAACGCACGGCTTCAATCATGTCACGTGTCACGAACATCGGATCAGCGCCAAAATCTTGTATCTTTTCATCCTGTTCCGGGCTGCGCGGCGCAAACCAAAGAAGAATGATCTTGCCCGAGATCCGCGAAAGCAACAATTTCATCCGGGCAATCCACGACTCTTGCAGTTCCTGTCGCACCATCTCAAACCGTTCCGCTGATACAGTCACCAGATTGGTCAGCAGGTGCTTGGTGAAATGATACTCCGCAAAATCAACTTCCCGATAGATCGTCTGCAATAACGGGCTGGCATTAACGAAACGATCATTTCGGCGCGGATGAACCGAGTAAAACCGGTTCGACATGTTTTGTGCGCCCATCACCTGAACTACTGCCACTTGGGCAGCGGTCGCCGCGCCCGGTACAAATGGATCATGTGCAAAGACATCCAACCCAGCATTGGGATATCCAAAGTTGGCGCAGGTAAGACCCGTCGCCTGTTCAATCAAATCTGGAAAGGGATGCTCAATGAACTTCCCATAAGTCTCAGTCCCGCCAATGAACGCGACATAATCACGCTCAAGACGCCGCCTCGGACCACGAAACAACAGTTTGGACGTACCATAACGGCACGGCAAATAGTCAAGGGCACCCACGCCCAACGCATCATAGGTCATCTCACCCACCTTCCAAATTCACCCGCCACCAAGCTGCGGCAAATCGGTTGCCAAAACCCTAACGCCCTCCGCCGATACGCGTTCAATTTTCGGTAAGTTATGGGCACCACCGACCCTTGCAGCCGCATTGCGATGCCCCCTATGGTAGGCGCAACTGTAAAGGGGCACGCAGGATGAGTATTCAGACAATCGGGGTTATTGGTGCCGGGCAAATGGGCAACGGGATTGCTCATGTGCTGGCGTTGGCGGGGTTCGACGTCCTTCTAACTGATATTAGCGAAGATGCACTGCGCGCGGCAGTCGTGCTGATTGATCACAATCTGGAACGGCAAGTCAGCCGCGAAACAATCGGCACTTCAGAAAAGGCCGAAGCGATGGCGCGCATTCGGACCACGCCAAAATTAACCGATCTGGGAAAGTCTGACCTTGTGATAGAAGCCGCGACAGAGCGTGAGACTGTGAAACAAGCGATCTTCGAGGATCTTCTGCCACACCTGTCGCCTGATACAATTTTGACGTCGAACACCTCCTCTATTTCCATAACCAGGCTGGCGAGCCGCACTGACCGGCCAGAAAAATTTATGGGATTCCACTTCATGAACCCAGTGCCCGTCATGCAGTTGGTCGAACTTATCCGTGGCATCGCAACCGATGAACCCACCTTCAATTCGTGCAAGGCCGTGGTTGACAGACTGGGCAAAACCTCAGCCTCAGCCGAAGATTTCCCAGGATTTATCGTCAACCGCATTCTGATGCCGATGATCAACGAAGCTGTCTACACTCTCTACGAAGGCGTGGGGTCAGTGCTCTCGATTGATCAGTCGATGAAGCTGGGTGCCAACCATCCGATGGGCCCGCTGGAACTGGCTGATTTCATCGGTCTGGACACGTGCCTTGCGATCATGAACGTGCTGCATGACGGATTGGCAGATACCAAATACCGGCCCTGCCCGTTACTCACCAAATACGTCGAGGCAGGATGGCTGGGGCGCAAAACACAACGTGGATTTTATGACTACCGCGGTGATTCCCCTGTGCCCACGCGCTGATTTTCGGAACATGGCAGCCCGCGACAAAACTAAATGTGGAATGCGCGCGTAGCGCACTCCGTTGGATCAAACCCGGCTAATTGTCTTTCAACGCCAACGTATGTTCGCGCAGCCACGCCATAAATCCGCGAGGGTCTTTTTCAAGCATCACCATTTGTTCGTCCGTCAGCGGTGCGCCGACAACAGGTGCCATCGGTTTGTTACAGGACCGGACGATCTCGTGCAACAACAGCCCCTGGCGCAGAATTGCAGAGATCTTGTTTGCGATCATATACGAACGCGAATTGTGTCCGGGGTAAAATATAGGAACGACCTTGGCGCCCGACTTGCGGATCATCTTGGCCGTAAACAGACTCCATTCCCGCTCAACTGGTGGTCCGAACCACGTCTCCGACGACATAACCACACCGGCTGGAAACAGCGCAACAACGCCTCCCTCTTTAAGGTGCGCCATGGCGCTTGTCCGCATTTCGACCATCTTGCGCTGCGCCTCGGGATCATGCGGGAACGGCACCGGGATCATGAACGAAGTCGCGGCCTCATCAAGGCCCGTCAGCACTGACCGGGTCAGAATGCGATAATCCAGTCGAACACGACCAATTAGGTCGGCAAATATCATACCGTCAACCATGCCATGCGGGTGATTGGCGACAACAACAACCGGTCCCTCCATCGGAATATTGGCCAGTTGTTCAGTGGGAGTCGTGAGTTCGATTCCCATGATATCCAGAGCACCGCGCCAAAATTTCTGCCCACGGTGATTCTCGTTGGTTTTCTCAAACTTGTTCACCATACGTAGAATGGTCAGCTTTCCTGTGAGCCATTCGACCGCCCGGATCGCGAAACCGGTCCATGGATCATCAAAGGAATTTGCATAGGTCAGCGTGCGCCGGTCATAAACCTCGCCGTCAATTTCGTCGGCTTTGGGGGTATTACCCGCCGAGTTGTCTTGTGTAGTATTAGCCAATCTTACACCCTGTTCATCACGCCGTGAGTAGACGCTCAGAATCCCTCACCGAATTTGTCGGCGACCAATACCTCCAGTGCTTCTGCCAACGCATCAGCGTCCGGCCCTGTGGTCTGCACGTCAATAGTGGTTCCCTTGGCTGCTGCCAACATCAAAAGACCCATGATGCTGTCGCCGGACGCAGACATCCCCTCTCGCGAGAGTTCGGCCGATGCATCAAAACCTTCCACCACCTCCACCAGTTTGGCTGAAGCGCGGGCATGAAGCCCTTTTTCATTCACAATAGCCAATCTGCGCTGCGTCATTGGCAGTATTCCCCTTCAGTCCCTCAGGCGTCTGATGTAATATTCTGGCTGTCGATGTATTTCTTGCCGGCTGCCAGCGCAGCCCGCACCGCATCGGGTACTGCCATATGGCGGCATTTCGCCAACTTAATTAACATCGGCAGATTGGCACCGTAGATGATCCGGCGCCCTGCAGGTTTGCAGGCACGAAGACTCAGATTTGACGGAGATCCGCCAAACAGATCGGTGACCACTACCACACCGTTGCCCTGATCCACTGCATCCGCGGCGGCACAGATTTCAAGTTGTTTGCTGTCGCGATCATGGTCAGGCTCGATCGCGATGGCGCACACGCCAGGCTGTTTGCCGACAACATGCTCAATTGCGCGCAAGTATTCCTTGGCCAACCCACCATGCGCAACTATCACGATACCGATCACACCTGTTTTTTACCCTCTGCCGTGCGGCGTTCCAGCTCGCGATGTCTAATTGATACTTGCCAGCCTTGATCCGCAAGGGCCTGCGCCAATCTTTCCGTGACTGTGACTGATCGGTGCTGCCCCCCGGTGCATCCGAACCCAATGGAAAAATGCGCCTTGCCTTCGTCGCTGTACGCAGGCAGCAGCATTTGTGTCATGTCCAGCACTTTGTCAAAGAATGGCGAGAACTTTGGATCAGCCGTTACATGATCTGCAACCTGGCTATCTAGGCCATTAAGCCCCCGCAATTCAGGCACCCAATAAGGGTTTGTCAGAAATCGGCAATCAAATACCGTATCGATGCTGCGCGGCAAACCACGCTTATAAGAAAAGGAATGGATCGAGACTGCAAGGCGACCAGAGCCAATGGGCGCGAACCATCTCTCGACCTCGGATCGCAGCTGATGCACATTCAGGTCGGTTGTCTCGATCAATATGCTTGCCCGCGACCGGATCGGCCCAAGCAAGTCGAATTCACGATCAATCCCTACGTCGGGGCTCTCGGCAGGCGCCATAGGATGCCGGCGACGGGTTTCTGAAAACCGACGCAACAATACATCGCGGCCACAGTCCAGATAAAGCACCTCTGGCGACAGCGCGGGATGACTGTTCAGGCCGTCGATCGCCTCCAACACAGCAGCGGTCGAGAAATCACGATTGCGTGTATCAACGCCCAGCGCCATAGGGCGGTCTGCGGCGGGGCTGCCCAGCAACGTCGGCAGCAACCGCAATGGCAGGTTGTCTATCGCCTCAAATCCCAGATCTTCCAGCACATTGATCGCGGTAGAACGGCCCGCGCCAGACGGCCCCGTTACTAACACAAACCGACACGACGTCTTATGTGGGATCTTGTTCGGTGCCAAAGATCTTGTCATCCCTATTCTCTGCGCCCATGCGCAAGATATAGCAAAAGCGCCGCCGGGAAATGGGGGCTGGCAGAATTGTGAACCAATGGGATGTTATGTGCCCCTAGCCGACGCGCGTGCAACTGGGGCAACCGGTTGGTTTCCTCTAGATCAAGGTCGACAAGCAAATGCAGGGGAACGGGTCCGACGCACGGCGCATTTAGCACCCCGATTCCGCGCGCCTCAATCAAGCCTTTGATCGCAGCCGGGGCCTCTGCCATTATCGCGGCTTCGGTCTGCGTGAGTTTGACTCGGTCATCGGCCACCAGATCAGCACCCAATGCAATCAATTGCAGCCCCAGGCCCGATTTGCCGCTGCCAGAGGCTCCCATTATCAGAAGGCCTCGGCCTTTGTGGGCAACACAAGTTGCGTGGAAAGGGGACCCAAAGAATCCACTGACCTCTGGTGTTGGCTTTTTTTCTCTATCTTGTGGAGAGTGCGCCACGCGTTAGACCGGCAGTCCCACAACAAATCGGGCACCCAGCGGATCAGACGTAATATCTGCATCCGTGGGCCGGATGTTCTCGGCCCAGATCACACCACCATGTGCTTCGACGATTTGCTTGGAAATCGCCAGACCAAGGCCTGAGTTGTTGCCGAAATGCTCATCCGGACGCTGAGAGTAGAAACGCTTGAATATCTTCCCCAATGACTGATCAGGGATACCTGGACCGGTATCTTCAATAACAATCAGGACGCGGTTCTCGCGTTTACGTGCCCACACCCGAATTGCATCGCCATCTTCGCAAAACGAAATGGCATTAGTTATCAGATTGACAAAAACTTGCGCCAGACGTGCCTCAAGACCGTGAACGGTAATGGGGTCTTCCGGCAAATCCGAGATAAGATCGACACCTTTGGTCTTGGCGTCTGCCCCAAGATACTCGCTGAGATTGCTGAGCAATTTCAAAAGATCGAACGGCTCTTCTTCTTCTTTAACCAGTTCTGAATCTAGTCGTGATGCATTAGAAATGTCACTGACCAACCTGTCCAGACGACGCACGTCATGCTCGATCACATTTAGCAACTGTTCGCGCTGGTCATCCCGCTTAATACGACGCATCGTCCCCACTGCAGAGCGCAGAGAGGCAAGTGGGTTTTTGATTTCGTGTGCCACATCAGCCGCAAATTGTTCGTTGCCGTCTATGCGGTTGTAAAGTGCCGAAACCATGCCACGCAATGCGCCGCTAAGTCGGCCAATCTCGTCCGGTCGCGCTGTGAGATCAGGAATGCGAATGCGGCCGGGGTTCATCTTTCGAGCATCCTTGTCACGCCCCAGTTCGGCCGCCGCCGCGAGATCAGACAATGGATTTGCAATTGTAGACGCGAGAACAAGGCTAAGGCCGATCGACACCAACGTCGCGACAACAAACATCTGCAAGACACGCTCGCGCTCTCCGCGCACCAGACTGTCAATTTCGCCTGCAGCGCTTGTAATGGCAATAACGCCGATGGCCACGCCATTCTGCACAATCGGGGTGGTGACGCTGAAAAGTGTGCCACCTTCGGCATCTACCGAATTCTCAACCTGTGTTCCGTTGACAAGCGTTGCAGCCACATAAGTCCGCAACTGGTTTTCAATCAATTCGCCCTCGCGAACTTCGCGCGACGAAAACACACCCGACACACCGTTCCAGATTGACGCTAGCGTGTCGGAAATAACTGTTTTACCGCCTGGCGCGGGCCTGAACCGGCCTGACAACGCTCCGTTGCCTTGGCCCTCGGTCGTCGCAATCAAGGCTTCTGTCGTATCAAAGACGAACACATCAATGCCGCCACGCAGATCGAGCCCGCCGAGGATCGCGGCAGCATCAAAATCGCCATCTGCGGCTAGATCCAATGGCGCTTCTTGCGGCAATTGCGCTTCAAAAACATCCGCAATCAGTTCCGCTTCGCTCACAAGCGCACCTGCACGCTGCAGCGCAAGACTGTCTCGGGACGAATTGAGATAAAGGATACCGGCGACCAGAATGTTCAAAGCAATCAGGTTGAACGTGATGATCCTGCGCGCCAGTGGCGATCCCTTTAATGAAAAGAGACCGCGCCGTTCCCGGTTGGCGCGCACTTCATTCTCAGCAGTGCTGTTCGGGGCGACCCAATCGTCGCCAAGAACCACGTCACCACTACGTGGGGGTGGTACCAAATCCCGCACGAAAGTCCTTTCGACTACAGCCATCTGACGGCTACTTATTCTTCGTTATATCTGTAACCGATGCCGTACAGCGTCTCAATCGCTGAGAACCCATCGTCTGCTGTTCGCATTTTCTTCCGCAAACGTTTGATGTGGCTGTCGATGGTACGGTCATCAACATAAACCTGATCGTCATAAGCAACATCCATTAACTGATCGCGACTTTTGACAAAGCCGGGACGTTGAGCAAGCGCTTGTAACAGCAAGAATTCGGTAACCGTCAGCGAAACGTCATTGTTTTTCCAACTCACTGCATGACGCAGGGGGTCCATTCGCAGTTCGCCCCGTTCCATCACTTTAGTTTCTTCGGTATCGCCTACGATATCACCTGCAACAGCATCCTGACGACGCAACAAAGCACGAATGCGCTCAACAAGCAGTCGCTGAGAAAATGGCTTTTTGACGTAGTCGTCGGCGCCCATCCGAAGGCCCAGCACTTCGTCGATCTCGTCGTCTTTAGACGTCAGAAAGATGACCGGCATCTGGGTTTTCTGTCGCAAGCGTTGCAGCAGGTCCATCCCGTCCATGCGGGGCATCTTGATATCCAGCACCGCCATATCAGGCAATTTCTTGTTAAAGGCATCGAGCGCCGCTTGACCATCATTATACGTGTCGACCTCAAATCCTTCGGCCTCAAGCGTCATAGACACCGACGTCAGGATATTCCTGTCATCGTCTACCAATGCGATTTTCGACATGGTTTTATTCCTTATTATGCTCGTTTCGCCCATTTTTTTCGCATACATCACTTTTCAGACTATAGTTTTCAATCTCAAAGTGCGAATCAGCTGGGCAATCGTCAGCAATTTCTCCAAATTTCGCTTACCAATGACTAAATTGTCTCACAATCCGACATTTCTATGGCCAGTTTTGGCTATTGTTGCGAATTTTGACCCAATGATGGCGCTAACTGCATAAAAGCGTCCTGTTCATAT
>CBDTVL010000074.1:0-14972 GCA_965363755.1 uncultured Sulfitobacter sp.
CGCAGGTTATGTTACAAGAAGTCGTCTATTCAAATTGAACTTCGTTGGGCGGCGTTACAGCGCAAACAGAAAGGAAGTTGTACATGAAAACCGCGAAGGACTATCTCGACGCAGCTCATGCAGTGGTCCCAAAAATTACAACGGAAGAAGGCATCGCAAAGCACAAGGCCGGCAAGTCAGTTTTTGTCGATGTGCGTGACAGCGCCGACGTCGCTGCTTCGGGCACAATCGCGGGCGCAGAATTGGTGAAACGCGGGATGATTGAATTTCATGCCGATGACACTCACCCTTTGCACAATGCCTCGCTCAAGAAGGACGCCGATATCGTGCTGGTTTGCGGCGCTGGTGGTCAGGCCGCTCTCAGCGGCAAGACTTTGAAGGACATGGGCTTCCAGAGTGTTTCGAATGTTGGTGGTTTTTCGTCGTGGAAGGAAGCAGGTGGACCAATAGAGGAGTAGCCGTCGTCGGTCGAGCAGGCAACGGTGTGAAGACGTTGGTGGTTTCAAGACCTGCGGAACTACCAGCCATCCTCGCATTCATAGGAGCGATCCGTGAATATTTGGCGCGACCCTAAATTTAGAAAGTGACACCGATGACTTATGTTCCAAACCCCGATCGTTATTCCAAGATGACGTACCACCATTGCGGTAACAGCGGATTGAAACTACCGGCAATTTCCCTTGGCCTGTGGCACAACTTCGGACACGACACGCCGCATCAGACTAAGCGCGATATCTGTCAGGTCGCATTCGATTATGGTATCACGCATTTTGACCTGGCAAACAATTACGGCCCGCCCGCCGGCAGTGCGGAAGAAGCCTTTGGCGAAATTCTAAAAACCGATTTCGCCGGATACAGGGACGAATTGGTGATCTCGTCCAAGGCCGGATATTTGATGTGGGATGGCCCTTATGGTGAGTGGGGCAGCCGCAAATATCTGATTTCGTCCTGTGATCAGAGCCTCAATCGGCTTGGCCTCGACTATGTGGATATTTTCTATTCTCATCGCATGGATCCCGACACCCCGCTTGAAGAAACAATGGGTGCGCTTGACCAGATCGTCAGGTCTGGCAAGGCGCTCTATGCGGGTATCTCTTCGTATAATTCAGAGCGGACGCGCGAGGCGGCAGCGATCCTCAAGGATCTTGGCACACCATGTGTGATTCACCAGCCAAGCTACAACATGATCAACCGTTGGGTTGAAGAAGACGGCCTGAAAGATACTCTTAAAGAGCTTGGTATTGGCTCTATCGCCTTTACGCCACTGGCTCAGGGAATGTTGACCAACAAATACCTGAATGGGATGCCAGAGGATAGTCGGGTAACTCAGGGTAAGTCGCTTGATCCGAACTTTCTGACACCACAAGCGATCGAGAACATCAAAAGCCTCAATACCATTGCCCAGACGCGCGGCCAGACACTCGCCCAAATGGCGATCGCCTGGGTTCTGCGAGACGGGGGAATTACCACTGCATTGATCGGCGCGTCTAAGCCCCAGCAGGTGATAGACTGTGTTGGTGCTATCGAAAACCTGACTTTCTCTTCTGAAGAGCTAGCTGAAATTGATAAATATTCTGGGGATGGAGATATCAATCTTTGGGCACAGTCATCTAATACCTGACCATATAACCATGGAAGTTACTGCAAAGGAACATGACCATGAGCGTCAAAAAAGAAGATATTGGTTTCATTGGTGTTGGTCTGATGGGCCACGGAATGGCGAAGAACATATTGGCGGCTGGTTTTAGGATGAACGTGTTCCAGTTGTTGGTCTCATCGTTCACTCCTCAGTGGTTACGATGAGCCAACAACACACTGTTATCAAATTGCTCTATTTGGACATATACAGGCCGGCCACATGACCGCACCCCGCAATGATCAATATCAGCTCAAATCAACTCTTGCGTAAACGGAGCCGTCCACACATGACAGCAGCACCATCCGTGTACGTTATGATGGGCGCTCTGGACGGCTTATTCCGGTTGGTCTGAATGAAATCCTGACGACGAGGCATATATCTATGTTTGAACTGGCAGTCACGCCAACATTCTTCGGGCGAGCAATCGAACGACAAAATGACTTTGCGTGGAACGATGAATAGCGTCGCGGCCCTGAGCGCTGGTGAGTGGCTGAATCCGCCGCCTAAGTGGCAGTTGAACGAGGATGCGCTGACGTTCGAGACGGGTCCCGAGACGGATTTTTGGCGCGAAACGCTTTATGGTTTCCGGCGAGATGACGGCCACGCATTGCTGGTTCCGGTCAGCGGGGACTTTACGGCGTATCTTACGTTCGATGGCGATTATGAGACGCTTTATGATCAGGCCGGCCTGATGCTTCGCCAAAATGAGACGCATTGGCTCAAGGTCGGAATCGAGTTTTCTGACGATATGCACAACATGTCGGTCGTTGTTACGCGGGACGCATCGGATTGGTCCACACTGGGGCTATTCTCGGCCACAGGGCCGCAGCGGCTACGATTGACGCGCATGGGAAGCGCTGTGATCATTCAGTTTCGCAACGCCGCAAACCGCTGGCAGCTGCTGCGTGTCGCGGATTTCTCGGTCAGCGAAGAGCTTTTGGTCGGCCCGATGGCTTGTTCACCGAAGCGTTCAGGTTTCCAGGCCCGGTTTACCGATTTTTCGGTCGGTCCTGCTGTTACTGAGGCTTTGCATGACGATAGCCCGGCCTCATAGACCTCGAGCCAAGGCTGGCTTTTTCGGGAAGGATTTTCAGCCTAATTCTACATCCCCGGCACTACAATGGCGCGCACTTCCCCGGCCAAAGCGGGTTCAGCGATCGCACCGGCGGCCTCTGGCAAAGAGATCTTGCGCGAAATCAGTTGCGAAACCTCAATCACGCCATCGGCGATCATCCGTGCGGCCCGGCCGTGGGTAAATGGGTTCATGAAACTGAAGTGCATATGAATTTCGCGAAACAGCATATCGAAGGGTTCAATCGGAACCTGCGCGCCAGCCGGTAGGACCCCAAGCACGACCACGCGTCCGCCTGCGCGGGTAAGATCAGGCGACATAGCAACCGTCTCGGCGACGCCAGCACACTCGACTACAAGGTCGGCGCCGTTCGGCCATTTCTCACGTGCCTCGGCCTCAGAGCCCGCAACCAAATC
Source organism: uncultured Sulfitobacter sp. (assembly GCA_965363755.1). Lineage (GTDB taxonomy): Bacteria > Pseudomonadota > Alphaproteobacteria > Rhodobacterales > Rhodobacteraceae > JL08. The sequence goes on from CBDTVL010000074.1 coordinate 3,128, forward strand.
AGCACCAAGTTTTTTGCCAAGAGCCTGTTTAGCGGCGCTGCGGGTTAGCAGCATAACTTCGCCGCCTGAGAGCTTTGCCAGCTGAACGGCCAATAACCCGATTACACCGCCGCCGATCACCAGTACCCGTTCTCCTGGACGAGCGTCACCGATATCCATCCCATGGAGCGTACAAGCAAGCGGTTCGCAGAAAGCACCGTGGAGCGGATCAAGCCCGGCAGGAAGAACATGCGCCATCGACGCTTGAAAAGCGCAATACTCGGCGAAACCACCATCGCGCCCGATACCGGTAGCCATGTTATTGGGGCATAAATTGACCCGCCCACGGCGACACTGATCGCACGTACCGCACCACTTGTTTGGGTCACATGTTACCCGGGTCCCCACCGCGATCTCCAAGCCACCATTGTCCACGACAATGCCCGAAAATTCGTGCCCCAGTGTCTTGCCCGGGACGGAAGGAAATTCGCCCTTGAAAAGATGCCTGTCGGTGCCACAAATTCCGGCGGCCTCAACCTGGATCAGAATCTCTCCGGGACCGGGTTCAGGCATAGGCACTTCAACAGTTTGAATGTCTCCGACGCCGAATAGACGCGTTGCAAGCATTGTCATTTCCTCCTGTTTCGGCGCCGGGTTCGAAAAGCTATCCAGTGCGGATTTGGTTGATGCGTTCTATGACCACCGCCGCCTCGATTTCGGTCAGATGCCCCATTTTCATGTCAATCCGCCAAGTTTCTCCGCCAGCCAACGTGACGATCTGGCCCTTCGCTTTTTCGGCGGCATAGCCCTCGACTTCGGACGTCGATGGAAACGCAACGCCGATGCCATCCTGATCGGGGGTTCGGCACACCCAGCGCATGCAGATAGGCGCCTGAGAGGGCCGATAAGACATACAGTCGGCTGTACCGTCTGGGTGCTGCTGAAGCGCATAGGCAATGCCGTCGTCTCCGGCCTGCATATCGATTGAAAAGACAATCTCTGGATCAAACGCAAGTTCCGGCGTGAGAACATGGTGCAAGGTCGGATCCTCGACAAGTGCCGTGATAAATTCACCGTATCCTTGCTTTGGTGTGATGTGCGCGGGAATCGATTGGCGTACGCGAACAGAGTTGTCTGCGGTCTTCGCTGAATAGTGCAGTTCGCCGTAATCAACTGGTCGAAAATTAGCGTGGGCCAGATACATCAGGTCCATGGGCGTCTTTTTCAGGTTTTCGACCGCGACCGAGACGTCCAGTAAAGTCGTTCTTTCGCCCATGCAAATTCTTGTGGTCGCCAGATAGTTCGTGGCGAATGCCACCGTGTATCGGTAGGCGCCACAAATCGTTATCTCTTGCGACGCGCGGTCCAGTTCCAGCCACGCCTCTTGGAACGGTGCATTTGGCAACTCACCGTGCAGCGGATGCTGGTCGGTGGGCCCCGGCGCACCCAATCCGGTTAGCCCACAGTGGATAAGGAAACCGCCATATGTCTTTAGGTAGTCTGTGGTTGCGACAGGTTCAGCGAACATCGACTTCATTGTCAAATCACGGCCGTCGAATTCAGCCCGCCAGATTTGTTGGCCTTTGAACGGCAGGACGATGATTTCCCCGCGAGCGTTCTTTACGCGCAGCGCTTCGATCCCGGATTCGTACCGAAATGAAAAAACCGAAATAGCGCCCATCGTGCAAAGCAGGCGCTCTTTTTCACCGAAGCTGGACTTGAAGAGCTCTATGCGTACGGACATGCCGGGCTCCCGAACGGTCAGCGGATCCGATATCCGGTGACTTCATCAAAAATGAACAGGCCATCACTGGGAAGAATAACGCCAATGTTATCGCCTTGCTTGCCATCAAAGTCCTTGGACGCTTTGACAGCAATCTGATCCGTACCCCAATCAACCGTCACCAACGTGTGGTCGCCGATCAGTTCTGTAGTGTAGATTTTGCCGTTTAGCGTCTCATCTGACTGGGGGGCAATACTGCAATCCTCAGGCCTTACGCCCAATATCCCTTTTTCAACACGACCACCCACCGGGGTTTCCACCTTTGCACCGTTGGTCAGAAAATGATTGCCCTCAAGACTGCCGTGGATGACATTCATGGGCGGTGACCCAATGAACTGGGCGACGAATAGGTTGGTCGGATTGTTATAGATTTCAGCAGGTGACGCCAGCTGCTGCAAGACGCCCTTTTCAAGGACCGCAACACGGTCCGCCAGCGTCATCGCTTCAATCTGGTCATGCGTCACATAGATCGTGGTGATGCCCAGCGTTTCCTGCATGTGCTTAAGTTCCGCACGCATATGCCCGCGCAACTTTGCATCAAGGTTCGAGAGCGGTTCGTCCATCAGAAAAACGGATGGGCGGCGAATAATGGCACGGGCCAACGCAACGCGCTGCTTTTGGCCGCCAGAAAGCTCGCGTGGGAACCGTTCGAGCAATGTTTCAAGTTGGACCTGTTTGGCGGCATCAAGGATGGCACTCTCAAGGACGTCTTTTTCGACCTTTCGAACCTTAAGGGGAAAACCGATGTTCTCAGCGACCGTCTTGTGCGGATAGAGCGCATAAGACTGAAACACCATCGAGATATCGCGGTACTTTGGCAGTATGTCCGTGACGTTACGGTCGGCGATGTACACTTGACCACCCGAAGGGGTCTCTAGCCCAGACAGGATGCGAAGCGCCGTCGTCTTGCCGGATCCCGAAGCTCCAAGCAATACGAGAAATTCGCCAGGCTCGACAACAAGGTTGAATTCCTCCAAGACCTTTACGTCGCCGTAACTCTTCTGGACCTGGTCAAATTTGACCGAAGCCTGCGGACCACCGTCTGCCATTCCTTACCCCTTCATTGCGCCTTGCAGGACGCCCTTGGAAATGAATTTCGTCAAGAGAATTGACATGATGATGACCGGGATGATCATCACGACGATGACTGCACACATTTCCCACCAGAACACGCCCTTTTCGCCGGCGTTCTTGGCCGCGACCATGATCGGCATAGTCTGAACTTTGACCGTAGAGATAAACACCGCGAACAAATATTCGTTCCAATTGAGAACTAAGATCAAGAGCGTTGTCGCCGCAAGTCCGGGCCGTGTGAGTGGCAGCACTATTTCCCAGAAGATACCAAGTCGTGTGGCCCCATCCAGCTGTGCGGATTCTTCCAGTTCGATGGGAAGATTGGCGAAGAAATCATGCATCAGCCAAACCACGATCGGCAAGTTTGCCACCGCGTAAAGAATGATCAATGCAAGATGCGTGTCAAGCAATCCCACTGCCTGGAACATCACGTAGACCGGGATAACGACCACGATAGGCGGAAGTATCCGTTGGGAAATGATCCAGAATAAAATGTCGTTGTTACTTACGGATTTCTTGAAATACCGCCCCACCGAGCGCACTAGGAAATAGAACAACGCCAAAGCAACGGCAGACGAAACCCACCAAGGAACCCCGGCATAGGTCGTTGCGACGATCACCAGAATAATCAGTGCTACAAAAACAAGGATATTGCCGAACTTGGGTTTGTACTGGATACGCGCCAGCGCGTAGGCTGCCATCGATCCAACGGTAACACATAGGGTCGTAGCTGCGATGCTGATAACAACTGAGTTGGTGAAAGCCAGGTAGATCTTGCAGATCTGCGGCTCCATCGGGGCGATCGAGACGACGGGCGAAACCACGAAAGCGAATGAGTTGTGGGCCAGCAGGTACAACTGCCCGAGTATCGCTGAGAAATCACAGAACCGGTCGGTATTGAACTGGGCGCGCCACGCATCAAGGTTCGGCTGGAAATCGACGAATGGGATATAGAACGGGCCCTGATTCACCGCCGCGGCATCTTTAAAGGACGTGATAATGACCCAATAAATTGGGAACAGCACGAACACCGACCAAATCGCCAAGAAAGTGTATGCAACGATCTTTGCAACCGGTGACATCTTGCCGATGGCCGGTGGCTCAAATAGCCGCTCCATCAGGCTGCGGCCGCTTTTCTCGAACTTGAAGGATGCGTCGCTCATGCCTTAGCCCTCCGCAGTTGGCCCAAGACTACATAGTTGAAGAAAGACGCGCATACGATGACTGTCAGGATCAAAAGCAAATAGGCAATCGCCGCTGACGTGCCCATGTCGTTGGCTCTCCAAACATAAAGAGAATGGAGTGTCATCGATTCCGTCGCCGATCCCGGACCGCCGCCCGTCATGATGTTGGGTAGGTCCACGATCTTAAACGCCTCTATCGCACGGATAAGCAGCACAGTGACTGCAACCGGTACGATCTGCGGCCATGTAATTTCGCGGAAGATCTGAATGCTTGAGGCTCCGTCGACCTGCGCGGCCTCAACATGGTCCCGAGGCACGTTTTCAAGAGCGGCCAGCATGCAGATGAAGATGAAGGGTATCCATTGCCATGAATCGCCGATTACCATCACAAACCGCGCAGACCATGCATCAGCCGACCAAACCCAATTTTCGAGCCCAAATAGTTTGAGTAACGGCTCGAAGGGCCCTTTAGTGATGTCGGCAACCATCTTCATCGCATAGCCAACACCAAGCGGCGTCACCATCAGCGGAATGAAGAAAATCACCCGAAAGAAGTTCTTGCCGCTGATCGGCTGTGAACAAAGGAACGCAAGTCCTGTGCCAATCACAAACTGAATGGCGCAGCCCACAAGAACATAAAATAACGTCGTATAAAGGGTACCGATCGAATTGCCCGAAAGCAGTGACGCCGCCAGTATCCAGGTCAGGAAAATCCCCATCGCAGCCGAAATGGTACGACCCAACATTCCAACCCAGGTTGAGGTCTTCCGCGAGCGCCAGAGCCACACAAGAATGCTTACGGCGACCACAACAAAAATGATCGTGCCAAAAATGCTGACCGGTTCGGTTCGCCCCAGAAAATGGACCTGGTCGTTTCCGAAGAATTGTTTTGAGAAATTCCGGAATCCGACATAGCGAAATTTCAGACCATCCCCTGTGAACCTGACCCGGCTCATCGCAAAGACCATGGAATAAAATGTCGGGAAGATCGCGAAAATGAGGATGAGGGTCACAGCCGGCGCGATAAAGAACGTGCCTGAATGGCGGTCAACCCACTCGCCCCAGCTCTCGCGTTGAGGGTTTCCAGCCAGGGAGTCCCCTGGCTGGGCGTTTGTTGTGTTATTTGAAATCGACTTAAGCCTTAGTTGCTGGAACCCAGTGCCAGGCTTTGAAACTCGATCTGCTCTTCACGTCCAAAGTCCTCAGTGATTTCTTCCCACCCTGCTTCGATGTTCTCCAGGGCTTCTTCTACCGTGATTTCGTCAGCCAGATAGCGTGCAAGCTCGGTATCGAGCACAACGCCCGTATAGTTCGAAGCACCGGGAATTTTCATATCAGACGCAAAGTTGAGACTGCCCAACGCCTCGTTAATGGCTCCGACATAGTTATCCGCGAGCTCCTGAGGCATACCAGATTCGACAAACAGGTCGGTGCTAGCCAACTGTGAAAGGCGATACGGGTTGTATCCCGTCGCACCGATCGTCACGTCAACGCTCGATTGTGCCGCTTGGTTCATGTAGGAAAGGAACGCGTAAGCTGCATCCTTTTTCTTCTGGTCAGCATTTTTGTTGATTGCTCCGGCCCAGCCACCAAAGGCTGCGAAAGGTGCATAGTTAATGCCGTCCACCGAATGCGGAGCGTTTTCGCTTGTTACCGGGACAAGTTTTCCGGTTTCGCGATCCAAAACTTCCTTGGAACCAACAGCAGCAACGGCGTAGATCAGGCCTCTTACAGCCGTAGCATCGTCATCCAACTGCAGCGGGCCGGGATCGCCCCACTCAACGAGCAGGCCACAGCGTCCAGCCTTAAAAATCGCCCGCGTGTCGCCGATATCCATGTTCAGCTCTTCCGGAGGACCATACTTTCCGGTTTCTTTGTAAAGCTCGAACGCTTTTTTCCAGCCGTCGTTGTTGATCAAAGGTTTCATCGTGGCATTGTCGAAGTGGAAACCTTGTCCCGTGCCATGTGTCTGGACCATCGGAGCCGCGAATGTCTGAACCGCGAAATAGGACTGCGCATTGCGCTTTTTGAAGATGCAGGAACCAAAGTCAGCTTCTCCGTCGCCATTCATATCCTGACCGTGGATTTTGGACGCGATGTCGAGATAATCTTCCCAAGTCTTCGGTGGCTCCAAGCCTTCGTTTTCCAAGACGTCTTTGCGATAATAGACCATCTGAAAGTCGCCATCTACCATCAGCAGTTTAGTCTTACCGCCAACTTTCTGACCAAACTCGCGGAAATACGGCGCGATATCGTCGAGGTCGATTTTGTCGTCTGCTGCGACATAAGGGTCGAGATCTTCCAGAAGGCCGGACGCATCAAGTTCAACGCCCCAACCAGCGGCAAAAACGCCAACGTCAATGGAATTCGTGCCCGTCGCCCAGTCTTGCTGGATCTTAGGGAAAATTTCAGCGAACGGTACTTCGGTTACGACGATCTTACCGCCAGTAGCTTCCTCAAATTCGATGCCGCGTTCAGCCAGTCGGCCAGCGATAACGTAGCCGGGTCGTGTCAAAATGTTAACGGTAACTCCGTCAAACTCACCAGCCGAGGCGGCAGACGAAAGTCCGGTCAGCGCAGTGGCACCGACGATCAAACCCATAATATTACTTCTAATTTTCATTTTTTAGTTCCTCCCAGAAATTGCAACCAACGCGTTCTTTGACTGTTTGGTTTCCTGAACGTAATCCGCAGAAAACAGGATTGCAAAACAATACTTGCTCTTTTGCGCGCCAGCCGAGTGCCGATCTAAAGCAAGGCTCGGCTGACAGGTGCGCCGGAACAATGCGCGGCCATCGCATACCTTGGTATTCCTTCGCATTTGAACACGCGCAAGTAACGTCGCCACTCACAAGAAATTCGGATTGGGAACCAGCTCAACTTTGCCGCATCGCTCAACAGCCAGCATTCGCATCCCTTGGGTGGCGATTGGGTCGTAGTCATGACCTGCGAGAACGTTACAAAACCAAGTGAAAACCAAAGGTACGGAACCGGTGTTGATTGAACGATGGGCCCAATCAGGTGGAATGAAAGCGCAGCTCCCTTCGCGCATCTCGACTGTTTCGGACTTGCCTTCGCGGTTCTGTAGCAACAGCAGCCCTTTGCCGTGCTGGGTGCAATAGAACTCTCCCATGTCGCGACTGAGGTGAAAATGGCCGCGCGTCATAAAGTATTCTTCCCCGACCTTGCCGGGTTGCATCGTCGTCGTTCCGAAAAAAAGGTCACTGCCTTCCTTCTTGTACTCCATCACTTCGTAGACAAGCGGATCGCCACCCTCCTGAATAACACGCGACCAAGCGTCCACGTCCCGGAAAGCCCCTTCGAGGTGGCTCAGGTGTTTGCGATACCGGCCTGTTGCCGGGGAAAGCGCACCGGTTGTTGCATCAAAACTAATTTCGGTTGGGGAAAGACCGATCATTTAAACCTCTTGCAGGGCGGGCATGATCCGCACGAAGCAGGATGAACTGGCAAGATTACCTTTGATGACTGATATCGGGTCAGACCGGCCAACGGAACAGCCAATTGATTTTCCGTGTGTGCAAAGATATTGCTTGCGCGAACCTATTGGCCAAGCGTCTCTGCACTAGGACCACCACCGAAACATGTCAATTAAACAAAAAAGACCGCTGAAGATTGGTATCCTTGGCTGCGGCGCAATCGCGCAGGCTGGCCATTTTGAAAGCGTCACCAAGGCTAGGAACACTGAGTTGTTCGCAATATGTGACGTCGCCGAGGACCTGCTCGCGCGCTTTGCCGTCGCGCACTCTGCCAAGCGGACATACACAAGCTACGATAATATGTTGGCAGATCCAGACGTCGAAGCCGTGATCATCGCCACCGCCGACACATTTCATGTGCCAGCCGCATTGGCAGCGCTTGCCGCGGGCAAACACGTTCTTTGCGAGAAACCGCTGGGCGTGTCGCTGGAAGAGGTCGAAGAGCTTCGCCAAGCGATGTTGAAATCAGAATGCCTGCTTCAGGTTGGCCATATGAAGCGCTTCGATCCCGGACTTCAAAGCGCCAAAAGCTTTGTTGATAATGAAATGGGCGAAATGCTGGCCTTTAAAGGCTGGTATTGCGATTCAACCCATCGCTATGCGACGACAGATGCCGTGCAGCCCCTGATCGTCAAAAGCGACGCTGCGCGAAAGCCCAGCATAGATCCCAAACAAGACCTCAAGCAGTATTTCATGCTCGCCCACGGTTGCCATCTGGTTGATACGGCGCGCTATCTTTGCGGTGAACTGGTGGAAGTCCATGCAAGATATCTCGAGCGGTTCGGCGCACATTGCTGGTTTATCGACGTCACATTCGCGAATGGCGCTCTTGGTCATCTCGACCTTACTGTCGCTGTGCGCATGGACTGGCACGAAGGATTCCAGATGTATGGTCAAAACGGCAGCGTCTTGGCAAAAACCTTTAATCCCTGGCTCTTCCGCTCTAGCGAAGTTGACGTCTTTCACGAGGCGACCGGTGCCACAACCCGTGTGCTTGGAGCAGACGCGCATTTCTATCGGCGCCAGCTCGAGAGCTTTGCCGACGCAGTCCTGAACCAGACCCCGATCGAAGGTGCCACTGTCGATGACGGCATCGCTTCGGTACGGGCAATGCTGGCTATTCTCGCATCAGCCGAAACTGGATGTCCGGTAAGCCTAAGCGACGTCACTGGCCCGGTCTGATGAAGATTGGCATTTTCGCTAAGACCTTTCCGGGAACAGACCCCTACCCGGTCCTTGCAGCCTGCCGGACGGCAAATTTCGAAGCAGCTCAATACAATATGGCATGCTCTGGACTTGGCTCTCTTCCGGTTTCGATTTCTGACGAGATTGCAGATCACATCAAAAGCGCCTCCGATGCTGCCCGCGTCGAGATCGCGGCCGTCTCAGCGACGTACAATATGACCGATCCCGATGAAACGCGTAGGGACGCAGGCCGTCGCGCGTTTGCCGCCATCGCCGGAGCAGCCGCGCGCATGGGAACAGGCTTGGTCACGGTCTGTTCGGGAAGCAAAGATCCTCAGAACCAGTGGCGTCATCATCCTGCGAACGACGACCCGGCATCCTGGATAGAAATGTGCCGAGAATTTGAATTTATGCTGCACATCGCCGAGCAGCACGACCTGACAATCGGTGTCGAACCAGAGCCCGCAAATGTCGTTAGCTCACCGCGCAACGCCGCGCGCCTTCTTGACGAATTCTCGGGTAGCCGACTGCGCATTATCTTTGATCCCGCAAATATTCTCGAAGGCGTGCCGGCGGACCGTCAACACCCGATTATTGACGAGGCCCTTGATCTTCTGGGGCCTGCGATTGCTCTTGCTCATGCCAAGGATCGGTTTTCGGATGGCCGGGTTGCACCGGCCGGCCTCGGGACAGTTGATTGGGGGTATGTCCTGAATGGCCTGTCCAGCGTAGGGTTCGACGGGCATCTGATCGCTCATGGAATGTCGGCAAACCAAGCCCCTTTGGTTGGCAGCTATCTGAGCCAAGAACTCAAACGAATTTGAAAATATGTTACGCTGCACATTCCTTCGCGATGACTTACGTCTGTCGGTGGCAAAGACAGGCGAAGGAAAGACATTCGTTTTCCAGCACGGCCTGTGCGGTACTGCCGCACAACCTGCCGAGGTCTTCCCGTTGGATATCGGTTGGCGCTGCGTAACTCTGGAATGCCGTGGTCATGGTCTATCAGAAAGCGGAGATCGCGATAAATTCTCACTTGCGCAATTTGCGGACGATACTAGCGCCTATATCGATAGTTTGAATGTTGGCCCGGTGTTAGTTGGCGGAATTTCGATGGGGGCTGCAATCGCGATGCGCATTGCGCTGACACGTCCCGAACTTGTCAGCGGGCTGGTCATCGTACGCCCGGCATGGATTGACCGTTCTGCACCAGATAACCTGAGTCCCAATCGCGAAGTCGCCCGACTTCTGGCCACATACGAGCCCGCAGATGCACTGTTGCGGTTCCAAGCGTCGCCGACTGCTACCCGGCTCAAACGTGACGCACCGGACAATCTGGCCTCGTTGATCGGTTTCTTCGGCGGAACGCGCGTGACCGAGACACAAGCTCTGTTGGCGGCAATTGCCAGTGACGGACCCGGGGTCAGCCGAGACGATATTGCCGGACTGGAGTGTCGTTCGCTGGTTGTTGGACACGCTCGTGACACCATCCATCCTTTGACGATTGCGCAAGAAATTGCGAACTTGATTCCACGCGCTCAGTTCGTAGAAATCACACCAAAGGCCGATAGCGCCGCAAAATACCGTAAGGAGCTTCGGGAGGCGCTAAGACTTTTCATGACGGAGATTGAATGATGCCAGATAACGCGACGTTCCTTGCAAAGCTGCCACAGGATCGGCTGCTAGCTGAGTTCTCCCTGTGGTCGGCTGATCTAGTCCGGATGGCCGACGACATTGCCCGGGTCGACCGTTTTGTCGACATCTATCACGCCGATGTTTCTGACGGGCATTTCTCACCCGCGCTTTTGTTGTTTCCAGATGTGATTGCGCAAATCCGGCCGCTGACCGACACACCAATCCACGTGCATCTTATGGCGTCTGACGAGATACTACTGGACCAGATTGACCAATTCGCCGAGGCAGGCGCGGATATCGTGTCAATCCACGCCGAGAATTCGAATGTCGAGGCAGGGATTGAGCGAATTTCGTCGCGGGGTCTCGCCGCAGGTCTGGTGCTGCAACTTCACACACCGATCGAAGCGGCCGCGGCGTTCTTGGATCGCATCGCTATGCTGACGCTTCTTGGAACCAAGATCGGTATCAAGGGTGTGGGTCTTGATCCGGCGGCTGAGGCGCGACTTGTTCTAGCACGTGAAATGATCGGCCATTCCACTGAAGGGGGGCGAACAGTGCTGGCGGCAGATGGCGGGATAAGAGAGCACACCGTGCCTGGGTTACGCCGAGCGGGAGCCGAGACCATTGTCATGGGTTCGCTGGCTTTTGGTGCGCAAGATCTGGCTGCGCGGATGCAGTGGGTTCACGCATTGCCGGGACCGGACTAAAATGTCCCCGGCTCGATGCATCAGCATAGACTTGGGCGGCACACAGGTCAGGGTCGCCCTTTTAGAGGGAACCCGGATCATACGCCGCGCATCGGCAAAAACCGCAGTCACCGGCGGCCCGTCGGCGGTTGTCTCTCAATTCGAGACGCTGATCGACCACGTTTGTAACGGCAAAGACCCGAAATCGACTGCCGGGATCGCTATATCCTCGGCGGGGCCGCTCGACTCTGAGGCGGGCATCATCCTTGGCATACCCACGATACCGGGATGGGAAGATTTTCCAATCAGTGCAGTGCTGTCGGACCGATACGGCTTGCCCGTTTTTTTGGAGAACGACGCGATCGCTGCAGCCTTTGGAGAGTGGCGACATGGCGCGGGGCGCGGCCTGCAACACATGTCCTATCTGACCGCAAGCACGGGCATCGGTGGCGGCTTTGTTGTTGACGGCAGACTTATGCGCGGGTTCAAGGGAATGGTCGGCCATTTAGGGCACATGCGGCTGTCGCAGGACGGGCCACAATGTGCCTGTGGTGCCTCAGGTTGCTTCGAAGCGCTTGCATCGGGGACAGCTCTTGAAATCCGCGCCCACGCTGCCAGCCAAACGCTGCAATCTGGCTTTCTGGGATTGGCGGCGCAAACGGGCGTTATCAGTGCCAAACAGGTTTTTGAAGGTGCCCGCGCGGGAGACTGGCAGTGTCTGTCACTTGTTGAGGAAGAGGCTAGGTATCTTGGGCAAGGGATCACCTCGATCATCCATCTTTTCAGCCCGCAGCGTGTTGTCATGGGAGGCGGCCTTTCCCA
>CBDTVL010000075.1:0-14655 GCA_965363755.1 uncultured Sulfitobacter sp.
GGCAATGCGGACCATCCTCGCTGACAAGCGCCCAGACGACGGCATTTGGGGCGAGGAATTCGGTCAGACCTCGGGTACCTCTGGTTTGACTTGGGTGCTGGATCCTATCGATGGTACGCGCGGGTTCATCAGTGGCACCCCGACGTGGGGTGTGCTGATTGCACTGTCAGACCAGAATGGCCCCCGATTGGGCCTGATCGACCAGCCCTATATTGGCGAGCGATTCGTGGGGGGCGCGGGCGAGGCATATGTTGACGGCCCGCAAGGACGCCGCCCACTCAAAACCCGCTCGTTTCGCCCTTTGAGCGAGGCTACGGTTTTTACCACATTCCCCGAAGTTGGCAGCCCGGCAGATCGGACAGGGTTTGAGGCGGTTGCAAAACAGACAAATTTGGTCCGCTACGGCATGGATTGTTATGCTTACGCGCTACTTGCCGCCGGGCAGATCGATCTGGTGATTGAGGCGGAGTTGAACGCATATGACATTCAGGGGCCAATCGGAGTGATAGAAGCCGCCGGAGGTATCGTCACGGACTGGCAAGGCGGACCAGCCCATCAGGGCGGTCGCGCAGTTGCCGCAGCCAATGCGCAGATCCATACTCAGGCACTGAACATTCTGCAGCATCACTGAATAGGTTGAGCCAGCGCAAAAGATCAGCTAATAAAGGTCCCGCACCAAGTCCTTAGCCCGTCTTCTGTTGGTGCAGCTTCACACTTCATACCGAAGCGGGCTTATTGAAGTGTGGAGGCATGAAATGTCTGAAATTACGATGAAAAACGCACAGACCGTGCTGACAATGGATGACCAACGGCGCGAACTAGCATCGTGTGATATCCAGATTCAGAACGGGAAGATTACTGCAGTTGGAGCCGGTTTGAAGAGCACAGGCATCGTCATAGACGCTGCAAATTGTGTGGTAACGCCGGGTTTGGTGAACACCCATCACCACCTTTACCAGACACTGACCCGCGCAGTGCCGGGCGGACAGGATGCCTTGCTGTTTGGCTGGTTACAAACGCTCTATCCTATCTGGGCGCGATTCGGTCCTGAGGAAATGCGCGTCTCGGCCATGGTTGGGTTGGCGGAACTGGCACTCAGCGGCTGCACGCTGAGTTCGGACCACCTTTACCTCTACCCAAATGGGGCCCGCCTTGAAGACACAATAGAGGCTGCACGCGAAATCGGCCTGCGGTTTCACCCAACGCGCGGGGCCATGAGCATCGGAGTCAGCGATGGCGGTTTGCCACCGGATGATCTGGTAGAGCGTGAGGCAGATATTCTGAGTGATTGCATCCGGGTGATCGACACCTTCCACGACGCGTCCGAAGGGTCGATGTGTAGAGTCGGGATTGCGCCTTGTTCTCCGTTTTCAGTCAGTCGCGAACTGATGCGGGACGCCGCCCTGCTGGCCCGGGACAAAGGCGTAATGTTGCACACACATCTGGCAGAAAATGACGAAGACATCGCCTATTCTCTGGAAAAATTTGGATGCCGGCCGGGTCAGTACGCAGAGGATCTCGGCTGGACTGGTCATGATGTTTGGCACGCACATTGCGTGAAACTGGACAGTTCAGAAATAGACCTGTTTGCGCGCACCAGGACGGGTGTTGCACATTGCCCCTGCTCAAATTGCCGTCTTGGTTCTGGTATCGCGCCGGTAAGGGCGATGCGGGATGCAGGCGTTCCCGTTGGGCTGGGAGTTGACGGGTCTGCCAGCAACGATGCGGGCAATCTGGTGGCCGAGGCCCGTATGTCTATGTTGCTGCAGCGGGTGGCCAAAGGGGCTGATGCGATGAGCGCTCGCGAAACGCTGGAAATTGCGACTCGTGGCGGCGCGGATGTGCTCGGAAGACCGGATTGCGGGCGAATCGCGGTTGGAAAACGCGCAGACATTGCGATCTGGGATGTCTCAGGCATTGAGAGCGCGGGCAGCTGGGATCCGGCCGCCTTGTTGCTGGCGGGGCCAACCCGTGTGAAACATCTTCTGGTTGAAGGACGTGTGGTGGTTGCTGACGGTGAACTGACAACCGTCGACCTGCCGGGGCTGGTCACGCACCAGAACCGGCTGGCGGCGCAGTTGATGGAGCGTTAAGTGAAGCCTGCTCTTGCCTTTCTGATTTTCCTGGGGCAATCCCAACCCTTGTTCGCTGACCCGGCGGCTACCAACGCCCTGAACACCTTTCGCGCCACCAAAGGGCGCACCCCTGTCGCGTATTCGCAGGTGCTGGAACGCGCAGCGCAGGCGCATGCGCAAGACATGGTAAGGCGCGAATACTTCGACCACACCGGTAGTGATGGGTCGACGATTGGCGACAGGCTAAAGGCGCAAGGCTACGGATTCTGTTTCGCGGCCGAGAATATCGCAAAAGGCCAGTCATCTTTGGATGAGGTCATGAAAAGCTGGGCGAATTCGTCCGGACATCGCAAGAACATGGTTCATAAGAAGGTCACTGAATTTGCGCTTGCACGCGCGGACGGTAACATCTGGGTGATGGTTCTGGGGAGACCCGGCTGCTGAGGAGTGTGAAACGCGCGTGATTTGTTCCCAGATACCTTAGCGCAGCTTGCCCCCGATCCAGACATCTGTAACCGAACGGTCATCGCCCATCATGATGGTCGGAAAAAGTGCTTCCCACAGATCATCGGCGCGCTGCGCGCGCTGGGCAATGGCGGGCGTTGCGTGCAGATCAACAACAATCAGGTCAGCTTCGCATCCCACCGTCAGATTGCCGATCAGATCATCCATCCGCAAGGTCTGCGCTGATCCGACAGTGGCCAGCCAGATCAATTGTGCGGCGTGCAGCGGTGTGCCGCGCAACTGGCCTATTTCGTAAGCGGCCGCCATTGTGCGCAGCATTGAAAACGACGACCCGCCGCCGGTATCAGTCGCTAATCCGACACGCTGGCCTGCCGCCTTGAGCCCGACCATGTCAAACAGGCCCGATCCGATAAAAGTGTTTGAGGTCGGGCAATGGATCAGCGCCGCGCCAACTTCGTGAAGGCGATCCTTTTCTCTTTCCTCAAGATGAATCGCGTGGCCGTAAAGGCCATTTGCACCCAATAATCCATGCGCTTCATATGTGTCGAGGTAGTCGCGCGCATCTGGATAAAGCTCTTTGACCCAGGCGATTTCGTCGACTTGTTCGCTCAGGTGGGTCTGCATCAGACACTGTGGATGTTCGGCCCAGAGTGCGCCCATGGCTTCGAGCTGTTCGGGAGTTGACGTTGGCGAAAACCGCGGGGTGATCGCGTAAGACAGGCGATCGACGCCGTGCCACGTCTCGAGCAGGGTCTTGCTGTCGTCATAGGCAGACTTGGGCGTATCGCGCAGCCCGTCCGGCGCGTTGCGATCCATACAGGTTTTGCCAGCGATCACACGCTGACCGCGTCGCTTTCCCTCGGTGAAAAAAGCATCAACGCTGGCCGGATGAATGGTGCCATAGCTGCACATCGTTGTGGTGCCGCAATCCGCCGTCAGATCAAGATAACGCGCCGCAATCTCGGCGGCATAATCGGCATCTTCGAACCGCATTTCTTCCGGAAAGGTGTAGCTGTTGAGCCAGTCGATCAGCCGTTTGCCCCAACTGGCGATCATGGCGGTCTGCGGATAATGGACGTGGGCATCGACAAATCCGGCCATGACCAGCTTTTGACCATAATCTGTGACAGCAGCGTCTGGGTGCGTTCTTCGCAGGGCAGCACCGTCGCCAACAGCTGTCACGATGCCATTCTCGATCAGCACGCCTCCTGCGCTGTTTACACGTGTCGCCTCTTCTATCGGCGTTGAAAAAGGGTCGGAATCAAAGCTGAGAGTCTGGCCCAGCAGCAGGTGTTTTGTCAGCATATTTGCCAGCCTTTCTGACGCATTATAAAGCCCGCAGATACAAAGGTAAATCTGACCATGCACCATTGTGTCACGTATGAAGCTTCTCTTATGGTGCGCCAGATCAAGAGTTCAATTTAGACAGGGCGCAACATGACTGATCAACCCAACCAGCAAGACGCCGAGTCCGAAGAATCGGCCTATGCTCTGGGCCGAAAAGAAATCGCCGCGATCATGTATGCCGTCGATATCGACGACAAGGAAACCCTGACCCGTCTGATGGAGCCGTTGCACGCGGCTGATATTGCCGACCTTCTGGAACAGATCAATACCTTTGATCGATCGCGTCTTATCCGGCTTTATGATCGTGAATTTGACGGCGACATCCTGTCCGAGCTTCACGAAGGGCTCCGCGAAGAAGTCATGGCAGTGCTCAAACCGCACATTCTGGCGGACGCTGTGCGCGAGATGGACAGTGATGATGTGGTCGATCTTGTCGAAGATCTGGATGAGCCTCAGCAAGAGGCCATTCTGGGCGCTCTGGATGATGCCGACCGGGTCGCGGTCCAGCAGGCTTTGTCTTATCCGGAGTATTCCGCCGGACGTCTGATGCAGCGCGAGGTTGTCGCCGCACCAGAGCATTGGACAGTTGGCGAAACCATTGACTTTATTAGAAATTCAGACGAATTGCCGGATCAATTCTATCATATTGTTTTGGTTGATCCCCGCATGCATCCAGTTGGCAATGTCACGCTGGGCCGACTGATGGGGTCTGCTCGGTCGGTAAAGCTCGCCGATATTCAGGAAGAGATGTTTCAGACCATCCCCGTCACCCAGGACGAGGAAGACGTGGCATATGCCTTTAATCAATACCACCTGATTTCGGCCCCTGTGGTCGATGAAGATGGGCGTCTGACCGGGGTTATTACCATCGATGACGCAATGGCTGTGCTGGATAACGAGCATGAAGAAGATATTCTGCGCCTTGCCGGGGTCGGAGAAAGCTCCTTGTCAGACGGCGTCTTTGAAACAAGCAAACGGCGATTGCCGTGGCTGTGCGTTAACTTGTTTACAGCAATCTGCGCCGCCATTGTTATCGCTCAGTTTGAAGACACGATTGCACGGTTTGTGTCGCTTGCGGTTCTGATGCCGATCGTCGCTTCCATGGGGGGCAATGCCGGGACCCAGTCGATGACCGTTGCTGTGCGTGCGCTGGCAACAAGAGATCTGACGCGATCAAATGCCTGGCGGGTTATTCGTCGGGAGCTTTCGGTCGGGCTGCTGAATGGTCTGGTTTTTGCTGCTGTGATGGGTACGATCGGATTTCTTTGGTTTGGATCATTGCAATTGGGTTTGGTGATCGCGGCTGCATTGATTATCAACCTGATCACCGCTGGACTGGCCGGAACCGTTGTGCCGGTTACGCTTGAAAAGCTTGGGGTCGACCCGGCGTTGGCATCCGGCACTTTTGTGACCACCACCACTGATGTTGTAGGGTTTTTCGCCTTTCTTGGCCTGGCGTCGCTGGTGTTGATGTGACTGATCTGTCCGACGTTAAATCAATGGCTCGAAAGGCAGCATTCGCGCGCCGCAAGGCAGCATATGACGCAAAGTTGCCCGGTGTTGCAGGGCATCTCAGCCAGGTTCTTGCAGGGTATCGCGGGGTGCCGCTGGCCGGGTACATGGCGATGCGAACCGAGATTGATCCAACCCCGGCGATGGAAGAGGCGGCGGCTCACGGTCCGGTCAGCGTCCCGGTAATTGTTGGTGCGGGCCTTCCGCTTCGCTTTAGCCGTTGGGAGCCGGGCATCGCGCTCAGAGACGGTCCTTTTGGCGCCTGTGTACCAGAGATTGATGATTTCTTTGAACCAGAGATTCTGATCGTACCGCTGGTGGCCTACGATCTGCAGGGCGGGCGGCTCGGTTACGGCGGCGGTTTTTATGATCGCACGCTTGAAATGCTGCGCGCAAAACGAGCGACCCTCGCGATCGGTTTTGCCTTTAGCACACAGCTCGCAGAGGCACTGCCGCTGGAAACCACGGATCAGCCGCTGGATATGATCGTGACGGAACGTGATGTGATTGGGTTTTAGCGGGTGAACAGCGCGCAATCAGCGCCACGGAAAAGCGTTGCATCAGAGGTTTCGTCGGTTTGGCCTTATGTAGCGCGATCTTACACCGTTAAAGATCAATCTGCCTTTACCTCCCCGGCCAATCTGCCATCCCACTCGGCCTGGGGGATTTTTGGCACGTCCGGATCCCGCTCATAAGACGGGGTCATGATCTGCACATTGTTCTCGTTGAACACAGTAACAATGTTTCGATGAAGGTCAGAGAGCATCTTGGGCAGGCTGGATCCACGGGTTGTGTACGCGTTGATCTGGTAGTTGATCGCGTAATCCGCTAGCGCCGTCCACAGAACAAATGGCTCGGGCGACTTCTTTAGTCCAGCGGTGAGGTGTGCAGCTTTGATCAGCATGGCCTCGATTTTTTCCTGCGGTTCTTCGTAGCCAATGCCAACCGTCGTGTGCAGCAATAGCCCGCGGCCATCTATTTTTGAAGAATAGTTTATCACTTCTGAATTCAGAAGCTGGGCGTTGGGAATGCTGATCAGTTCATTCTTGATGGATTTGATATGGGTCTCCATCAGCTTGATCTGAACGACATCGCCCACGTGTTCACCGATCTTGATGCGGTCACCGATATTAGTACTGCGCCGGTAAATCACAAATACCCCTGCCAGCAAATTGGCGATCACAGAGTTCGAGCCGAGCGAAACCATGACCCCGACGAGGATGGTCAGCCCCTGAAAAGCGGCCGAGTCCGACCCCGGTATATATGGAAAGCTGATGACGATGGCGACCAGCACCAGTATCACGCGGATAATGTTGAACGTGGGCCATATCCAGGTCGCCTCGAAGTTTTTCAGGGTGATCGCACCAACTTCCACGTTCTCAAAAAACAATCGTGCTCCTTTGATCAAAAACCGTGTCAGCGCAGCGATAACGGCAATGGCCACAAAGTTTGGTAGGTACGAAATAAAGCCCAGAAGAACCCCAAGGATTGGATCCGTGACATAGGTAATCAGCAGTTCCGCAAAGGGGCCTGTTTCTGCAAATGACAGCAAGACGAGGGAAAGATAGTAATATAAAAGAACGATTAAGATCAGCAACATGATCATTCGCAATGCATATTGAACCAGACCGGCCACAGCAGATCCACGCACCATATCATTGGTGGCTTCCTGAACACCAACAACCCGGGATTCAACCAGTTTCCCTACACGATCCGGCAGCCAGTTTCTTAATTTAACAACCAAACCGGCAACAAGTGCGAACAGTGCGGTCCAGACGAGTGCCTCAAGAACACTACCGACGCGAGCATCGTCGCTGCGATTTGCGCGATACAAAAGAATGGCCTGCTCAATTGCCTGACCGTGCAACGCCGACAGGACGTCCATGTCCATCTGTTCCATTTCGCTGTCGGCGTCGGTTGTGACAGTGATCATCTTCCCATTGGCAAAAATAGTTTTGCCGAGGTCGGTGTCGCGTATTTCAATTGTGACTGCTGAGGATTCGGAACTCTCGGCCATGGAAATGATGCGGGTGCTTACCGACTCGGCACGTTCGTTGGCAGGCAGGGCGCTTGATCCTCTGACAAGGAACAATTCTTCACCGTCAACGATCACTGGCGCGGAAAATACCAAATTTTCTGCCGTTTCCTCTGTCGGAGGAGCATCCTCCGGCGCCTGTTGGGCCTGTGCCAAAGGCATCCCCCACAGACATAAGGCAAGTAGCATAGAAACGAATAGTCGCATTGTCAGTCCCTTTAGTCAGGCGGAAACGCTCCGAACGGCGTTCCCCGATATGCGCTAATCTATTGTTTCATTGTGGTTTTGGCGACAAGAAATGCGGCCTCACGAATTGCAGGCTCCCAAGGCTATTGGCTGCACCGATATAGACTAAGAGGCCACATAATGCAGCGCGCTGAACTGAGCCCGCAACGCACGCGTTTCCGACGCTAGGGTCTCTGGCGTGTTGGAGCGAAGTGCCTTGGCGACCAGTGCGGCAATGTCCACAATCCGGTCTTTTGTCACGCCCCACCGCACCAACTCAGGTGTACCGATCCGCAACCCGTTCATGTCGCCTTCTACCGGGGCGAGGGGTAGGCCGATGCCACAGGCCAAAAAGCCCGCCCTGCGCAGTTTTTTGGCTGCGGTTTGACCGCCGCCGAAACCGGCTGCTTCAACCGCAAACTGATGCGAATTGGTAAACCCTTGCGCTTTGGCGAAGACCGGCAGGCCGACATCGTCTAGCGCGGCAGCAAACGCCTTTGAGACGGCAATCATCTCGGTTGCGTAAGCCTCGCCATAGTCGATCCAGTCCAAAATGGTGAGCGCAAGCGACGCAGATTTCGCCGCATCAAAATTCGCCGTCATACCGGGAAACGCAATTGCATCGAGACGTTCAGCCATCTCTGCATCATTGCTGACAATCAACCCACCCGCCGGACCACCGAGGCTTTTGTAGGTACTCATGGTCATCAGATGCGCGCCTTCTGCAAGCGGGTTGCGCCATGCCTTGCCTGCAATGACTCCGCATTGGTGGGCGGCATCGAACAGAACCTTGGCACCAACATCATCGGCAATGGCGCGAACCTCGCGCACCGGATGCTCGAACAGGTTCAGGCTGCTGCCCACTGTGATCAGTTTTGGGCGAATGTCCTGCGCCAGGGTGCGCAAGGCGTCGATATCAATTGTGAACCCGTCCGCGTCGACTGGTGCAGAGACTGTGTTCAATCCGAACAGCCCCGCACATCCCGCAGCGTGGTGTGTGACATGCCCGCCAATAGAAGGTGGGGGTGCGATGATTGTATCCCCTGCCTTGCACGTCGCCATGAAGCCATAAAGATTTGCAATCGCCCCGGAGGGCACCCGGATTTCAGCGAATTTCGCATCAAAGACCTGCGCGCAAAGCTCAGCCGCGATTACTTCAATCTCTTCGATTGCCTCAAGACCCATTTCATATTTATCGCCCGGGTACCCCAAAGATGGGCGCGATCCGATCCCGGCCGACAAAATCGCCTCTGCCCGTGGTGACATGACATTGGTCGCGGGGTTGAGGTTGAAACACTCTCGTTCGTGTATCTCGCGGTTTTCATCAGCCAGAGCCTGAATTCGCGCGGCTATGTCGGTGGATGTTTGATGCGCTGTTTGTATCGCAATGTCGCGCACCCGCTTTTCACAATCCGCCGGAACCCAATTTCGCTGCACAAGCATCGCCTAACTCCTTCAAAGCTTTCTTCAGCATGCGGCTACTTTTGCATTTGGTGCAAATCAGTTTTTCTGATATTTGGCGTAGAAAAACTAGGGCTAGAAAATGTCGATAAAACCACCAAGGCCGCGCGGACCACATTTGAATGCGATGCGCTGTTTTGAGGCTGCGGCACGGCTGAACGGATTTGCCACCGCTGCCGAGGAGCTTTCGGTGACTCCGGGCGCGGTGTCTCAGCAAGTGAAAGCTCTTGAAGACTGGGTCGGCGCGCCGCTTTTTGAACGCAGATCGCAGGGTGTCGTACTCACACCGCTCGGCACCAGTGTGTTGAACGAGTTTTCGGATGCATTTGACGCTCTGGGCTCTGCGCTGAACAGATTGCGCGCTGTTGCCCCTAAAGCCGCAATTAACATAGCTGCTTTGCCATCGGTCGCGCAGCTTTGGCTTTCTCCAAGATTGCCCGCCATTCGCGCCGCTTTTCCGGATCATGTCATTTCGATCACCGCACTTGAGAAACCGCCTAATCTCATGCGCGAAATGTTCGATATGAGCATTTTTTTGGGTCCATCTAGTGGAGCGCCAGTCCAGCGCATTCTGGAACAGGACATCATCTTTCCCGTGTGCGCACCAGCGGTTGCATCGCGACTTCACGCTCCTGCCGACCTGACAGGCGAAACATTGATTCATGATGCTGTCTGGGATGATGATTGGCCTCGTTGGCTGGATCAGGCCGGTTGCCCAATGATTGCCGGCAAAGACGGTCCGGTATTCTCGCTCTACAGCATTGCGTTGGACGAGGCACGAAACGGCGCAGGCGTGCTGATGGGCCACAAAGCGCTTGTCGAAAGGTACCTTCACGCCGGCGAGCTTGTGGCACCGTTTGCCGAAGAAATAAGCACTGGCAAGTCGCTGACCCTTGAAACGGCAGCACCTGTGGGCGCGTCGGACTTAGTGCGCCGAATCGCTGATATGCTTATGGCATGACCTCTACACCGGCTGATGCGCGCATGGTTTCGACCTCTTAACACACCCCCTTGCTCTTGCCGGGACTCCCGCCTACGAAACCCCTATGAGATGTCTTTTCCTTGGCGACGTAATGGGTCGCGCCGGGCGCGCCGCCGTCACTGAGCATTTGTCCCGCCTGCGGTCCGAGTGGCGATTGGATTTTGTTGTGGTGAACGGCGAGAACGCCAGCAACGGCATGGGGCTGAGTGCAGAGCACGCCAAAGCCATTCTGGCGGCAGGGGCTGATTGCATCACCCTTGGCGATCACGCCTTCGACCAAAAAGATATGTTGCAGTTCATCGAATCCGAACCGCGTATTTTGCGACCGCTGAACTATGCCAAAAGCGCGCCGGGCAAAGGGTTTCGACTGTTTACTGCGCTGAACGGGCGGAAGGTTCTTGTACTGCAGGCGCTGGGGCAAGTGTTCATGAAACGCGCCTTTGACGATCCGTTTTCGGCAGTTGAACCGGTCTTGAAGTCGCATCCTTTGGGTGGTTTGGCGCAGGCGATTATCGTGGACATGCATTGCGAAGCGACTTCTGAAAAGATGGCGATGGGCCACTACTGCGATGGGCGTGCAAGCCTTGTTGTGGGCACACATACCCATGTGCCAACGGCGGACGCGCAAGTGCTTCCTGGCGGAACCGGATATTTGTCGGATGCGGGCATGTGCGGCGATTACAACTCGGTCATTGGCATGGACAAGGCTGAACCGATGCGCCGCTTTATAACCGGTATGCCAAAGGCTCGGTTTTCCCCCGCGCTGGGCGAGGCGACCCTGTCGGGTGTTTTTGTTAACACCGATGACAAGACCGGAAAAGCGAATGATATCAGGATGATCCGAGTTGGAGGCCGATTGCAACAAGCCGCGTTGTGATCACGCAAAACCGCCTATTTCTGATCGGCGTGTTGATTGTGCTGGGCGCAGGTTGGGGCGCAACTATTCCGCTGACCAAGCTGGCAGTGAGCACCGGACACGGGCATTTCGGGCTGATCTTCTGGCAATTGTTCATCGGCGCGGTGTTGATGGCCTGCATATCATTGCTGCGCCGACGGGGCCTGCCTTTGGGGAAGGCACAGTTTAAAACTCATCTGGTTATCGCGTTGATTGGCACGGTAATATCCAATTCTGCCAGCTATCAGGCGATTGCAAATTTGCCGGCAGGAGTGATGTCGATCCTTTTGTCGCTGATCCCAATGATGTCATTTCCAATTGCGCTGGCGTTTGGGCTGGACCGTTTCGGTTTGCGCCGATTTATGGGGCTTTGGGTCGGATTGGCGGGCGTGGCGCTGCTCGTCCTGCCCGAGGCGTCGCTGCCAGATCGGGCTGCCATATGGTGGGTGCCGGTCGCGATTATGGCCGGACCGTGTTATGCGTTCGAGGGGAATTACGTCGGCAGATGGGGTACCTCCGGACTGGATGCCATCGAAGTCCTGTTTGGCGCGTCGGTCCTGGGGGCGTTGATTCTACTGCCAATGGCGCTGGGCAGCGGCCAATGGATCAACCCGTTGATCCCGTTCGGCATCGCTGAATGGTCGCTGATCGCCTCCTCCCTGATCCACGTCTTGGTCTATGCGGGTTATGTCTGGCTTGTCGGGCGCGCCGGGCCGGTATTTGCGGTACAGGTCAGCTATCTGGTCACGGGATTTGGGTTTGGGTGGGCGATCTTGCTGCTAAACGAAAGCTATTCGTCCTATATTTGGGCAGCATTAGGGTTGATGTTCGTCGGATTGTTCTTGGTGCAGCCGCGGCCCAAAGCGGCGCTTGCTCCGGATGCGGCAATGGGCGACACTGTTCGCTGAGAACCAGCCCGAGGCAGAAATAGGCCCGCCAATGCAACAGGTTACCGATGCCGTTTCTTGAGATGTCTCAGACGACAAGCGCTGTCGTGACACTGTGTGTTGTCGCCGCGATGTTTGTGATGTTCTTGCGCGAAACCTTTCCGACGGAAGTCGTTGCCATTGCCGGTGCCGCTTTGATGTTGGCCCTTGGCGTGTTGCCCTACGATGCCGCGTTGACGGTGCTGTCCAACCCGGCGCCGTGGACGATTGCGGCGATGTTCATCATCATGGGGGCGCTGGTGCGCACCGGGGCGCTGGACGCTTTTACGTCTGTGGCGGACCGGAAGGCGAAATCAAACCCGGCGATGGCCATCGTAATGCTGATGGGGTTTGTGGTGCTGTCATCTGCCATTGTATCAAATACGCCGGTTGTTGTGGTGATGATTCCGGTTTTTGTTCAACTGGCACGGACCATGGGCATCAACGCTTCTAAGCTGCTTATCCCGCTGAGCTATGCGGCAATTCTGGGGGGCACGCTGACCCTGATAGGAACGTCGACCAACCTGCTGGTTGACGGCGTGGCGCGGGCAAATGGGCTCAAGGCGTTTACGATATTCGAGGTCACACCGCTGGGTATCGCGCTGGTCATCTGGGGCATGATCTATCTGCGCTACATCGCTCCAATGCTGCTGCCGGATCGTGATAGTATCGGCAACCTTCTGTCCGACAAGTCAAAGATGAAGTTTTTTACTGAGGCGATTATCCCCCCGGACAGCGATCTGATCGGGCGCGAAGTCAATGGCGTGCAACTGTTCAAACGCGAAGGCGTGCGGCTGATCGATGTTGTGCGCGGGGATTTGTCTTTGCGGCGCAATCTGAAAGGGGTGGAGTTGCAGGTCGGCGACCGGGTTGTTCTGCGGACCCAGATGACCGAACTGCTTAGCCTGCAGCGTGATAAATCGCTCAAACGGGTTAATCAAGTTTCTGCCGTCGAAACCTCAACAGTTGAGGTTTTGCTGACACCGGGTTGCAAAATGGTTGGACGCAGTCTGGGGTCGATGCGATTGCGCCGGCGCTACGGTGTTTATCCATTGGCGGTTCATGGCCGCAACGACGGATTCGGGCGACAATTAGATGACATCGTGGTCAAAGTTGGTGATACAATTCTGCTGGAAGGCGCCCCAGAGGACATCGCCCGCCTTGCAGCAGACATGCACCTGGCTGCGGTTTCGCACCCGTCAGCGCGCGCGTTCCGGCGCGCACACGCCCCGATTGTTGTGCTCTGTCTGATTGCTCTTGTTGTGTTGGCCGCATTTGGCGTTGCGCCCATTTTCCTTTTGTCCATTCTGGCCGTAGCCGTGGTTCTGATCACACGCTGCATTGATGCGGACGAGGCGTTTTCCTTTGTTGACGGTCGCTTGCTGGCGCTGATCTTTTCGATGCTGGCGATTGGCGCTGCTTTGGAAGCGTCCGGTGCTGTTGCCCTAATTGTGAATTCCATCGCGCCAGGGCTGGGCATGTTGCCGCCCTTCCTGATCATCTGGGCGATATATTTGCTGACATCTGTGCTGACCGAACTGGTTTCAAACAACGCGGTGGCCGTGGTGCTGACCCCAATCGCCATCGGTCTGGCTAGTGCCATGGGCATCGACCCGCGCCCCTTGGTTGTAGCGGTCATGATTGCGGCAAGCGCCTCCTTTGCCACCCCGATCGGCTATCAGACCAATACGTTGGTATACGGGCCGGGCGGATATCGTTTTACCGATTTCATGAAGGTGGGCATCCCATTGAATATCAGCATCGGGATATTGGCCTCGGCGATTATTCCCTTCATCTGGCCGCTGTGATTGCCGCAGTCTTTTTACGTTCTGCGGGGTCGCGCAAATCTGCGTGATCTGGACCTGAACGGTCGGGTTCCGCACCTTATTGCGTGATAGGGATCGCTGATGGATAATTCTCTTATCCCCGTCCAATCAGGAGATGCGGTCAATGCTGCGCAGCCTTTTCATTTTTCTACTTTTGCCAATGGTCTTTGCGACAACACCAGCGCGCGCCTGCGGTGCCGATACCGACTGTGTGATCGGAGACAGGACATACCGGATCATGATGCCAGAGGGGCATGATGGGCATGAACGGATCGGTGCAATCGTATTTGCACACGGCTATCGCGGCAGCGCTGCCGGTGTTATGCGCAACAAGTCTCTGGCGCGAACTGCGTCAGAGCTTGGGGTGGCAATCATTGCCGCAAACTCAGCCGACAATGATTGGGATATACCCGGTACACCGTCAAACATACAGGCGACAGGTGATATCGAATTTACCTATTTTGACGATATGATCGATCACGCCAGTTCCAGTTTTGCAATTGATCGCAATCGGTTAATGGCGGCCGGTTTTTCTGCGGGCGGCATGATGGTGTGGAATCTGGCCTGTCGGCGCAGCGACCTGTTTTCAGTGTTCGTCCCGATGTCGGGAACGTTCTGGGAACCTGAACCACCAACCTGCGATACCCCCGCCGCCAGTATTATTCACATACATGGTGACAGTGACCCGACGGTGCCGCTGGGGGGACGTCGTATTCAGGCGACCAGACAGGGTGACGTGAACAAGGCCCTTGAGATGTACGCGGAATATGGCGCGTTTGGCCCTCCCGCCTCAAGCGCCGCTATGGACCTGACCTGCGAAAACCGCTCAAACGATGACGGCAAGATGTTAAACCTTTGCCTCTTCAACGGCGGGCATTCGTTCAAGGTCAAATACATCAAGTGGGC
>CBDTVL010000076.1:0-14467 GCA_965363755.1 uncultured Sulfitobacter sp.
GCGATGTCGTCGCCGCTTTACCCGGGGGCAGCGCAGGCACTGGCCGATCTTGGCAGCACTTCCGAAAACATCCTTGGCGTGGCGACCGGAAAATCAAAGCGTGGACTTGATAAGCTGATCGAAGCGCATGGCCTGGAAGGGGTGTTCGTGACACAACAGGTTGCGGATTATCATCCCTCAAAACCTCACCCATCCATGTTGCTTACCGCGATGGCAGAAACCGGAATCAGCCCAGAGTGCGCGGTGATGATTGGGGACACCAGTTATGACATGGACATGGCCCGCGCTGCCGGAATCCGGGCAATCGGTGTGAGCTGGGGCTATCATGACAGCACGGCGTTGACCGGAGCGCATGAGATAATCGATGGCTTTGATGCGCTCAGCGCGACGTTGGAGCAAATGTGGAGCACGCAGCTGTGAGCGAGTGGGCGCAAAAACGGTTCTGGAAAGCTGCTGAGGCACGCCAGACGGAAGATGGATTTACCGTGCATTTGGATGGGCGGGCGATCAAAACCCCGGCAAAGGCTTCGCTGGTTGTTCCCACGTTGGGCTTAGCAAAAGCGATCGCTGAGGAATGGGACGCACAAGAGGGCAAGATTGACCCGGGCACGATGCCCGTCACCCGAACGGCAAACGCAGCTATCGATAAGGTCGTACCGCAATTTGCCGAAGTCGCTGACATGATTGCGGCTTATGGCGATGCTGATCTTCTTTGCTATCGCGCGACGCAGCCCGACGAGCTGGTCGCGCATCAGACTGCAACATGGGATCCGTTTCTGCAGTGGGCACAGACTGAATTGGGAGTGATGCTGACTCCAGTGGCAGGGCTTATGCACAAGCCACAATCGCCCGAGGCCTTGGCTGAGTTGAGCTGTCGGACGTCGGCTATGTCGGCCTTTGAATTGGCGGCGTTTCACGATCTGGTCAGTTTGTCGGGCTCCCTGATACTCGGATTTGCGGCAACGTTTGACGTATGGAACGGGGCGAACCTGTGGGAGATCTCGCAGGTCGACGAAATATGGCAGCGCAAACAGTGGGGTAGGGATGAGGATGCCGTAGCGGCAGCTGAGATCAAAGCCGCGGCATTTCAGGATGCAAAACGGTTCTATGATCTATGCGATTTGACCGCTAAGTGAATATTTTTAAAGAGATATCTCAATTTTGAGGCACCCATACCGGATAACCTGAGTGATCAACAACAATTTCCGTGATCATCCCCTTGACGTGATGTGATGATTCCGCCCACACTCCTGCCCACTAATGGGGGAACCCCGTTCTTTATCACCTCCGGCTAACATGCCGGTCAGTCGCCTTGCAAACAGGCGGACAATCAGGAAGAGGTAAATATGAATAGATCGATTATTTTTGGCGCGCTAACGATCGCAGGCCTAGCAGCTGGGGCTGCTGCGGCTGGTACGTTGGACGATGTCAAAGCGCGTGGCAAACTGAACTGCGGCGTAACTACCGGCGTACCGGGCTTTGCAGAACCAGACGCAAATGGCGTGTGGCAAGGTTTTGACGTTGCGGTTTGCCGCGCTGTTGCGGCGGCTGTGCTGGGCGATTCAAATGCTGTTGAATTTGTTCCGACAACTGGGAAAACACGTTTCACCGCCCTCGCATCTGGTGAAATTGACCTGTTGGCACGTAACACAACTTGGACATTCAGCCGTGACGTAGACCTCAAGTTCACATTTGTTGGCGTCAACTATTATGACGGCCAAGGCTTTATGATTCCAAAAGCACTGGGCGTTTCGTCGGCCAAAGATCTGGATGGCGCGACAGTTTGTATCCAGACCGGTACAACAACTGAGCTGAACCTCGCGGACTTCTTCCGTGCGAACAACATCACCTATGAGCCCGTTCCAGTTGAAACCGGCGCAGAAGCGGGACAGCAATATCTGGCCGGCGCCTGCGATGTATACACAACTGATGCATCGGCGCTTGCCGCACAGCGTGCAAACTTTCCAACACCATCAGATCACATCCTGCTGCCGGAAATCATCTCGAAAGAGCCTTTGGGCCCATTGGTACGTCATGGCGACAATGAATGGGGTGACGTAGCACGCTGGTCACTGAACGCTCTGATTGCTGCTGAAGAGCTGGGCGTTACATCGGTAAACGCCGAAGAACTGTCGGCGGGTACGGACAATCCGGAAATCAATCGTCTGCTGGGCTCTGAGGGCACACTGGGCGAGATGTTGGGTCTGGAGCCAACATGGGCCAAGCAAGCAATCCTGGCTGGCGGTAACTATGGTGAAATCTTCTCTCGCAATATTGGGGAAGAGACGCCAATCGCTCTGGCGCGCGGTTTGAATGCACAGTGGACCGAAGGCGGTTTAATCTACTCTCCACCTTTCCGCTAAGAACTTAAGACCAAAGGGCGCAGATAATTCTGCGCCCTTTGTACAACTGACGACCAAAACTCGGCCAACAGCCTTGAAGCTGAAAACAAAAAAAACTGGCTGACCAACGGGGAAAAATTTAGATGACGACACTTTCCGACCCTGAACAGGGCTCGTTCAACTTGTCGATGCTGATAAATGATACGCGCTACCGATCGTACACATTTCAAGCATTAGCTCTTATCCTTTTAATCTTTGCAGTGTCGGTGCTTATCAGCAATCTATTTGCGAACCTTGCGGCCCAGGGGTTGAACATTTCCTTCGATTTCCTGCGCTCTCCTGCAGGCTACGACATCAACCAACGTCCAATTGAATATGATAGCCAAAGTTCAAATTTGCGGGCGTCTATGGTTGGGGCGATCAATACGCTTATTGTGGCATTTCTGGCCTGTATCAGTGCAACAGTAATCGGGGTTATTGCAGGTGTTCTGAGGCTATCTGACAACTGGATCGTTGGCCGGTTGATGAGCCTTTATGTCGAAGCTTTTCGCAACGTTCCGGTTCTCATCTGGATCATTGTCATCTTCACAGTCACAACAAGTGCGTTCCCACAACCAGGGGCATTCCGGGGTGACGATGCCACGGCCAGTATGTGGTTTGGCAGTTTTGCATTTACCAATCGTGGCGTCTATACACCAATACCGGTTTTTGGACCGGGTGGATGGGCTGTAGTTGCGGTGTTTGTGCTGTCCATCGTGGGCGTTTTTTGGTGGCGCTCTCGGGTAAAGAAAGTGCTGTTTGACACGGGTAGAATTCTACCGACCTTTCTGCCTTCACTCGCAATTCTTTTCCTGCCGGCGATCATTGCTTTCTTTGTTTTGGGCAGTCCGATCACTTTGGAGTATCCCGAGCTAAAGGGCTTCAACTTTAAAGGTGGATTGAATATTCGTGGGTCGCTGATTGCGCTTTGGTTCGCGTTGGCGATTTATACCGGGGCCTTCATCGCGGAAAACGTGCGTGCGGGTATCCTTGCCGTCAGCACAGGGCAAACCGAAGCTGCAGCGGCTCTGGGCATGCGTCCGGGTCGCGTCATGAACCTAGTGGTTTTGCCACAGGCGTTGCGGGTGATTATTCCACCGTTGATTTCGCAATACCTTAACATCACCAAAAACTCGTCGCTTGCGATTGCAGTTGGGTACATGGACCTCACGGGTACATTGGGTGGGATCACCCTGAACCAGACAGGGCGCGCGATCGAATGCGTTCTGCTGTTGATGTTGTTTTATCTGACATTCTCATTGTCGATTGCGGCGATCATGAACGTCTACAACAACTCCATGAAACTGAAGGAGCGATGAAATGAGCGATACAAACGCACAACCCGTCGCCTTTGTCCGCGATACAGTTCTTCCTCCGACTGCACCACCTCCCGGTGAAACCGGGGCAATCAAGTGGGTCCGCCAAAACCTGTTTTCGGGCGCCTTCAATACGATCATGACACTGCTGGCGCTATATTTCGTTTTCAAGCTCGCTATTGGTGTTTTCCCATGGATCGCCAATGGGGTTTGGAGCGCGGACAATATACGCGAATGCCGTGAGTTGATTAAGGACTCCGGTGGTGGATGTTTCGCCGTACTCTCGGAGCGTTGGCAACAGTTGCTGTTTGGCTTCAAATACCCAAGTGAGCAGTACTGGCGACCGACAGTTGCGTTCATTCTTCTGTTTGTGGCCGCGGCACCGGTGCTGTTTTCGCATTTGCCGCGTGTCCTGCTGATTTTTACCGGCATCTACCCGTTTCTGGCCTTTTGGCTAATCTGGGGTGGGTCAATTCTGGTACCAATCGCTGCCGCACTCGGTTTCATTGTGGGTTTTGTGGCGTTCAAGAAGGTGGAAAAGGTCAGCTTCTCAGCAGGCGCTGGAGCGGGTGTCCTTGGGGCGGTGATTGCCTGGTGGGTCTCCGGTTTCATAACCGGCGCAATGCCAGATTTCATTGCGCTTGAACCTGTTGCAAGCCGGGACATGGGGGGCTTTATGCTCAATATGATCCTTGGCACCATCTGCGTATCGCTGTCTTTGCCAATCGGCATTCTATTGGCGTTGGGACGGCAATCGCACTTGCCGATCATCAAGTGGATCTGTGTGGTCTTTATCGAGTTCGTTCGCGGCGTGCCGCTGATCACACTCTTGTTTGTTGCAAACGTGGTTCTGGCCTATTTCTTCCCGCCGGGCACTGCACTTGACCTGATTTTGCGCGTGATCATTATGATCACACTGTTTTCGTCGGCCTATATTGCCGAAGTTATCCGGGGCGCATTGGCTGCTTTGCCAACCGGTCAATACGAGGCCGCTGACAGTCTGGGATTGGATTATGCACAGGCGACACGTCTGATCATTATGCCTCAGGCTTTGAAGATCTCGATTCCGGGTATCGTGAATGTGGCGGTGGGACTGTTCAAAGACACCACGCTGGTATCGGTTATTTCGATGTTTGACCTTGTCGGGATGATCCGGGGGCCGATCCTGTCTTCCACTGACTGGGCAGGCGTCTACTGGGAACTCTGGGCGTTCGCAGCGCTGCTGTTCTTTGTCGTCTGTTACGGCATCTCACAATACTCGCAATGGCTGGAGCGCAAGCTTCGGACCGATCACCGCTAAAGAAGGGCTAAGAATATGGCTGAACAAGCACAACAACTGAATGTCTCTACTGACGTCGCGGTGTCGATTGAGCAGATGAACAAATGGTATGGCACCTTCCACGTGCTGCGCGATATTGATCTTACCGTCTATCAAGGCGAGCGGATTGTCATCGCGGGGCCATCCGGCTCTGGCAAATCCACGCTGATCCGGTGCATTAATGCGCTGGAGGAACACCAGAAAGGCAAGATCACTGTGGACGGCACATTGCTGTCCTCAGACCTCAAGAATATCGACAAAATCCGCTCGGAAGTCGGGATGTGTTTCCAGCACTTTAACCTGTTTCCGCATCTTTCGATTCTGGAGAACTGTACGCTGGCGCCGATTTGGGTTCGCAAGACTCCCAAGAAAGAAGCCGAAGAAATTGCGATGCATTTCCTGACCAAGGTGAAGATCCCTGATCAGGCTGACAAGTACCCCGGCCAGTTGTCCGGTGGTCAGCAGCAGCGTGTCGCGATTGCGCGCAGTCTGTGCATGCGCCCACGTATCATGCTGTTTGATGAACCGACTTCTGCGCTTGACCCCGAGATGATCAAAGAAGTTTTGGATACGATGGTCGAACTGGCCGAAGAGGGTATGACCATGCTCTGCGTGACCCATGAGATGGGTTTTGCACGGCAGGTAGCAAATCGGGTGATCTTTATGGATGAAGGTCAGATTGTGGAACAAAATGAACCAGAAGAGTTCTTTAACAACCCGCAGTCACCTCGGACCAAACTGTTCCTCAGCCAAATTTTGGGCCACTGAGAACCACACGTAAGGTGGGTTAAGGCCCACCTTACACCTTTAGAATGAAGGCAGTTCTCGCGGAATTACAAAATCTGTGACGGTGCCAGTGCCGAGTTGCACATTTTCCCATTTTTCAGTTTCAAAACTCATCACTGTCGTTGCACCTGTCGGGTAGTCAAAAAACCTCTCATGGAGCGGCCGTGTCTTTAGGACTTGCTCTGCAAATCCTGCGATCCCCGGGTTATGGCCTAGCATCAAAACACATTGTCCTTGCGCCCCGCGTAGCACGTCCAACATCTGGGCTGGGCCTGCATGATAAAGCGCGCGTGTATAGGTCGGTTCAGTCTCAAGCCTCAGTCCCTCGAATGTCTCTTGAGTGCGTCTTGAGGACGAACTGAGCACTTCATCTGGCACTAAGTCCTGATTTCTTAACCATTGGCCCAAAGCGGCTGCAGATCGACGACCCCGAGAATTTAGGGATCTTTCGTGATCAGCCAGATTGAGATCGCCCCAACTGGATTTTGCATGACGCATCAGGATCAGAATGTGGGTCATTGTCGGACAAACTTTCTCATGTGATAGGCCGATTGTTCCGGCAAGCGGCCAAAGCATTTGGAGACAGGGCAAGCCCGTCGAGCAGCGCATCCTTGGCCCATACAATCCGCAAGGTCAGGTGCATCAAGCTGCCCCCGACAAGCTGGAACGTCGTATTTTGTGTCGGTGAGGGCGTCTACAGGACAGGCTGAGTTGCAGGGTTGATCGGAACAGGTTTCGCATGGATTGGGCGGCGGCGCGGGGAGGTCAATGTGTTCGCGCAGCGCAAGAGCACCGCGAAAGGAAACAAATAACCCAGCGCGATCATGCACCAGCAGAAGAATGGGGGACTTGTGGACACGCCCGGTGCGGAGAGCCCAACTAAAAAAGGGCAGATAGGCCGGTCCGCCAAAGGGATAGAGCGAGATGGCGTTGAGCTGCCTTGCCCATCCGTCGATAATTCGTCGGGACCAGCGATCAATTGGGTCAGCTCCACAATCCAGATATTCGGATTGCGATTGCAGATGTGGCCAAAACGCAGGTTCATCGGGGCCAAGCATGATCAGGGTTTTGCAGCCCTCAGGCACGTTATCTTCTGAGGTCGGGTGAAATCCCCCCAGAACGCGCAAATGCAGCGCCATGGCATCATGTTCTATCACTTCATAGGTCATTTGCGTGCAAAGGGCAGGAACAAGGACCAGCCAAGGCGGCTGGGTCGATCATCTTGCCACTCCAGACCAATCTGCATGGCATCATGGCCAGCTTCAGGCTGGGCGACATAGGTTCCAAGCAGGTGGTCCCAGACAGATAGCGCAAACCCATAATTGCTGTCATGTTCGTTCTGGTGCACCGAATGATGCACGCGGTGCATGTCGGGAGTAACCAGCACTTTGCGCAGCACAGCATCAAGAGCCAGAGGCAGTCGGAGATTGGCATGGTTGAACATTGCCGTTCCGTTCAACAGGATCTCAAACAAGACAACCGCAAGTGCAGCAGGCCCCAAAAGGTAAATCAACCCGATTTTCAGCACCATCGACAATGCGATCTCGACCGGATGAAAACGGATTGCAGTGGTTACATCAATGTCGACATCAGCATGATGCACCCGGTGCAGTCGCCACAAGACAGGTATTTTGTGGGTAATCAGGTGTTGTAGCCAAATGGCAAAGTCGAGAATCAGAATCGACAGGATGATCTCGACCCAAGAGGGCCAAGAAAGCATATTGAACAGGCCCCACCCTTGGGTGCTGGCGTCGATTGCTGCCCCCACAGCCAGTAAGGGGAGTGCAAATGCCATGACGCGCAGTGTCAGAGTATTCAGAACTGTGATGCTCCAATTTGTCACCCAACGTGTGCTGCGAGGCTGGCTGCGCGCACGTCGAGGCGCAAGGGCCTCGAGCGCGGCAAACAGCGCAAAAAGGCCTATAAAAACAGCAAGGCGTATAATGGCTTCGTGTTCCATGATCCAACAGTAAGGCGTGTTCAGGCGCTTGCAAGCGACCCGTTGACACAGTTGCGTCAGTCGGGCCGGATCAGGCTGCCAGCCCCATGCTCGGTAAACAGCTCCAACAAACAGGCATTGGGTGCCCGGCCGTCCAGAATGACAACCGCACGCACGCCGCCATCAATGGCCTCAAGCGCTGTTTCGGTTTTGGGGATCATCCCGCCTGCGATGGTGCCATCCGCTGTCATCGAGCGGATCTGACCGGCCTTGAGTTCGGTCACCACATCTCCGGCGGCGTTCTTGACGCCAGCAACGTCTGTCAAGAGGAGCAGGCGATCCGCCTGCAAAGCCGCCGCAATCGCGCCCGCTGCAGTGTCACCATTGACGTTGAAGGTTTCACCGTTACGGCCGGCGCCGATAGGGGCGATGACCGGGATGGTGTTGTTGGTAAACAGGCCACGGAGAAAACCCGGGTTCATGTCCACAGGCGTGCCAACAAAACCCAGAGCAGGATCCGTTTGGTCACACACCATCAAATTGGCATCTTTTCCCGACAGCCCAATGGCGGACCCACCCTGCCGGTTAATCGCCTGAACAATGCGTTTGTTGACAAGACCAGATAGCACCATCTCTACGACCTCGACAGTCGCACGATCCGTGACCCGTTTGCCGTTCACAAACTCTGACGTGATGTCGAGCTTTTCGAGCATTGCATTGATCATCGGGCCGCCGCCATGCACAACAACCGGGTTGATCCCGACCTGCTGCATCAGCACCACATCGCGGGCGAAATCCTCCATCGCAGCATCGCTACCCATCGCATGACCACCCAACTTGATCACAACAGTTGCGTCGTCATAGCGCTGCAGATAGGGCAGCGCTTGTGACAATGTGCGGGCGGTGGCTATCCAGTCGCGGTTCATTTCTTGCGTCTTCATCTGTTGACCCTTTTGCTCAGGGTTATCCAAAACAGGTACTTAGCGCTATTGCATCGTTGTGATGATCGTGCGTAGCGTTGCAATTCCGTCGCCTTTTTCGGATGAGGTCATGACGATCTCGGGGTAGGCTGCCGGATGTTTGGCAAGCGCGCCGCGCACCTGATCCAGTACTTTATCCAAATCATACCCTTTGACTTTATCGGCCTTGGTCAGCACGCATTGAAACGTGACAGCGGCACTGTCGAGTAGGGACAAGATTTCTTCGTCGACCGATTTCACCCCATGGCGGGCGTCGATGAGCACAAACGCACGCCGCAAGGTCTGACGGCCAGACAGGTACTGTTTTAGCAGCTTTTGCCATTTTTCGACCACTGGAAGAGGTGCGTTTGCATACCCATAGCCGGGCAAATCCACCAAGTAGTGGCTGTCGGCCAGCGCGAAGTAGTTGATCTCTTGCGTCCGGCCGGGCGTATTTGACGCGCGGGCCAGTCCTTTGCGCCCGGTTAACGCATTGATCAGGGTCGATTTCCCGACGTTAGACCGGCCGGCAAAACAAACCTCCATCCGGTCAGCGTCAGGAAGGCCTGACATGGCAACAACGCCTTTAACAAAATCGGTCTGGCCGGCAAAAAGCTTGCGGCCCTTTTCAGCGCTGATATCATCCGGGGCTTCGGCAAGGGGGAAAGACAACTGCATCACAATACCCGAACCGAATCGCCGACGGCAATCTCGCCATCTTGGATTACTTCCGCACGCACGCTGAAATCGGTATGCCCCCAATGTTCTAGCGTGCCCAGCGTGTCCGCGTCGCGAATGCCAGTATCAGGGTTTGCTGTGGTGGCAAGGCATCTGTCGGTACGTTCACGCACATGAAAAACCGCGCTTCCGATCTGCACGTGGTGGTCCATCCAGTCAAATTCTTCCCACGGCGGCACTCCGTCGAACCAGATGTTTCCCCGCCAGCGGTCGATGGACAACGGGTGATTGATGCGTTGCTCAACCGCGCGATGAGAGGCGAGGTTGCATAGGGTTACAGATGGGAAGTCGCTGTCTGTCATGCCGCGCCCCGGAACGCGAATGATCCGAGCAGATGCCGCGCGATCTTGCGGCATCAGCGGACGCACCCAGTCAAGAAAGGCGGTCTCATCGCGATCAGGTGCAAACTGCAGGTCGGGTTGGCTGGGATGCGACAACGTCAGGGTCTCGGTGGCTTCATCCAGTTTGGCAGTGATGGCCATAAGCGCTGGCGCCTTGGACACCCGGCTGAAATTGGCGCAGGGCACCCAGCTTGATCCGTCCGCTTTTGATGCTTCGTGCGCAACGGCCCAAACGCGATCCCACGGCATGGTTCGCCCCGCACTCAGCGCAACGCGCCTTAGCGTTTCACGCCCGTGGCTTTTGATCGGATGCCGCCATATCGAGGTCACTGAGTTGGTCATTTGGCGTCAGGCTTTTGCTTTTTCTTAAAGCCGACTTTGATATTGCCAAACACATCGGGTTTGTACCCCTGTGAGCGCATGATCAGGTATTGCTGGGTGAACGTGATGGTGTTGTTTGCAATCCAGTACACCACAAGTCCGCTTGCAAAGCTGCCGAGCATGAACATGAATACCCAAGGCATCCAGGCAAAGATCATCTGCTGGGTTGGGTCAGTGGGAGCAGGGTTCAGTTTTTGCTGCAGCCACATCGAGATACCCAGCAAAAGCGGCAGGATACCGATAAACACTGTCGCGATGATTGTCCCTGGCTCAGGACCTGAAAGTGGCAGCAGCCCAAACAGGTTCATGATTGAGGTGGGGTCGGGCAAAGACAGGTCCTGAAAAGGTCCAAAGAACGGCGCCTGACGCAACTCGATGGTGACAAAAATCACTTTGTAGAGCGAAAAGAAGATCGGAATTTGCAAAAGGATTGGTACACAGCCCGAGGCCGGGTTCACTTTTTCTTTCTTATACAACTCCATCATGCCCTGCTGAAGCTTTTGCTTGTCGTCTCCAGCCGATTCCTTGAGCTCTTCCATTTTCGGCTGAAGCTCTTTCATTTTGGCCATCGAGACATAAGATTTATAGGCGAGCGGGAAGAGCAAGGCCTTGATGATCAGGGTCAGGCCGATGATCGACCAACCCATATTGCCGACCAACTGGTTCAGATTGTGCAGCAGCCAGAAGATCGGCTTGGTCAAGAAAAAGAACCAGCCCCAGTCGATGCTGTCTATAAACCCAGGGACGCCTTCAGCTTCGTATTCGCGAATGGTTTCCCATTCCTTGGCACCGGCAAACAGTTGCGACGAAACAGCAACCGTTTGGCCCGGTTCCACTGTCTGCGTTGGTTTGACGATCTCGGTTTGGTAGATGTCGGTCTTTGCGACATATTTTGCGGTCAGCCGGAAGAGAGAGTTTTGTTCGGGAATGAGCGTCGTCATCCAGTAATGATCGGTGAAACCTATCCATCCGTTGCTAGCGCCGTCGATGCGCTCGGCCGGTGTCCCCTCGCGGTTATCAACAGCAAAGTCAGGCATGTCACTATAATCGATTTCAGCGAGTTTGTCGTCGGCCATCGACACCACACCTTCATGCAAGATGAAGAAATTCTTCAACTCTTGCGGTTCGCCGTGGCGTGCTAGGATGCCATAGGGCGCCATCACAGCAGCCGAATTTCCCGTGTTTTCAACGGCCTGAGTGATCTCGAACATGTACTCTTGATCAACTTCGATCGTGCGCCGGAAGATGAGACCTTTGCCATTGTCCCAAACCAGCGTGACTGGCGAGTCTGGAGTAAGGATGTCGCCATTCTCGACGGCCCATTGGGTGTTAGCGCCTGGTACGTCCTCGGGCATCATGCCAGCACCGGCCGCCCAACCATAGAGCGCGTAGTAAGCGGACGGATCCCCAACCGGGGAAAGCAGTCTTACGATATCGGCGTCTTCTGCGCGCGAGACCCGGTAGTCAGGCAGCGATAGATCGTCGATGCGCCCGCCCAATAGCGAAATTGAGCCGATTAGGCGGGGCGTTTCGATTGGAACGCGCGGCGCGTCGGTGAGAGCCGCGTCCTGCGTGTCGGTTCCTACAGCTGCTGTAACCGCTGTTCCGGCCGGCGCCGAGGGCGTATCGGCAGTTGGCGTCGAGCCCTCAGTCACTGCATTTGGCGTCGAGGGTGTGACAGGGTCGGGTTCGGGCGGGGGAAATAACACGAACCACACCAGGATCACGATAAAGCTGAGCGCCGTTGCAAGAATGAGGTTCTTGTTCTGATCGTCCATAGGGGACAGCCGCCTTCTGTTGTTTTTAGCCGTTTTATTGGTCAGGCTGGTTCAACAGAGTGCGGCCCCAAAGGTCAAGCGGAATCGGGCCAAATGCTGCGCGGTGCACAGTGGGTCTTCGGTGTTAGTAGATGATCAAGCCAAAGTGTGATTGCAAATGGTCAGCGCGCCTTGCCACGAATACGCGGTGGATCTATTAATTTCGCTTCGTGCGCGGTGATCCAGTCCAATGTCTGGTCAAAGGGCATGGGACGGGCAATGCCAAATCCCTGAACGTGGCCACAACCCAGTTGCGCCAGTAAGGCGTGTTCGCCCACGGTCTCGACGCCTTCGGCAAGTGTTTCTAGGTTCAGTTGCTCTGCCATTGTAAGGATCGCACCAATCATACGCTGCTGTTCCGGGTCACGATCAGCTTTCATCACAAACGAGCGGTCGATCTTGATGCGGCTGATTGAAAACCGACGGATCGAGGCCATTGATGCTTGGCCGGTGCCAAAATCATCAAGATCAATATGGCACCCCAATTTGCTTAGACCGTTGATATTTAGCGAAATGATGTCATCAGGCGAGTCCGCGACGACGGTCTCCAGCACTTCAATGGCGAGGCGGTCCGGGGTGAGTTCAAATCGGTCCAATTCCCATTTCACCTTTTCCACAAGATGAGGGTTCGCCAATTCCGGGCCAGCAAAATTCACCGCCACTTGTGGTACATTCATGCCGGCGCTGTCCCATGCTTTTAGCGCTGTCAGTGCGTGGTACATCATGACTTCGGCAAGCCGTTCCAGCAATCCGGTCTCTTCCATGATCGGCAGAAACTCATTCGGTGCGATCACGCCTCGCACCGGGTGGGTCCACCTTGCCAAGGCTTCGAATCCGGTGACCTTACCGGTATCTGTCGAGATTTGTGGCTGGTACCAGGGTTGGATCTGGCCGGTATTCAGGGCATTTGCGGCCTCTTCACGCAGAGTGCTGCGCGATTTTTCCTTGCGCTGCATGTCGGCAGAAAAGGCACGAATCGCTGATGGGCCGTTGCGTTGTGCGTCGTCCAATGCGGTCGCTGTTGCGTTGAGCCATGACGCCCCGGTTTTGCCAGGTGACCGGCTGCGCAGGCAAAATCCAACAGAGCAAGACATGTAAAGGGCCGTTCCATCGATCGAAACGGGCTCTTCCACAGCGGATTGCAGTCGCGTTGCCAGCTGAATGCACAATTCGAGATCAAGTTGCCGGACTGGGAGCATACAGACCGCAAATCGACAATCGCCGTAACGCGCCACGCTGTCACCATTGCGCAGGGCGGATGCAATGCGCTCGCCCGCGCGGGTCATGACCTCGTCCGCGGCGGCCTGACCATGTCGAGAGATGAGTTGTTTGAAGTCATCCAGTTCCAGTAGAAACGTTGCCGAATGATGACCCGATGTTGTGGTCAACTCAAAGACCTGATCGACGATGTCGTCAAAACCATCGCGCAGCAACAGGCCAGTCACGCTGTCGCGAGGCACTGACATGCGATCGGAGTGTTCTGTGAACCCGCCACCCAATGCGACAGCCAATGGAAGCACCAGAGCCGTACCCATCAATGCCATTTCACCTCCAATCCAGTAAGCCCCCAATGTTACCGCTGGCAAAAACGCCAACAGCGCAGGGGAGGACAAAGTAGAGCGAAGGGTCGCTTGCGTGGAATGGAGGCCACGCGTGAGGTGCCGGGACATGGGGCAAGCCTTTCGAACGGACGTAAAGTTACACGTCCGGTCAAACTAGGCGTAGAGGCGTCAGGGCAGGGTTAACGTGGTGTCGTCTTCTGCGTCGTGTTTTCTTCAACTTTTATGGAATCCGGGCCAGCTGTTCGCATCAATCCGGCAAAGTCAAACAATACCGGGTCAAGCAGATGTGATGGACGTGCGTTCATCAGGGCGCGAAACATAACCCGTCGGCGGCCGGGGCTGCGTGTTTCCCATTCGTCCAGAATTGTCTTGACCTGCTGGCGCTGCAGCCCGTCCTGGGACCCGCAAAGATCACAGGGAATGATAGGGTAACCCATTGCACTGGAGAATTTCGCGCAGTCAGCCTCTGCCACATGGGCAAGCGGGCGATAGACGAACAAATCCCCTTCTTCGTTCACAAGCTTGGGCGGCATGGTTGCCAGCCGGCCGCCATGAAAGAGGTTCATGAAAAAGGTTTCAAGGATATCGTCGCGATGGTGGCCAAGCACGACGGCGCTGCAGCCTTCTTCGCGTGCAACCCTGTAAAGATTTCCGCGCCTCAGGCGGGAGCACAAGGCGCAAAATGTTCGGCCTTGCGGGATTTTGTCCATCACGATGGAATAGGTGTCCTGATACTCAATCCGGTGTGGCACTTGCATTCTGGCCAGAAAGTCAGGGAGCACGGTGGCTGGAAATCCGGGCTGACCCTGATCCAGATTACAGGCCAGAATGTCGACAGGCAGCAAGCCACGCCATTTCAGTTCGTGCAGCACGGCCAAAAGGGTGTAGCTGTCCTTGCCGCCCGACAGACAAACCAGCCAGCGTGTCCC
>CBDTVL010000077.1:0-14447 GCA_965363755.1 uncultured Sulfitobacter sp.
GGCCAATCAACCGGCAGGTCGGAGTGCATGAAGGGGTCAAGCTGCATGCCAGAATAAACACATCGTGCCTTGTCCTCGCAACAAATTCCAGCCTCGATATATTGTTGGGCAGCGTTCAGAGAAACAGCAATAAACACATCAGTCCGGTGGGCGACGGTGCGTTCTGCGGCAATATAGGCTGCGCGTTTCATCCACCCGACTCCATTGAACGGAACGATGTGAATGCCATGTACCACCTGCGCTGCTGGCACCGCCGAGGCCGCAAGGCGTCCTAAAATACCAGCCTTGCTTTGATGGGTGTGAATGACGTCAGGCCTTAGCTTGCGATAGAGCCGCCGAAGCGTCAATATGGCGCGCACGTCGTCTTTCAATCGAATGGGATGCACCAGATCCTGGACCAGCTCTAACGCGACGCCCGGAAGCGGGGCATCGTGCCAACTCGGGTCGAAATCGCGCCCGTGGATCAGCGTCACCCTATGCCCCGCTTTTGCCTGCCAAAGGCAAGTGGCGATTGTGTTTTCTTCAGATCCTGCCCGCAAGAACCGGGTCAGTACATGGGCTATGTGCATTGCATTGTTCGTTCGTGATTAGACCAAGCCAACCTAAGACCGGCGTGGTTAACCAGTGATTAATGATCCCGTGCCAGACACAGGTGACAGCATTGGGTCGTGCCGCGCGCTCCGCCCTTGACAGCATTGCGACAGGATCCCCTATCTGATGACCAGCCTCGTCTATATCCACGTGCCGAAATGCGGCGGCACCAGCTTTGGGTCAGCCCTGCGTTTGCGTTATTTCTATTCGCAGGCAACGATACGGTTGCGCGAAAGCCGAGCTTTGCAGCAGGCGCTTTACCCAGAGGCCAAAGGGTTGGATCGGATCAGGCGTGAGTACCAGTTGCGTGACGTCCTTTTGGCCCAACTGATGGCACGCAAATTGCAGTGCATATCGGCCCATGCGCGGTATCACCCCCAGCTGCACTCTGCGCATCAGAGCCACAGCCGCTTTGTCACCCTGCTCCGCAATCCTGTGGATCGGTTCGTTTCGCACTATTACTATCTGCAAGGTCACCATCCAGATCACGCGCGCCCCGAAACGCTTGACGCATTTTTGGATACGCAGGATGCCGCACGCCTGGCGGCACAGTTTCTGTTCTACTTTGCCCGAACGCTGCCCTTTGAAACAAACGATCTGAACCGAGCAATCGGTCAGGCTCATATCGCATTGGAGCGATTTACCCTGATCGGCGACTTATCGCGATCGGTCGCGTTCCATGATGCGCTGAAGATCATGACCGGCGCACCGCTGCCGGTTATGCGACGTAATAAGGCACCCAAAACCGTTGCAAAACCGACCGGCGACCTAATGCGCCGTATCACTGACTTATGCGCGGCTGACATCGCCATCTACGAGCGCGCACAATCTCTGAGGCAATGTGCCTGATGCGACCTGGTCTGACCCTGCTGGCGCCGCCAGTTCTGATTATGATTTGCTGGGCGCTCACGTTTGTCATGGCAGGTCTGGCTCTTGCCTTGCCCAATCGATTCGATCTGGTCGAGGTGTTCATGGCGCGAGAGGATATCGGGGTTGCCGCATTCTCTGCGCTCGGGAGCCTTTGGATCGGCTTGTGTCTTTTGATCTATCTGACTGTTGATTATGGTGTTGCACGTGGACTGCACCCCGTCCGCCCAATGCAGACAGGGTTCGATCCACACCGCGCATCTACCCTGAATTTTCGCGTAAATCTGATCTTTCTGGGCGTCACCGGGATGTGGATATTGATGACGGCACGTCAGGTTGGCGGGCTCACTAGTCTGGCGGTTTTGGCTTACGCTGACTCTCTTGCCGCACGCGATCTGCTTTTGCAAAATAAGCTCTTTACCGGGATGCGCCTGTTTTACGCCGCGCTTCCCGCCACTGGTGCTTTCGCGGCTACGCTGCTCGCCTTGCCTGCCGTTGGAGGGTTGAATCGCCGAAGCAAACGCTTGTGCCAAATCACCGTGGCGGTGAACCTGCTGTCTCTTCTGGTTCTGCCGATCGTGATGTCGCAGCGGTTGTTGCTATTGCAATTCATTCTATCGGCCTACATTGGCCTCTGTATGGTGCGCGGTCGGTTGGTAGCGTTGCACTACATTCCGCTGGGCATCGGTCTGTTCATGGCCATGTGGGTTCTGCGTGAGGCCGTTACAAATCCAACTCTCGACCGCTCTGCATGGGACATCGGGACCCAGAAGCTGGCATTCTATTTCGTCAACGATCTTTGGAATTCCTACAAACCTCTGATCACGGAGATCAAGCATACATTCGGGATGTTTTCTCTGCGTGGCGTGCTGTTTTTTACGTTCACCGACGGGTATTTCGGCGCAGTGTTGTCCGACCGCATGTTTGCCATAGAAGCGGTGCGCGGTGGTGGGGATTTTTCATTTTTTACAGCACCCTATGTCGATTTCGGTCCGTTCATAGGCGCAGGTTTTGTTGCTCTTGCAGCCGTAGCTTTTCGATATGCGTTTCACAAAGGGCGCGCATCGTTCATCTGGGCGACAATCTACGGTCAGATCGGAGCGTCGCTGCTGTTCTCGACGCATGGCGTTTATTTTACCCATCACAACTTCTTCTTCTCGGTGATTGTGCTGGCCTGGATTTGCCACGCCGCTCGACCCGCCGTGGTCCATCGAACTTGGATAAAACATGCCTAAAC
The DNA here is from genome assembly GCA_965363755.1 of uncultured Sulfitobacter sp. Lineage (GTDB taxonomy): Bacteria > Pseudomonadota > Alphaproteobacteria > Rhodobacterales > Rhodobacteraceae > JL08. The sequence continues at coordinate 2,696 of CBDTVL010000077.1, forward strand.
AACCCGGCATCCAGCTCTTGCGTGCGCTGGCTGCGATCATGGTTCTGATAGGCCACGTCATGGCCGAGGTTGAGTATTATTTTGCGATGACACTGCCGTTTTCGACTTTGCCCTGGACGCGTGGGGTCGATATTTTTTTTGTCATCAGCGGTTTTATCATCACCCTTTCAGCTCAACGAATTTGGGATCAGCCGCAAGCAGCACGCCGGTTCCTGTGGCGGCGATTCATCCGGGTTGCTCCGCTCTACTATCTATTCACCACGCTGATGATTGTTGTACTTATCGTGCTGCCGGGGGGCGCCAAGGATACGCAGTTTGACCTCGGTCAGATCATCAGTTCCTACTTTTTCTGGCCCTATGAGCGCTATGATGGTCGCCTAGCGCCCGTTTTGTCACTGGGCTGGACCCTGAATTACGAAATGTTTTTTTACGCAATATTTGCGGGTGCCTTGGCGCTGCCTAAAACCATGGGATCTCTGACCGTCGTCGGAGCCATTGTTGCGCTCAGCGCAGTCGGGTTAGTATTCATGCCTGACTTCACACCGCTGGCATTCTGGACAAATCCGACGATGATGGCTTTCGCTTTTGGGGTCCTGATCGCGCGGGCTGATCTTGCCGGAATGGGACCAAAGCGAGGCGGCTTGCCGGTATTGATTTTGGGTTTGGTGAGCCTGATAATATTGAATGCAGAGCCAGTTGAATTACCGAGATTTGTTTCTAGCGGCCTGCCTGCAGCCCTCATTGTATCTGCTCCGGTTCTGTTTAGCAGGCAAAGCAGTGCACCACGTGTCGGGTTGCTGCTAGGGGATGCTTCTTACGCACTTTATCTGTCACATCGGTTTGTATTGCGCTCGGCAACGTTGCTGCTTTTGCCGTATTTGCCATCAACCGCTCCTGCTGCATGGACATTTGTTGTCGTTGTCAGTTTGGCCGCCCTGTTGGCCAGCATGGGAGTATACCTTTGGGTCGAAATACCAATGCTTCGCGCAATGAAGCCGGCAAGGTGAGCCGCTCCACCGCCTCTCTTGGGCTTTGGTCCATCTTGCTACAGTGGGGGCGGTTTGGAATCGCGGCCGCCGTCTTTCTGTTGATTGCCCGTTGGCTCAGCCTGCCTGAAATAGGCGCCTTTGCGATCGCAGCGGCGCCGGTCCGGTTTCTGCAGGTTGTGCATCGCAACGGAATAGCGGAGGCAGTTATACTCGCCCGGAATGGCCCGATGCCTGTCCGCGACACCGACGCCTTGTTTGCGCTGTCCCTGCTTGCGGCTGCTGGATCAATGTCCATTCTGTTGATGGCAGTTGAGGCAGCGCAGCGGTTCGGGGATGTAAGCCAACCGATTGGCCCAATGATAGCGGGCTTGGCTCTGGTGCCGTTGTTTAGTGGGATTGCCGCAGTATCCGAAGGGCTCTTACGGCAACGACTGCAAGTCAAGGCGCTTGCGATGCGCACGTTGGCAGTTCAGAGCGTCGCCGCAGCGGCTGCGATATGGGCCGCGAGTTTGGGCGCTGGTCCGTGGTCCTTGGTGCTGTTTTTATTACTCAACGCCGGGTTTGGCGCCACAACAGCACTCATACTGGCCCAATGGATACCACATGGCTGGCCACAAAAGGTGGATCTGTGTCGAGTCGCACCGGGATTCATCAACCTTTCCGGACAGGCGCTTGTTGGTAATGCCTTGCAGCCCCTACTTCAACTGGGTGTCGGCATGTCGCTGGGTTTGGCGGATGCTGGCGCTTTTCAGATTGCCTTGCGCTTTCTGGGCCTGCTCGACACAATTGCTGTGGCGCCCTTGCGGTTTCTGGCTCTACCATTGCTGTCTGTCGTGGCGAAGACCTCAGATCAGATGGGCACCGCACTCCTGCGCGGCCTTCGGATCACAGGGTTGGTCATTGCGTTTGTCTATCTCGGCGCGGCCGCAGTTGCACCGAATATTTTATCGGTATTTATCGGCTCTGGACATGCCGGGTCGAGCGTTGGGCTGCTTCAGGTTCTTTGTTTCTTTGGTCTGGCAAACGCGACGTCTATGGTTCTCATGCAGGCGCTGATTGCCTCAGGTCATGCCCGTTTGGTGTTGTGGCGCAATGTTGCAATGTTGGGTCTGGCTGCAATGTTTGCATGGGGTGCATCAGGGCATTCCGCCATCGCTATCGCCGCCAGCGTCACCTGCGCATCCTTCGTTATCATGATTGGCGTCTTTGCAACGGTCCCGCGCCGATACGGGCTTGGAGCAGGACAAACGCTTTGGGCGGTGCTTGCGCCGGCTGTCGCCGGTTTGGTCATGGCGTCGTCGGTGCATTGGGCCGCTGTATCTGGGCCATTTGATCGATTGCCCGACGGTCTGGCACTGGTCATATTGGTTGCCATGGGGTTGCTGCTCTACGCTGCTTTCGCCGCCGTATTCGCCCGCCCTGCAATCGTTGAATTGCGCCGTGCCATCACACCGCCGGCGGCCGTTAAATGAGCGCACCGCAAAAACGAGCGGTAATTCTGACGGGGCATTTCGCTATTCAGAAACGACGGGCCAATATTCTTTGGCTGTCTGACGAATTGCGGGCGAACGGATGGCATGTCACGTTGATCACAACCGGGTATAGCTGGATTTCATGGCTACGTGGAGATCGCCGATTTATGTCTCTATATGATCCGCCGAAACCTGGCACTCAGGTGATTGACGAAACACTGACCACCATATTTCAGTATGCGCCTATTCACCCGTTCAGCTTGCGATGGAAGGCGCTCGATCGTCTTGTGCGCCCATTTCACCGCGCCTTTGAAGCCTACTGGCGGAGACATTTGCGTGCGCCCCTAAGAGACGCAAATCTTGTTGTTGTTGAAAGTGGCCCGCCTTTGTTGTTGGCGCCCCATGTCGCGCGATATGCAACCAATGCTGCTCTGGTCTATCGGGTCAGTGATGATGTGATGTTATTGGGACTACCGGATTTCGTCCGTGCAGCCGAATTGCGGTTTGCGCCCCTTTTCGACAGAATAAGCATGGCGAGCCCGATCCTGGCGAAATTGTTCGTTGGCCATCCGGGTGTTGCCATAGACCCCATTGGCATACCCAAAGCGCTTTATGCGGACGTTCTGCCCAATCCATTTGGCTCAGACAGGGCAATACGCGAGGCCGTTTGTGCAGGCACTACCCAGTTCGACATGAAGGCAGTTCTGGCAATAGCGCGACTGCGACCAAGTTGGCGGTTGCATATTCTTGGGCGCCTTCGAGAAAATCCGCCGGAAGATGCGCCGCCGAATGCTGTTTTTCATGGCGAACAGTCATTTGACAGGACGGCCGCGTTTATAAAGCACGCTGACATCGGCCTGGCCCCATATTTGGATCGGCCTGGTGTCGAATATCAAACAACTCAGAGCAATCGGATTCTACAATATCGGTATTTTGGATTGCCGATCGTCGGACCTGCGCGGCTTTGCGACCCGAAATTTCCATCTATTATTGGCTATTCAGATCTGAGGGCAGATACGCTGAATTCTGTTTTGTCAAAAGTTGAGTCATATAGATCGACATCGCCAGAATCGATGCCCGACTGGCACGATCTCTACTTGCGTATCACCAGCACAAAGAGGCGGCCGCGGGAGTGCTCCGCGACCATCTTCAATATCAGAACGTAGTGATCGATCCGCCACTATAGGCAGAATTTGTGCCGGAAATCGCTACGTGATTTCGGACAAACACTGTACCGCCATTGGCTTCAATGTCCAGATTAGACACTGCGCCACCAGCCGCATCGGCATACGTATTCTCCAACCACATTGTTGTGGTGTTTGAAGATTTGAAACCAACACAGCTTCCATCGGGGTCGCGGGCAGTTGCAATTGCGCCTAGTACCCATGCGCGCGCATTCTGAATCAGGTGCACTTCGGCACCGTTGCGAGAATACCCATAGGCTCCGCCAACAACCACTGAAATGACAGAATCATGGGCCGTAAACCCGTTGCACGACGTGGCTGAAAACGCACCGTTCTCAAGTCCGGTACAATTAGACAACAGCACATGCATTTGGCCATAACCGTCGTCGTGAAAACTCCAACCGTCCTTGGCCGCGCCTGACGCATCACAATCAAAAAACGCGACTAACCCATTGGTGCGGCGCACTTTGACTGCATCCGATGGCGAATTCACATTGGAAGGGGACGAATACCGGAAAGTGCAATTCACACCAACGATATTGCGATCTGCTTGTGAGTCACAATGAAGCGCGCCAGTGATCCCACCTTCACAATGAACGTCCTCAAGATAGAGGTCATCTGCATGAACCAAAAACCTGGCCCCATTGAAGTTGCGTATCGCCGCGATGTCACGGGGTCCCGGCGCACGACCGATATTAACATGCACACTGGAGCCCAACTTGAACCATGTATTCTCATTCGCCTGACATGTCGCGAGATCCGCAGCCAGCACAAGTTCGGTATACAGCCCATTTGCGGTCAAAACATCTGTACGATAGAGCCGGTTTAATGACGAAATTACGGAAGAATAAGTTCCGCCCGCATCACTCCATGTTGTCTCATTCGGCCCAGTGCGATAACGAACCGTGCCGCCCCACCCCAAAATGGCAACCGGTTGAGACGGTTCAACCTGGCCGTTCTTGGAGAATGCACTACCGTCAAATTCGCCTGAGTTGATCAACACGCGATACGCGCTGCCAGTTGCATTCCCGGCGGTGAAGGCCGCATGGATTGAGTTTTTGGCAGCGCTGAAGTCGCCATCAACTGTGCCAAGACCGCTATTGCTGTCATCACCAGAAACGCCATCAACATGATAGGCCGGGCCAGACCAGATAGCCGGATCGACAAGATCACGAGGGTTCACGTCAACCATATAAGTGTCACCGAATCGTGCTGCGCTAAGACTTGTTGGCGTGCCGTTCCATCCCAGCCCTGCAGGTGGGGCAAACGACGCGCTGCTACTCATGCTACGCATTGAGCTGAGGGCAAGCCCTACTTCAACCATCAGTAAAGCCCCACAATCCCAGTGGCTGTGGTGCCGCCTGCAGCCGTCAGAACGCGGCGCGTGCGCACCGGATACAACACGCCTGCAGCAAGCGCAGGCAATACCACCGTACTGCCGTCCATAAGAACGACACCGAGATCACCGCCTCCGGCAACCATGACAGCACGTGGGAGGATTGTCAGGTCATTGGCATCGTCAGGCGTTATGCCGAAACCACCCGAGGCGGGGGCAGACAGGCCGGGTTGGTAATCTGAGAATAAATCAATAATTGGCATTGAGTGCTCCTGAAAAAATGTGCCCCAAGCATGTCGCTAGTCGGTTTTGAAAGCGTAAATAGATCGCACGGTGCCCAGAGTCGCGAATGCAGGAGCAATTTTTGCATCCCAATACCCAAGTCGAACACTTTTCAAATCCGCACAATCTGCTATTCGGTTTGCGTTAGAGGTCACGGCTTATCTGCCGCCGATCATATTGGTTTCTTTAGGATTCAGGCATGCAATCAGTTTATCCAGTTCTTTTGTGTGGTGGCTCCGGCACGCGCCTTTGGCCTCTGTCGCGCAAAAGCTATCCCAAGCAGTTTTCCCAGTTGATTGGCGCTGAATCTCTTTTTCAGTCCACCGCCAAACGGATGGCGGGACAATCCTTAGGTCTGTCCTTCAAGGCCCCGGTTATACTGACCAATGCCGATTTCCGCTTTATTGTTACCGAGCAGCTCACGGAACTGGGCATTGATCCAGGCGCCATCCTGATCGAACCAGAAGGGCGCAATACTGCGCCAGCGATACTCGCTGCGGCAATGTATCTGGCAAAAGGCGATCCCGAAGCGATCCTGCTGATTGCTCCGTCTGATCACGTTGTGCCGGACATTTCGGCATTTCACGCTGCAGTTGAGCAAGGCCTCACCGCTGTCAAAGAAGGTCAGCTTGTGACGTTTGGGATTACCCCGGACCGGGCCGAGACCGGCTATGGATATCTGGAACTCGCGGGCAAACCAGACGGCTCCGGTGCACCAGTGCCTTTGTCTCGGTTTGTTGAAAAGCCAGATGCCACCGCCGCCGAGACTATGCTGGCAGCCGGAAACTATTTGTGGAATGGCGGTATTTTCCTTTGTGCCGCAAAAGACATTGTTACCGCATTTGAAAGCTATGCTCCCGACCTGATAACGCCGGTACAAGAAGCGATTGCAGAGGCGAAACCCGATCTCGGTTTTCTTCGCCTCGCACCAAAGCCCTGGGCCAAGTGCCAGGATATTTCGATCGACTATGCAGTCATGGAGAGCGCTAACAACCTGTCAGTGGTTCCCTACAACAGTGCGTGGTCCGACCTTGGCGGCTGGGACGCGGTTTGGCGCGAAACCAACCCGAACGCAGCGGGCGTCTCTCTTAGCGGCGCAGCCACAGCGATTGATTGCACAAATTCTCTCTTGCGCTCAGAAAGCGAGAATCTCGAAATTGTCGGTATCGGCATCGACAACATCATGGCGATTGCGATGAATGATGCTGTTCTCGTGGCAGACATGAGCCGAGCGCAGGATGTGAAATTGGCGGTCGCTGCCCTGTCAGAAAAGCAGGCCGCTCAGGCGACTGCCTTTCCAAAAGACCACCGTCCATGGGGTTGGTTTGAAAGCCTGGTTGTCGGGAACCGTTTTCAGGTGAAACGCATCGTGGTACATTCAGGAGCGGCGCTGTCACTGCAATCGCACGTGCATCGTTCTGAACACTGGATTGTGGTAGAAGGTACGGCGAAAGTAACAATTGATGATGACATTAAATTAGTGACAGAAAACCAGTCGGTTTACATCCCGCTGGGGGCTGTACACCGAATGGAGAACCCAGGAAAAGTCCCAATGGTTCTGATTGAAGTGCAAACTGGAGCCTATGTCGGGGAAGATGATATTGTGCGATACGACGACGTTTATGCGCGAGAATGAGAACACCGCTGTGCTCGGTTCTGCGATGCAGCATCAGGGTGGCTTCTGACCAAAATCCTTAGCAAAGGCGGCTATTAGAATTCTGAATCGCGCCATGATATCGGGCGTCACAGGCTAGGATGGCGCTTATCTGTCCGAGATCTTGCTGTCCAAAGGTTATGAAGTTCACGGAATCAAACGACGCTCGTCTTCCTTCAATACATCGCGGATCGACCATCTCTTTCAAGATCCACACAGCAAAGAACTGGACTTCAAACTCCGCTACGGCGACATGACCGACAGCACAAAATTGATCCGACTAATGCAGGAAATTCAGCCTGATGAGATCTACAATCTTGCAGCGCAAAGCCATGTTCAGGTAAGTTCTGACACACCGGAACACCCTCCCGATGCTGGCCGGATGGGTACTTTGCGCCTTCTTGATTCGATCCGTATTCTGGGGATGGAGAAAAATGCAGGTTTTCTCGGGCCTTCTTGCATTTACCCAAAACTAGCGCCCCAACCGATCAGCGAAGACGCGCTTCTTACCGGTCCGTTAGAACCAACAAATGAATTGTACGCGATTGCCAAAATCGCGGGCATTAAGATGTGCCAAGCTTACCGTAAACAGTACGGATGTGATTTTATTTCCGCCCAACCCACCCAATCTCTATAGTCCAGGTGGCAATTACGATCTGGAAACCAGCCATGTGCTGACCGCATTAGTGCGGAAACTTCACGAGGCTAAAATGGCCGGAGCAGAATCTGTGACTTTGTGGGGCAGCGGCATGCCTTAGCGCGAGTTTTTGCATGTAGGCAATTTGGCCGACGCTCTGATGTTTCTGCTCAAAAACTATTCCGGCGACGCCCCGCTCAATGTGGGCTCCGGAGTCGAGGTCACAATACGGGCCTTGGCCGAAAACATTGCGGAAGTCGTTGGATACGAAGCAGACCTCCTCTTTGACAGTTCCAAACCGGACGGCGCGCCCCGAATGTTGGTGGACAGTGCGAAATTACATGCCCTTGGGTGGAATAGCGCGCGTAGCCTCAAGGAAGGGCTTGCGCAGACGTATGCGTCCGTTGGCGGCAATTTTTCCTGACTTTTTGCAGTCAGTTTGAACTTGCCCGTTATGCCGCGAGATACTCTGAATCATAGGCAGCATAGGTGCCATATCGCCCACCATAGCCGTAGTGTTTCATAGCTTTGATGCAAATCTGGTTCAGGACGAGACCGGAGATTTTTCTGCTTCCACAGCGAAACAATCGAAGTGCTTCGTCAACTTGTGACTTTGACGTACTATTCCATTTGACGTTTAGCAGCACAACATCCGCCTGCTGAGCAATGATGCGGGCATCTGGAACAGCAAGAACCGGAGGAGTGTCGATAACAATCACATCGTATTGGGTTCGAAGTTCAGCAATCATGTCTCTGAATTTACAGGACGAAAATAGATCTGCTGCATTTGTGGCTGTTCGCTCGACCATCAGAATATCGGCGGCAAACCCAGGAATTCTGCAAATAGCGTCTTCTAGCGATCGGGTGCCGCTTAACACCGATATCAACCCTGAACAGGGCAGATCGTCAAAGTAGTGATGCAGCATGCGACGGCGAACATCTCCCTCTATCATCAGGACTTTTTTCCCCATGCCGGAAAGAGTGTGGGCAAAAGCCAAAGAGACCGTTGTTTTGCCTTCACCCGGCATTGGTGATGTCAGCACAATCACTTGTGGCGGTTTGTCAACATTGGACAATAAGGTTGACGTGCGGAGGTTTCTGACGGCTTCAGCGCCGGCTGACGCCGGTTGGTCCAAAAAAAGCGAGAGCAACTGCCTGCGATTTTTTCCGGGTATGGTGGGAACCTGACCGAGAACGGGGAGACCAGTGTATTCCTCAAGGTCCTGTGCTGTGCGAAAGCAAACGTTTTGAGTTTCTTTATAAAGGACAAAACCAGTACCTAACACCAGACCAAAGAGAGCAGCCAAAGACATCAATAATGATTTCCGAGGGCTGCTTGCGCGGGTGGGAGCAACCGCATTTGACAGCACCCGACTGTCGGCCTGCTGAATTCCCTGTTGCGCAGATGTTTCCTTCAAACGGCCAAGAAAATATTCATACAATATTCGGTTCGCCTCGGCATCACGTGTGAACTGCTGAAGCGTAATTAAGTCTCCGCCTTGCTGACTAATCTGGCGTTCCAGTTGCGCTTTCGAGGCCTGCAATGAGCCCACCTGCAGCTTTGAGCGTTGTGCTTCTAGCCCCGCGCGGAGCAGAATGCGGTCAAACCGGTCATTGAATTCACTCGCAACGACTGTGCTGGTTTCTGCCCCGACCTTCATCCGGTTTAACGCTGCATCACCTGCAGCGATCGCCTTTTGCTCCCATGTCTTTGCGTTCTTAAGTGCCCCCAGCCGGGTCCCCAATGCTGCACCCATCCCGCGCGAATCCACAACTCGACCGCGTAGATCTTTCAGTTGTCGCTCAAGCCCCTGTAGCGACTCAACAGAAATTAAATCCGTTGATGCACTAAAGCTGGCCAGCCGCGATTCCGCGTCTTCCAGTTGCACCTGAAGCTCGGCAACTCGATTGGCCAACCAGTTGGTCGCCTGCTCTGTTGCTTCGAATTTCACTCGAATTTGATTGAGGATGTAGAGGTCCACAATAGTATCAGCAATCAGCGCCGACTTCGCCGGATCTGTGGTCTCGACAGTGATCTCAAAAACAAGGCTTTGAGGAATATTGCGGACGATGACGTTGGTCAAAAGCGTATTTACAGCAACATCTTGCCGACGCTTGACTTGATCCACCGGAGTCGAAGTTGTGGGCTTGCTGCCAGAGCGCGAAAACGCAGTTTCAAGTGTTGCTCGCAAGAGAGATTTCAGGTCGGGTTTGCTCAGAGTGGTGTTAAATTCCGGATCTGACAACAGGTTGAGACGATCAACAACTTCTGTCATCAGGCCGCGTGCTCGCAAGACCTCTACTTCCGAATTGACTGATGAGCGTTCGCCAGAGAGGCCACTTACGACGCCCTGCAAATCGATGACGCTATCCCGTTGGGTTTTCAACATGACGACAGCTGTTGCTCTGTATTTGGAAACGGAAACCCCGAAGATAAAGTACATGGTCAAAAGCAATGTCAGCGCAGTGAAAGCGGTAATGATCCATTTGCCGCGCAGGATTGTGGGTAAAAAACCTCTGAAACCAGCAGTGGAATCATCGTGATTTGAGGAATCCATCGCGAAATTTTGGAGAGGTAACAGGCGTGGACCGTGTGGTGTCATACAACGTCAACTCCAGAATAATCCGACACGCTATCAGCGCGTTATTTGTCGTTGGGGCTGCAAAAACAGTATTGCTTTTCGGCTGCTCTGCCGCTTCAATTAGGATCAGGATCGCCGTTGATCGTCGTAAGTATTGGTTAACTTCGCCTTAACGGGTATAGGCGGGTCAGCTCATCTCGCACAATCGTAGTGATTTCCGCATTCAACCACTCAGCCGATGTGCCTAAGTCAATTGGCCAGACACCGCGCAGGTCATTGAGACCCTCACCCATTCTCTAGGTCAGAAACTCCAAAATGGATGGTCGACGGACCTCAGAAACTACTGGGCCAGAGAGTCCAAGATTGCGCGAGTGTGAGCAAACCGGCACCCAATAGACCTCCTAGAAGCAGCCATAAGATGGCAGTCCTCCAGCTTCGCCGAAACCTATCTTCAGGTGGGTTGGATTGCCGGATCAGCGCGGCTTCGACCAATCCGGGCAGACGTGGACCAAACCGCGCCATTACCCGTGCGGTTTTTGCCAGATCAGTCAGGACTGCCTTGGGTCCGATGGATTTCTTTATGTAAGCCTCAACAACAGGGCGCGCGACCTGCCAGATATTGATGTGTGGGTTCAACGAACGCGCGACCCCTTCCACCACAACCATCGTGCGTTGCAGCAGGATTAGTTCAGTGCGTGTTTCCATGCCAAATCTCTCGGTCACTTCAAACAAATAAGTCAGCAAACGACCCATCGAAATCTGAGTGGCGTCCATACCAAAGATGGGTTCACCTACTGCACGCAAAGCGCGGGCAAACTCATCGACATCTTTGTCTGCGGGCACATATCCAGCTTCAAAATGCACCTCGGCCACGCGTTTGTAGTCCCTGCGAATAAAGCCAAAGAGAATCTCGGCATAAACTCTGCGTGTATATTCATCGATGTGACCCATGATGCCAAAATCATAGGCAGTGATGTCGCCGTTAGGGGCGACCTTGAGGTTGCCCTGATGCATATCTGCATGAAAATATCCATCGCGCAGGGCATGTTGCAAAAACAGCTGCAGTACACTTTCACTCAGCGCGACACGGTCATGTCCAGCGGCGTCAATTGCGTCGTTATCGCCCATAGATACACCATCGGCCCAGCCCAGTGTCATAACGCGACGCGCGGATAGATCCCACTTGATTGGCGGCAGCCGAAACCCCGGATCATCTTTGGTATTGGCGGCAAATTCGGAGGCGGCAGAGCTTTCCAACCGCAAGTCCAACTCTCCCCGCACGACACCGTCAAAATGCTCGATCACATCCATGGGACGCAGACGGCGTGAACCCGGCGCAAACAATTCGACCATGCGGGCCGCCAGATAAAATGCGTCAACGTCTTTGCGAAATGCGCGTTCAATTCCGGGGCGAAGCACTTTCACGGCGACGTCTTCACCAGATTCGGTCAGTCTGGCTCTATGAACTTGTGCGATCGATGCCGCTGCGACCGGTTCGCTGAACTCAGAGAACATCTGATCAATTGGCAGACCCAGCTCTTTTTCAACCTCGAGCCTTGCCAGTTCAATCGAAAATGGGGGCAATTTGTCCTGCAACACTCGCAGCTGCACGGCCA